>NZ_CABUCJ010000035.1 GCF_902490045.1 uncultured Anaerotruncus sp.
TCACGGGGCTTTCAAACGCCTCCGCGCAGGGGGACCGCGCCGTCTGCGAAATCCTCGGGCGGCTCGGCGCCGACATCACGCGGGACGCGCGCGCCGTCCGCTGCAGGGCGGCGAAGCTGCGCGGCTGCAAAATTGACGCGGGGCAGATTCCAGACCTCGTGCCGGTGCTCGCCGTGACGGCGGCGTTCGCCGAGGGGGACACGGAGATCCACAACGCCGCGCGCCTGCGCATCAAGGAGAGCGACCGGCTTGCGTCGACCGCGGCGCTCCTGCGTTCGCTCGGCGGGTCGGCGGAGGAATTCCCCGACCGGCTCGTCGTCCACGGCGGCGGGCTGCGCGGCGGGGACGCGCAGGGCGTAAACGACCACCGCATCGTCATGGCGGCGGCGGTCGCGGCGCTGGGGTGCGGAGAAAAAGTGTCCGTAACCGACGCACATGCAGTCAACAAATCCTATCCGGATTTCTTTGACGATCTCAAAAAGCTGGGAGGCCGCTGCGATGTCGACATGGGGTAATTATTTGAAAATTTCCATCTTTGGGGAGAGCCACGGCCCTGGCATCGGCGTCGTGATCGACGGGCTGCCGGCGGGGCTTTCCATCGACCGGGAGGAGCTGGCCGCCTTTATGGCGCGGCGCGCGCCCGGCCGGGACAGGACCTCCACCCCCAGACGTGAAACCGACCGGCCCGAGCTGCTCTCGGGGATCCGCGGCGACGTCACGACCGGCACGCCGCTGGCCGCCCTCATCCGCAACAACGACACCCACTCGTCCGACTACGGCGAGTTTTCCTCCACCGCGCGGCCGGGCCACGCCGACTACACCGGCTTTCTTCGCTACGCGGGCCGGAACGACGTGCGCGGCGGCGGGCATTTTTCCGGAAGGCTGACCGCGCCCCTCGTCTTCGCGGGAGGGATCGCGAAGCAGCTGCTCGCGCGGGAGGGCGTCTTTGTGGGCGCGCATATCGCGCGGTGCGCGGGCATCGCGGACGCGCCCTTCGACCCCGTCTCGCTCGACCGGGAGACGCTTTTGCGTCCCGGCGCGTCCAACTTCCCCACCCTGGACGCGGCGGCGGGCGAAAAGATGCGGGAGCAGATCGAAGCCGCGCGCATGTCCACCGATTCGGTGGGCGGCGTGGTCGAATGCGGCGTGGTCGGCTTCCCCGCCGGGATCGGTTCCCCGATGTTCGACGGGCTCGAAAACCGCATCGCCTCGATCGTCTTCGGCATCCCGGCGGTCAAGGGGCTCGAATTCGGCGACGGATTTGCCGCCGCCGGGCTGCGCGGCAGCGAGCACAACGACCCCTTCCGTCTCGCGGGCGGGAGGGTCGTCACCGAAACGAACCACGCGGGCGGCATCCTCGGCGGCATCTCGTCGGGCATGCCAATCCTCCTGCGGGCCGCCTTCAAGCCTACCGCGTCGATTGCAAAGCCTCAGCGTACCGTCGATTTCCGCGAAAACGCCGAGCGGGAGCTGATCGTCAAGGGCAGGCACGACCCCTGCGTCGTGGTGCGCGCGGTGCCGGTCGTCGAGGCGGCCGCGGCGCTCGCGCTGGCCGACGCGCTGCTCGAGGCCAGGGGCTACGAGGGCCTCCAAAGCCGGGAGTGACACCTTTTTTTGCCCCGGCGCATAGGATTTGTTGACCGGATTTTTCGCCGGGGCTTGACAACCCGGACGGATTGTGCTTTAATATTTGTCATAAACCAAAGACGGAGAGATAAAACCGCAGGCGCACGCACAGAGAGCCGGGGCAGGCTGAGAGCCCGGCCGGAACGCGGGGCGGACAAATGGACTCCCGAGGGCGCGATGAAAGGCGAAAGCCGAGTATCCCGCGACGCAGGCCAGCGTTAACCGGCAAAGGGCGTGTTGGCGCTCTGATTGAGTGGATGTGTTTCACGGCGCATCAATCAAGGTGGTACCGCAGGTTTGACACCTGTCCTTGCAGAAGGACGGGTGTTTTTTGTTGCTTTCCGGAGAGCGGCAGATGGTCAAACCCCCGGCAGGGTCCCACCCCAACATAAAATTTTCACCAAATTTTATGTGTAAGGAGAAATCATCATGAAAAAGCTGTTTGCTTTGCTGCTCACCCTCTCCCTTTCCCTCTCGCTCCTCGCGGGCTGCGGTTCCGCCCCGTCGGAACCCGCCGCGCCCTCCGATAACGCCGCGTCCGCCTCCGAGGCCGCTCCCGCCGAGGACGCCGCGCCCGAAAGCGGCAAAAAGCTCCAGGTCGGTATTGTGCAGGTCATGGAACACCCCTCCCTCGACCAGATCCGCACCTCCTTCCTGGATGAGATGGCGCGGCTCGGCTACGGGGAAGACAAGGTCGACTACGACTACCAGAACGCCTCGGGCGACACCTCCAACCTCAACACGATCTGCCAGAAGTTCGCGGGCGACCGGAAGGACCTGATCGTCGCGATCGCGACCCCGTCGGCGCAGGCCGCGGCCTCCAACGCGCCGGAGATCCCGCTCGTCTTCTCCGCCGTCACCGACCCGGTCGCCGCCAAGCTGGTGGCCGACCCCGATAAGCCCGACGGCATCATCACCGGCACCTCCGACGCGATCCCGGTCGACCAGGTGTTCGCGCTGATGCAGCAGCTCACCCCCGGCGTCGAGACGGTCGGCATGCTCTACAACCTCGGCGAGGTCAACTCGGTGTCGGTCATCGAGGAGGCCAAGGCCTACTGCGACGCGAACAGCCTCAAATACGTCGAGGCGAACGTCACCAACTCGGGCGAGGTCCAGCAGGCGGCGCAGGCGCTCGCCGGCAAGTGCCAGGCGCTCTACTCCCCCATCGACAACACCGTCGCCACCGCGATGCCCGCGCTGGCCGAGGTCGCCAAGGCCGCGAAGATTCCCGTCTACGTCGGCGCCGACTCGATGGTCATCGACGGCGGGCTGGCAACGATCGGCGTCAACTACGTCCAGCTCGGCAATCAGACCGCGGCCATGGCCGTGCAGGTGCTCGAGGGCACGCCCGTGTCGGAGATTCCCGTTGAGACGCTCCGGAACTTCGCGACCGTCGTCAACACCACCACCGCCGAGGCGATCGGCGTGACCATCCCCGACGAGCTTCTCTCCACCGCGCAGGTGGTCGAATAATCCATTACCGCCGTGCGATCGTGCGGGACCGTCCGGTCCCGCACGGTTTCGCGTCCGCAGGAGGTTTTGCCATATGACCCTGTTCGCCCTGCAGGGCGCCGTGGAATTGGGGCTCATCTACGCGCTCGTCGCGCTCGGCCTCTTCGTCTCCTACCGCGTCCTCGATATCCCCGACCTGACGGTCGACGGCAGCTTCACCCTCGGCGCGGCCGTCTCCGCCGTCTTCACCGACGCCGCCCACCCCTGGCTCGGCATCCTGTTCGCCGTCGCGGCGGGCTGGTGCGCCGGCATGGTGAGCGCCTTTTTGCAGACCAAGCTGAAAATCCAGCCGATCCTCGCGGGCATCCTCGCGATGACCGGGCTCTATTCCATCAACCTGCGGGTGATGGGCGGACGCTCGATGGTCTCCCTGCTCCGGGTGGACACCGTCTTTACCCCCGTCTCAGGGTTCGCCTTCGGCAAGCTGCTCGCCGTGCTCGCCGCGGCGGCGCTCGTCTGCCTCCTCCTCGTCCTCTTCTTCCGCACCTCGACGGGGCTGTGCATCCGCGCCACCGGCGACAACGAGACGATGGTGCGCTCCTCCTCGATCAACACCGACCGGATGAAATTCCTCGGCCTCGGCCTTGCCAACGCCCTCGTCGGGCTTTCGGGCGGGCTGATCGCCCAGTACCAGAACTCCGCCGACATGAACACCGGCGTCGGCATGGTCGTCATCGGGCTCGCCTCCCTCATCATCGGTGAGGCGATCTTCGGCAAGCCCAGCGTCCCCCGCAACATCCTCGCCGTCGTGCTCGGCGCGATCATCTACCGCATCATCTACGCGTTCGTCATGGCGCGCGGCATGGCGGCCTCCGACCTCAAGCTGATTTCGGCGGTCATCGTCACGCTGGCGATCTCCTATCCGGTGGTGGCCGACCGCTGCCGGCTCCATAAACTGATGAAGGAGGCGGCCAAGGATGTTGGAGCTTAGAAAGGTCCACAAATCCTTCTTCCCCGGCACCCCCAACGAGCGGCGTGCCCTCGTGGACGTCGACCTCGTCCTCGCGCCGGGCGACTTTGTCACGATTATCGGCGGCAACGGCGCGGGCAAGTCCACCCTCTTCAACGCGATTGCCGGAAATTTTCTCATCGACGCGGGAAATATCCTGCTCGACGGCAAAAACATCACCTTCCTGCGGGACTACAAGCGCGCGCGGCAGATCGGGCGGCTCTTCCAGGACCCGCTGGCGGGCACCGCGCCCAACATGACGATCGAGGAAAACCTCGCGATGGCCTACCTGCGCGGCATCAAGAAGGGGGTAAGCCTCGGCCTCAGCAAAAAGGACGAGGAATTTTTCCGCGAAAAGCTCTCCGAGCTGGGGCTTGGGCTGGAGGACCGGCTCAAAACCAAGATGGGCCTTCTTTCGGGCGGCCAGCGGCAGGCGGTGACGCTCATGATGGCGACGATCGTGCCGCCCAAGCTGCTGCTGCTCGACGAGCACACGGCGGCGCTCGACCCGGGCACCGCCGAGAAGGTCTCCGAGCTCACCCGAAAAATCGTCGAGCGGGACCGTATCACGACGATGATGATCACCCACAACATGCAGCAGTCGCTCGAGATGGGAAACCGCACGATTATGATGGACGAAGGGCGCGTCGTCCTCGACCTGTCGGGAGAGGAGCGCGCCGGCATGACGGTCGACGGGCTGCTCGAGCTTTTCCGCGCCCACAGCGAAACCGAGGGGGACAACGACCGCCTCCTGCTCTCCTGAGCGCACGCGCCCGGCATATCCCGAAATAAAAAACAACCGCCCGTCGGGCGGTTGTTTTTTATGTAGGTCAGCTGCCGGCGGGCGGGTCCCCGGGCGTGCCGGAGCCCTGCGGGGCGGCGGGCGGCCGCTGCCCCGCGTGGTCCTCGAGCGCGTCCTTTACGGCGCCGCGCAGGACGCGGTAGAGCCAGTCGCCCGTGGCGGGGTCCATCCGCGCATCGCGGATGCCGTTTTTGACGGCCGCCTTGATGATCAGGTAGAAGATCCAGAGAAAAAGCGCGTAGAGGCCGATGACCAAAAGAAACGGAAGAAAGCTTGCCGCCACCATACTCATGAGGATTCTCCTTTCTGACACGGGGGCGGAAGCCCCCTGACGGCCGCGTCAAAGCGCGGGACGAGCCCCAGGCGGTCGGGGCCGAGGTGCACCTGAAACTGGTAGATATCGTGTCCGGGGAAGTGGTTCGCCTCGATCATGACGGGACGGTCTTCGGTGATCGCCACGTCCCAGCCGATATAGCCGAGCTCGGGGATGTGCAGCGCGGCCTTTTTGACGAGGTCGACCGCCTCATGGTACATCGGGATTTCGCAGCCGATCAAATCGACGCCCGTCATCGGGTGCTGGAAATACGCCTTGCCGTCCTTGTCGGCGCCGGGGGTGCAGATTTTGCCCGTCTGCTCGTCCACCAGCACCGCCATGCCGCCGCTGTTGAGGTTGTCGACCCGCTTGCCGTTGCCGATGCGCATGCTCGAGAAGACGAGGCGCGCCTCCCCCCCGCGGCTGATCGTCACAAGGCGCAGGGTGTTGACCGACAGCGGGTAGATGCGGCTGATGTCCGGGTGCTGGACGATGAACTCCTCGACGAGGTACTGTCTTCCCTCCCGGAGCATGTCGTAGAGCCCGACGATCCGCGTGCCCGTCTCGATGAACTCGATGCCGCGCCCGCAGGTGCCGTCGAGCGGCTTTGCGACGACGCGGGGATGTTCCTCGCAGAACTGCTCGAACCCGGCGCGGTCGGCCTCCCGCAGGTCGATCCAGTCGCGCCCGTGGTAGCCGTCGAACCGCCTGAGGAACTCGACCTTGTCCTCGAGCAGGTGCCAGTGCTCGCGGGGGTTTAGAAGGCGCACATACTCGTTGTTTTTGCCGCGCGTGATGTAGGTCTTCCGCTGGGCGGCGGTGAGGTTATAGAATTCAAAAACGAGGTAGTCCATATATCCCGCCTGGTATTTGAAGCCGCAGGCGGCCATATCCACAAGCGTGGGCAGCACGCCCCTGCCCGTTCGTTCCTTTACGGTGCGCGCGGTGTCCAGCATCGCGCCGAAATCCATTCCTGCGATGCGCTTTGCCACATATTTGAGATTCGGCATGGCCTCACACGTCCCTTCCCCTGCCGGGCTGCATTCTGGGGCCGCGGCCCCGCCCGTCAGCGGCGGGCGCGGAGTTCGTTCGCGGCGCGGCAGGCCGCGCCATTTAGAAAGTGTGCTAATGATACCACAAAAACCGTCATTTTTCAACAGGCGGTTTTCCTTGCAGTAAAATCGAAGGCGCCGCGCACTGTTTGTTTGCAGGTGATTCCTGCCATCAAATTACGAATGAATGAGGTAACTATGAAAAAAGTACTGACGCTTTTACTCGCCCTCGCCACCGCCGCCTCCCTCGCAGCCTGCGGCGCGCCCGAAACGCCCGCCGAGCCGGGTGCGCCGGCGCCCTCCGCTTCCGAACCCGCGGAGGAGTCCTCGAATCCGGAGGAAAATGAGGCGGAACCCGCCGCCCTGCCCGGACAGGAGCGGTTTTCCGTGGCGGACGCCTCCCGCTTCCTCGGCACTGTCGAGGACTTCGCGGTGGACGACGCGGGACAGACCGTCCTGCTGATGCGCCGGGCCGCCGGCTCCGGCCTTCTGCCGGAACTGAAGGTGACCCTCACGGAGAACACCAGCTACAGCTTTGACGGCACCCAGCTGGGCAACGGCGCGTTCCTCGAGGTCTATTACGGCGGGGAACCGGACGAGACGGGCGCGGTGGACGCCATCGCGGTCAACGACCTGATCTCGGAGGACCTCGTCATCTACAACGGCACGCTCGCCGAGATCACCCCCGACCCCGAAAAGGAAGGCAGCGGCTCCCTTCTGCTCGACCCGCTGACGGAAAACGGGATGCAGTACGTCTTCCACTATGATGAAAGCACCCAGTTTTACCTCGACTTTGCCTCCCTCAAGGCGGGCGACAAGCTGCATGTGCTCCACAGCCCCGCTTCGACCCGCAGCCTGCCTCCCCAGAGCGCCGCGTGGGAGATCTCCCCCTACACCGCGCCCGAGGCGGGCGAGCTGCCCATGCCTGCGGCGGACGCTCCTACGGACGGCGGGGACGCGCTCGTCGAGGCGCCGCTCGGCGCCCCGGAAACCCCCATCGCGTCCGAGCCCGCCGCGAAATAGTCCCTCCCGGGACGCCCGGCAGGCGCGCGGGGCGGCCGCCGAAAACGGCGGCCGCTCCAATTTTTATGCGGATACAGCTTGTATTAGCATTTCTGCCAACGCGCCGATTATACCGTGTGCCAGCGTATGGAAGGCGGGCTTCCTGATTTTGGCCGGGCCTTCGGGCAGGCGCGCGTCATTGACTTGCCACCGTCAAAATGGTATAATTTTTTCGTTATACAGCAATAAAAAATAGGCCATGCGGCCTGTCCCCGGGCCGCGGCCTATTAAATTTATTACGGACCAAAATTCGCGCGGGAAAACCGTCAAATATCGGAGGCTTATCCATGAAAAAAGTCGTTTCCCTGCTCCTTGTTTCGGCGCTGCTGATCGGCGCGCTCTCCGCCTGCAAACGGAACGAACCCGAGCCGGAGCCCGCTCCGCCCGAGCCCGCGGCACCGGTCTACGACTACCAGGACGGGGAATACGCCGTCTCCTACGCCGTCCCCGCGCTCGACCGCACGCTCGATTACCTGACCATTTCGATCAAAAACGACGAGATCACGATCGTCGAGGCGGGCTGCAGGGAGGACGTTTCGCTGGCCCCACCGGAAGAAGCCTCCGGGGACGCGGCCTCCGCTCCCGCGGAATCGGCCGCATCGTCGGACACGGTGTCCCCCGAAGCCGCCTCCGCCGGAGAATCGGAGTACGAGGCCAAGGCCAACGCCCAGGTGAAGGACATCGTCGCGGAATACGAGGCGGTGGAGGGCGACCTTGAGCGGATGGAGCCGGTTGAAGGCGCGGAGGAGCACACCTACCGGTTCATGCGCATGATGCGCACCGCGCTCAAATTTGCCAAGGCGGGCGACCACACCCCCGCTGTGCTCGGCAAATATGAGGACGGCAGCTATGAGGCGGTCATGCCCTCCTTCAGCGCGAGCGGCTGGAAGGAGTACGTCCGCCTCACCGTCAAGGACGGCCTGATCACTGACATCGACTTCAACGCCCAGAAGGAATCGGATCCCACCGTCCTCATCACCGACGATCCCGACCTCAATAAGGAGGGCGCGGCCGACTCCCCTTCCGTCTACTACCCGGCGATCGCCAAGGCGTTCACCGACTCAAATGAAAACCTTGACAGCCTCTCCGTCCCGACGGGCGGCGCGGCCGCCGCGAAGTCCTTCCAGAAGCTGATGCAGCTCCTGCTTGCCAGCATGATTTCGGGAGGCGGCACCCAGGTCACCGCCCCGCGCTATGTCGACGGCACCTATAAGGCGCAGATGAAGGAATTTGACGAGCACGGCTGGAAGGACTACGTCGTCGTCCAGATCCGCGGTGACAGGGTTTCGGTCAAGGAGTTCGACGCGGTCTCCAAGGAGGACGAAAACAAGCTCAAATCGCAGGACGCGGAAATGGCCGCTCAGATGGAGGAAAAGACCGGCGTCAATCCCGAGGCGTATACCAGGGAGCTGCGCTCCAATCTGGACGCCGCGGACGGCGACCCGGTCGAGATGGACACCGTCGCGGGCGCGACCGTCTCCTCCAACAACTTCCGCCTGCTGGTCGGGCAGATCCTGTCCACCGCCGCCGTGAACGGCGACACCGAGAAAACCCTCGAGGTGGACGCCTACCCCGCCGACCTCGGCCCCGCGGAGGAGGAGACCTCCTCCTCTGCGCAGGATGCCGCGTAACAAACGGTCTGAAAAAGCCGCCCCGCGTGGGGCGGCTTTTTTAATGGGGCGCGGCGTGAATCAGGGGCCGGGGCGGCGGAGCCGCGCTTCGCGCGGACGGATTCTCCGCCGCCCCGCCGCGCGAAAACGCCGCCGGTTTCCCGGCGGCGTTTGCAGTCTTTTCCTCAGAGGTCGAAGGCGTCGTGGATCGCGTTCACCGCGCGCTCGCCGTCGGCAAGCGCCACGAGCACCGAAATCTTGATTTCGCTCGTGGAGATCATCTGGATGTTGACGTTCGCCTCCGAGAGCGCCTCGAACATCTTGGAGGCCACGCCGGGATTGGACTGCATCCCCGCCCCCACGATCGAGACTTTGGAGATATTGTCGTCGCAGATAATGCCCTTACCGCCGCAGCGCTCGTTGATGTCCTCCATCAATTCGAGCGCGAGCTGCTTGTTGGAACGGTTGACGGTAAAGCTGATGTCCTTGGTGTCGTCACGGCCGATCGACTGGAGGATGATGTCGACGTTGACCTTTTTCGCGGCAAGCTGGGAGAAGATCTTGAACGCGATACCGGGCTGGTCGGGCACCCCGATGATCGAAATGCGGGCCACGTCGTTATCGCGCGCCACCCCTCTGATGAGCATCTTTTCCACTTTGACAGCCTCCTTAATCTTGGTGCCCGGGTTCTTGGTGTAGCTGGAGAGCACCTCCAGGTTGACATTGTATTTTTTCGCCATCTCCACCGAGCGGTTGTGGAGCACGCCTGCGCCGAGCGTCGCGAGCTCGAGCATTTCGTCGTAGGTGATCTCGTCGAGCTTGTGCGCGCCGGGGACGAGCCGTGGGTCGGCGGTATAGACGCCGTCGACGTCGGTGTAAATCTGGCAGAGATCGGCGTGCAGCGCCGCCGCCAGCGCGACCGCGCTCGTATCCGAACCGCCGCGGCCGAGGGTGGTGATATCGTCATAGCGGTTGATCCCCTGGAATCCCGCCACGATCACGATGTTTCGTTTGGCAAGCTCATTGTCGAGCCGCTCCTTGTTGATGCGGCGGATGCGCGCCGCGCCGTGGGTGGAATCGCTCAGGAATCCGGCCTGCCATCCCGTCAGCGAGATGACCGGCAGCCCCATCCGTTCGATCGCCATCGCCAACAGCGACATGGAAATCTGCTCTCCCGTGGAGAGCAGGACGTCCATCTCCCGCTTGGAGGCCATCGGATTGATCTCCTGCGCCTTCGCGATGAGGTCGTCGGTCGTGTCGCCCTGCGCCGAGACGACCGCCACCACGTTGTTCCCCGCGCGGTAGGTGTCGGAGATGATCTGCGCCACGTTGAAGATGCGTTCGGAATCCTTCACGGACGACCCTCCGAACTTCTGTACAACCAGGTTCATATGGTTTTCCTCCAGATCTATGTAGTACGCCCGGGGGAACTTTTGAAAAAGTTCCCCCGGGACCCCTTCAAAACTTTGTATCAGGCCCGCCGCACCGCCTCAGCAGCGGACGCCGCCCGTGCCTGGGGCTGAAATTTGAAAAAGTTCCCCGGGACCCCTTCAAAACTTTGTATCAGGCCCGCCGCACCGCCTCAGCAGCGGGCGCTGCCCGTGCCTGGGGCCGAAATTTGAAAAAGTTCTCCGGGACCCCTTCAAAACTTTGTATCAGGCCCGCCGCATCGTCCCAGCAGCGGGCGCTACCCGTGCCCAAAAGCGATCCTGTGCCTTATTCTATACCCGTTCGATGACGGTGCCGGTATTGTCTATAGACAGTGTATGCACCTGCCAGCCGTCCAGTCCCAATTCGGGCAGCCTCCGGGCGACGCAGTCCCCGAAATCGCGCAGGTTCGCGTCGACGATCGCCATGATGGTGGGCCCCGCGCCGCTCAGGTAGGCCGCGTAGGCGCCCAGCTGGAAGCAGGCGTCCATCACTTCCCTGCCGCCCTTCACAAGCCCCATGCGGTAGGGCTGGTGCAGCCGGTCGTCCGCCGCGACGCGCAGGTTTTGGTAGTTCCCGCTGTAGAGGGAGACGGACATGAGCGCGGCGCGGGCGAGGTTGAAGACCCCGTCCCGGCGGGGCACCGTATCCGGCAGGACGCCGCGCGCCTTGGTGGTCGACAGCTCGAAATCGGGGATGATCGCGACAAAGCGCAGGTCATTTTTGATCTCCTGCTTGACGTACCACACCTTTTTCCCGTCGAAGACGGCGGTGACAAGCCCGCCGGTCAGCGCGGGGGTGGAGTTGTCGGGATGCCCCTCGATCCCGGCGGCAAGGTTTAAAAGCTCGTCGTCCGAAACGGGGTTCCCCATCAGGCGGTTTGCGCCCTTGAGCCCGGCGATCACACAGGCCGAACTGGAGCCCAGCCCGCGCGTCAGCGGGATGTTGTTGATCTGGCCGATCTTGAGCCCCCGGAAGGGCACCCCGCACAGCTCGTAGAGGCGTTTCGCGGTCGTATAGACGAGGTTCGTTTCGCCGGTGGGGATCTCCCTGCCGTCGAGCGATTCGATGACAAGCCCGTCGTACTCCTCCAGCGTGACATAGTTATAGAGGCCGACCGCCAGACCGATCGAGTCGAAGCCCGGCCCGATGTTGGCGCTGGTGGCCGGGATACGCAGCTTCAGCATCAATAGTCGAGCACCCGGATCCTGCTGAGGATCGTCACGCCCTTCTCCTCGAGCTTTTTGCAGGCGGCGTCGATCTCCCGCTCGGCCGCGGCGGGTGTGATGAAGGCGGCCTCGTTGGAGGGCTTGCCGTCGCGGGAGAGCGCCTTGACCTTGCCGAAGAGCTCCACTGCGTCCTCGAGCGAATTGCTCTCGAAGGAGCGGCAGCGCAGATACATCGCGGTGACGTTGTCCTCACGCGGGGCGACGTTGCCGCCGTTCGACTTCTCCCAGCGCAGCGAGGGGCTCGTGTCGGTTGCCTTGGCGCACTCGATCACGTCCCCGACCACCGCCGAGGCGGTCGGATATTTGCCCGCGCCCTTGCCGTAAAAGACGACGTCGCCCGTCGCGTCGCCGCGCACGAGGATGCCGTTAAAGACGTCGTCCACGTTGCCGAGCTGGCTGTCGTGGCTGACGAAGGCGGGGGTCACCATGGCGGTGATGGGCGCGCCGTTCGCGCCCCGTTTGGCGCGGCCGATCAGCTTGATGACGCTGCCGCACCCGGCCGCGTAGGCCACGTCCTCCTGGGTGATCTTTGTGATCCCTTCGGCGTAGACGTCCCGCGGATAGACGTGGGAACCGAACGCCAGCGAGGCGAGGATGCAGATTTTGCGGCAGGCGTCCTTGCCCTCGACGTCGTCGGCGGGATTGCGCTCGGCATAGCCGAGCTTCTGGGCGAGCGCGAGCGCGCTGTCGAAGGTGACGCCCTCGCGGAACATCTTGGTCAGGATGAAGTTGGTGGTGCCGTTGAGGATGCCGGCGATCTCCTCGATGCGGTTGGCCGCCAGGCACATGTGCAGCGGGCGGATGATCGGGATGCCGCCGCCGACGCTCGCCTCAAAGAGGTAGTTGACATGGCGGCTGTGGGCGATCTCCAGAAGCTCCGCGCCGTACTGCGCGACCAGCTCCTTGTTGGAGGTGACCACGCTCTTGCCCCGCTCGAGGCAGGCGCGGGTATATTCGTGGGCGGGCTCGAGCCCGCCGATCACCTCGACGACGATCGAAACGCTGTCGTCGTTCAGGATGATGTTGAAGTCCTTGACGAACCGGTCGGCGTAGAGGCTGTCGGGGAAATCGCGCACATCGAGGATGTACTTGAGATCGAGCTCCTGTCCCGCCTTTCTTTCAAGGCTCTCCTTATTTTTGAAAAACACGTCGACAACGCCGGAACCGACGGTGCCGCAGCCCAAAACCGCGATGTTGATCATGACATGGTACCTCCAAACGTATTTTGACGGGAAGGGGATCAGATCGTCTTGGCCTCGACGATCCCGTCGAGCGCGCCGAGCATCTCGATCATCTCCGCACGGGAGAGGCTCGACTGGTTGGTGCGCACCGACACCGTCGCGATCGCCACGCCGTCGACCGGGATGTTCTGGTTGACGGTGATGATGTTCGCGCCGGCCTTGTAAAAGGAGCTCAACAGCGAGGAAAGCACGCCGGGGCGGTCCTCGAGCGTCAGATAGAAGGTCACGAGGTTCTCGTTCATCCGCTCGTCGTACAGATAGATCGCGTCCTTATACTTATAGAACGCGCTGCGGGAAATGCCCGCCATCTGCGCCGCCTGCGAGGAGCTTTTGGCCTTGCCCTGCGCCAAGAGCATCTTCGCCTGCACGACCTTGAGGAATACATCCGGCAAAACCTGCGCGTCGACCAGCAGGAACTTCAAATTTTCGGCCAAATCGTCCACCCCTCGCACACTTTTGTATTACAGCCAAATACACTATACCACACCCACCCGCTAAAGTAAACCGTCACTTTATCACAGATTCGCAGATTTTGCGGATTGGTTCTGGTGAAGATGTCCAGAGGGAACGGACTGGCTGGATTTTTTCCATTCCGGCAGCAGTCCTGCCAATGTTTTTCGCGCCGCCCAAACCGGTGTTTTTTCGTCGCCGCCTGCATACCCTTTATAGGAACCATTTTGTTGAAGGGAGGCGGCGGCGTGCAGGCGGACGACAAATTCCGCGTCGTGGTGGATATCCTCTATTATGCGGCGCTCGGCGCGGCGGCCTACTTTGCCGTGCGCTATCTGCTCTGCTGGACGCTGCCCTTCTTCCTCGGCGCGGGAGTGGCGGCGCTGCTGCGCCCCGCGACCCTGAGGCTCGCCAAAAAAACGCATATGAGGGAGTCCTGCGCAGCCGTCCTCGTGCTTGTCTTTTTCTACCTCGCGGCGGCGGGGATGCTCGTCCTCTTCCTCACCATCCTGCTCGCCCAGCTCTACGAGCTTCTGCTGCGCCTGCCCGCGCTCTATTCCGAAAACGTCGCGCCGCTGTTCGACCGGCTGAGCGGCTGGTTTTACGGACTCGCCGGGCGGTTCGGGGCCTCGGCGGAGGGCGGGCTCGAACAGTTTTCGGGCGCGGTGTCGGACGCCATCCGCCAGGCGGCGGTCGACGGCTCCACCCACCTTGTGAGCTGGGCCGCCGGGCTGGCGGCGAAGCTGCCTCTCCTTCTGATCGCGGCGGTCTTCACCGTCGTGATCAGCATGCTCACTGCGACCGGCTACCGGCAGGTGGGCGCCTTTCTCTGCGGGCTCTTTCCCGGCAGATGGGAGGAACGCCTGCGCGGGCTGCAGCGGTTCGGGCGGGAGACGGTGTGGAAGATGGTGCGCGCCTACACGATCATCGTGGCGGTCACCTTCCTGGAGCTGCTCGCCGGGCTGTGGCTGCTCGGCTTCCAGTACGTGCTGCCGGTGGCCGCCGCCATCGCCCTGCTCGACATCCTGCCCCTCATCGGCACCGGCACCATCCTTATCCCGTGGGGGATCGTGCTGATCGCGGGGGGAGATCTCGTGGGCGGCGTGGGGCTCGTCCTGCTCTTCGCGCTCATCGAGGTGCTGCGCAACATCCTCGAGCCGCGCATCGTGGGCAGCCAGATCGGCCTGCACCCCATCGTGACGATCACCGCCATGTACGCCGGGCTCAAAATCGCGGGCTTCTGGGGGATGCTCGCAGCGCCGGTCGCCGTGCTGCTCGGGCGCTACCTCTGGACGGGCGCCGCGCCCGGGCGGGCCGAAGCCTGACGGGCGGTCAGCCGCTCGACCGCCCCGGGCAGCTCGTCCGCGCTTTTGATCTCGGCGTCCGCGCCCGCGACCTCCTCCGGGAAAAGCCCGTAGAGGCAGCCGATGAAGGGGACCCCGTTTTCCCGCGCCGCCGTCCTGTCAAAGTGGCGGTCGCCCACCATGACGGCCGCGCCGGGGCGTTCGGTCTCTAGGATATGGGCCAGCAGCCGCGGCTTGTCCCAGCCCACCCGGCCGTCGGGCGTGCCGTCGAAGAGGGGCAGAAGCCCGATCTGCCCGAGGACGAGGTCGGTATATTCGCGCCTCGCGTTGGAGCAGAGATAGATTTTATAGCCGCGCCTCCGGAGTTCCCGGAGGCTTTCTTCCACCCCCGGATAGGCGCGCGCCAGCTTCGGGATCGTCTCCCGGATCGCCTGGACGACGTGGAAATTGAATTCCTCGTATTTTTCCGCCGAACCGTCGGGCGAGATCACCCTGGCATTGTCGGCGGCGGTCCCGCCGATCAAGGTCATCAGCAGGCTGTCCGGCAGGGGGGCGCGCCCCGTGAGCTCCAGCGCCCTGCGGTATGCGGGCAGCAGGAACCTGTCCGATTGGCTCAGGGTCCCGTCGAGATCGAATGCGGCCAGTTTATTCATCTATACATCCTCCATCCATATGATACCTGTTTTAGTATATCACACAAAAAATCGGAATCATATTGTGCAACATCGAGAAATATTGCCGCGAAGAGAGGAATTTTTTGCCCACCCTCCCACGGATTTCCCCCGCGCCGCTCCAATAAAATATTCCTTTGTTTTTTGGGGGGATCATGCTATACTGATAATATCTATCAGGTCATTCCACGAACCTTCGGAAAGGATGTCGAATTATGGGAGAAGCGGGGACTTTTAAGACCACCACATTTGGCGGCTTTGATAAGAAATCGGTGCTCAGCTATATCGATGCGCTTAACGAGCAGTTCCACGCCGCGGAGGCGGACTATGCCGCGAAGCTGGAGGAATACGCGCGCGCGCAGGATTCGCAGGTCGCGCACATCAAAAAGCTGGAATCCCAGCTCGCCGACCAGGAGGGCAAGCTCACCGCCGTGGCCGAGCAGCTTGAAAAGGAGCGCGGCATCGCGCGGCAGGCGCAGGAGCTGATCTCCGAGCTCGATTCCCAGAACAAGACCCTGCAAAAACAGCTTTCCGACAGCGAACGCGAGCTGCAGATCCAGATCGAGCGCTGCCGCCAGCTTCAGTTCAAGGCGGAGAGCCTCGACTACAAGAGCAAAAAGTACGACGAGCTGTCCGGCCAGATCGGCGACGCGATGATCGAGGCGAAACGAAACGCCGACCAGATCATCGCCGAGGCGAACGGCAAGGCCGCGCAGATCACCGACCAGGCGCACGTCTACATGCGCAACTTCTACAGCGAGCTCGGCAGCTTCAAGGGGGACGCGGCGCGCCTGCGCAAGTCGATCGAGGAAATCCTCTTTGTGCTCAACGACCGCATCGACGTGATGCAGGAGGTCGTGCGGCAGGTGGAAAAGAAGTTTGGCGACGACACGCGGCTGGACTACACCGAGGAGCAGCCGCCCTTCTCCGAGCCCGCGGACGAAGCCGGATATCTGGGAGGTGCCGTGGATGAACACCTTCCGGATTGACGCCTCCGCGCTCTCCGAAAAGGCCCCGGAGCTGCGCGCGGGCGACCGCGTCCTGCTCTCGGGCGTCATCTACACCGCGCGCGACGCGGCGCACAAGCGGATCATGGACGCGCTCAGGGCCGGGGAAACGCTCCCCTTCCCGCTTGAGGGCGCGTGCATCTACTTCGCTGGGCCTACCCCCGCGCCCGCCGGCATGGCGATCGGCTCCTGCGGGCCCACCACCTCGGGGCGCATGGACCCCTACACCCCCGCGCTGATGGACCGGGGCCTGACAGCCACCATCGGCAAGGGCGGCCGCTCCCGGGAGGTCTATGACGCGATCGTCCGGAACCGCGGCGTCTACCTCTGCGCGATCGGCGGGGCCGGGGCGCTCGCGGCGCAGTGCATCACCTCCTGCGAGGTCATCGCCTATGAGGATTTGGGGTGTGAATCGGTCAAACGCCTCACCGTCCGCGACTTTCCCCTCATCGCCGCCGCGGACTGCGTCGGTCAAAACCTCTTTGACGCGGGCCGCGCGTCCTACCGAAAAGAAGCGTAACGCAAGAGCGCCGGAGACGAAAGTCTCCGGCGCTCTCAGCTTATCAATTTCTCGGACAAGCTTCTGGACAAAATCAAAAAGCGGCCCGCTCAACGGTTCCCGTCTATCCGTCTGCGCGCTCCCCGGCGGCGAAGAGTCCGCCGAGCTCGAGTCCCGCGCGCCGCGCCATCTCTGAGGCGAGCGCCGCGTCCCCGGCGAGTTCCCCGGCGGAAAAGCCGGGCAGTCCGCCCCCAAGCTCCGCGAGCGGGTCGGCAATCCGCTCAAAGGACGCAAGCGCGGAGGTGAAGGCCTCCCTCCCCACGCCGAAGGAGGCGGCGAGCGCGGCGGCCTCGTCGACGTCCCGCATGAGCTGCGCGGCAAGCGCCCGGCAGATGACGCGCATCGCGCGTCCGCGGCCGGGCGGGCCCGCATAGTGGCAGTCGGGCGCGAAGCAGCGGATGAGGGGCAGCGCGGCGGCGAACGCCTCGCTGTCGCCCCCCGCGAAGAGGAGGAACGGCCCGCCGAGCCCCTCCCTGCCGAACACGCCGCAGTCGATATAGGCCGCGCCGAGGCGGCGCATCCCGTTGGCGGCCGCGTGCGCGAGCGCGGGAGAGGTGTCGGTGAGGTCGATGAAAATCTGCCCCGGCCGCACAAAGGGCGCAATGCTGTTGCACAGGCGCGTCAGGTCGGCGGAGGCTTCGAGCGCTACCACGATCCGGTCGCAGCGGTCGCAGAGCTCCGCCGCCGTGGCGCAGACGTTTACGGCGCGGCGGACGCCCCTTCCGTCCGGGTCGTAGACGGAGAGGTTGCGCGCCGTCTTTTCCAGCAGCTGCCCGACGACCGCGCGGCCGCTGCCGCCCAGCCCGATCACGCCGATCTCCATGCGCGCACCTCCTCCGCCTTGTTGGTTCCATTATAACAAAATCCCCAAAAGATTGCCACAGGAAATAAATATCCCCCGGCAAGGCCGGGGGATATTTGAGATTACGGATTGAGGGAATAGTTGGGGGCTTCCTTGGTGATGTAGATATCGTGCGGATGGCTCTCCTTGAGCCCCGCGCCGGTGATCTTGATGAACTGGGCGCGCTCGTGCAGGTCGGGGATCGTCCTGCAGCCCGTGTAGCCCATGCCGGCCTTGATTCCGCCGATCAGCTGGTAGATCGTGTCCGCCACGGTGCCCTTGTAGGGGACGCGGCCCTCGACGCCCTCGGGGACAAATTTCTTTTTGCCCTCCTGGAAGTAGCGGTCGCTCGAGCCCTCGCCCATCGCTGCGAGCGAGCCCATGCCGCGGTAGACCTTGAAGCTGCGGCCCTGGTAGATCTCGACCTCTCCCGGGCTTTCGGCGCAGCCCGCGAGTAGCGAGCCGAGCATGACGGTCGACGCGCCGGCGGCAAGCGCCTTAACGATGTCGCCCGAATATTTGATGCCGCCGTCCGCGATGACGGGCACGCCGTATTTGGCGGCGGCGCAGGCCGCGTCATAGACGGCGGTCAGCTGCGGCACGCCGATGCCCGCGACGACGCGGGTGGTGCAGATCGAGCCGGGGCCGATGCCGACTTTGACCGCGTCCGCGCCCGCCCTGATGAGGTCCTCGGTGCCGGAGGCGGTGGCCACGTTGCCGGCGATGATGGGGATTTCAGGGTATTTCTGCTTGATGCTCTTGAGGCAAGTGAAAATATTGGTCTGCTGCCCGTGGGCGGAATCGAGCACGAGCACGTCGACGCTCGCCTTGATCAGCTCGTCCACACGGTCCATATAGTCGTGGGTGATGCCGACCGCGGCTCCCGCCAGCAGCCGACCGCCCCTGTCACGCGCGGAATTGGGGTACTGGACCGCTTTTTCGATGTCCTTGATCGTGATGAGTCCGCGCAGGTATCCCTCGCCGTCGACGATCGGGAGCTTTTCGATCTTGTGCTTGCGCAGGATCTGGCGGGCGTCGTCGAGGGTGGTGCCGACCGGAGCGGTGACCAGGTGGTCCTTGGTCATGACCTCCTTGATCTTGATGCCGTAGTCCTCGAGGAAGCGCAGGTCCCGGTTGGTGAGGATGCCGACGAGCTTGCCGTCCTCGCAGATGGGCACGCCGGAAATCTTATACTTGCCCATGATCTCATCCGCGTCGTAGACGAAATGCTCGGGCGAGAGATAGAACGGATTGGCGATGACGCCGTTTTCCGAACGCTTGACGGTGTCGATCTCGTCGGCCTGCCGTTCGATGCTCATGTTCTTGTGGATGATGCCGATGCCGCCCTCACGCGCGATCGCGATCGCCATTTTGGAGGTGGTGACGGTATCCATCGCGGCGGTCAGAAAGGGGGAGTTGAGCCGGATTCCCCTCACCAGCTCGGTGGAGATGTCCACATCCGCAGGGACCACTTCGGAACGCGCGGGAACCAGCAGCACGTCGTCGAAGGTAAGCCCTTCCTTCGTGAATTTTTCACTTGCATTCGTATTCAGCATACGTCCTCCATTCCTCATCTCATCAGTATTCCGCGCCCTCGCAGGCGGTTATATTTTTACTATAATAGCACTTATCCCCGACGCAATCAATAGCCTTTATTGCCAAATTTTGCCCCCCGGTGCACTAAATCCTGTATGCGGTGCCCTGCGGCGGCCTGTGCGCCGGGGAAATACAAAGGCCATTGCAAAAGCCGGCTCCTGTCGGCCATCCGCGTCCCCCACCCCGGCCGAACCGTGGGCGGTACGGTGGCCGGTTGACCGCGCGCCCGGCGCATGATAAAATAAGTAGCAAACAGAATGACGACGTCAGGAGGCGTTTTAATGAAAAGATTTTTAACCGGCACGCTCTGCGTGCTTCTGATCCTGTCGCTGGCCCTGCCGGGCTGCGCCTCGCGGGAGGCCGCCCCCACCCCCGTGGAGGAGCCGGTTTCCCTGAGCGAGCCGGAGGAACCCGCCGACGAACCGGAGAAGCCGGAGCCCCAGTCGTCCGAGCCGGACGAGCAGGAACCGGAATATCCCCTGCCCGAGCTGACCGACGCGGACATGAAGCTCATCAACCAGTCGCTGAGCCAGTTCCTCAACTACTTCGGCGGCACGGAGAGCCTCTCCTCCACTTCCGGGCTGGATTCCGACCGCGTGCTCTTCTTCTGCCAGATGGAGGCGTTCCGGATGAAGGACCTGCTCGGCTACTTCTTCGAGCAGGACGACAAGGGCAACTACCTCATCCCCGACACGGTGGTCGGCGATATGGCCCAGCGCCTCTTCGGCATCGAGGACTTCGCCTTCACCGATTCCCCCCGCTACGACCCGGACACACAGACCTACGGCTACACCCTAGGCTATGAAGGGGAGCTGCAGAACTTCGCGACCTCCGAACCGAAGGGCGCGCCCGACGGCGGCATCGCCTACGACGTCGACTTCTTCGAGGAGGGGGACACCTCCTACCTGACCCCCGCGCGCACCTCCCTCTTCACCTTCCGTGTCAACCGTCTCAACGGCATGCCCTTCCTCCAGCTCGTCTCGATCGAGCCGAAATAATCAGGTTTGAAGAAGCCGGCCCCGCTTTCTCGTTTGAGAAAGCGGGGCCGGTTTTCCGTTTTATCAGGTGAGCCCGTGCCGCTGCCGGTAGTCGGCGAGCAGCAGATCGACCATCCGGCCGTAGCTCTTGACGCCGTCCGACTGGTTGTTGGCGCGCAGGTAGGTGTTGTTGACCGCGGTGCTGACCTCGGCGACCGGGCCCTCGAACCGCGCCCAGTAGGCGTTGTTCGCCGCGAAGTCGCGGCGGACCCCGTCGGAAAGCAGCGCGTCCACCTGCCAGAAAAGCTCCCTGTCCGTGGCGTAGAGCCGGTTTTCGGCGTGCACCAGCGCGAGCATGACGCCGCTGTAGCGGAATTCGGGCGAATCGCTCTTCCGGCAGGCGAGGTACCCGATGAAGTTCGCCTCGTCCTCCCGCATGAACCCCCGCGTGTGCGCGAGCTCGTGGCACATCGTCGCGGGCACCGAGTAATCGGGCGCGAGGGTGTTGATGTTCGCCTCGAAGGTGAGCAGGGTGAATTCGCCGGTGATCTGCGCCATCGACATCAGCGTGGAATTGAGCACCGGCTTGGGCGTGATTGCAAAGGCCGGGAGCACGCCGTAGTCCTCCGCCAGCTTCGCGAAATCCGCGCGCGCCTGCGCCGCGTTCCCCGAAAAATACTCCGTGAGCCGCATGACGCCGCCAGCGTCCTCGGAGAGCCCCTCGCGCAGGGCGTTCGCCTCCCGCGCGAGCTCGCCGCAGAGCGCGGCCAGCTCCTCCGCGGAGGAGTCGCGCACCGTAAGGCCGCTGAACGCGGCGAACTCCGGGCGGTAATAATTGAGCCCGCAGGTGACGACGAAGAGGAAAAAGAGGATGCTCAGCCCATTGACGAGCAGCCACATCGTCTTTCCGAACCGGGGCGGCTCTCCCCTCCCGCGCAGGAAGCGCGCGAGGCGGAAGATCCCCCGCCCGATCCACAGGAGCGCGGCGGCCAGCAGGACAATCACGCCCACCTCAAAGAGGGAGAAGGGCAGCAGCGAGGTCAGCGCGCCGACGGGGCGCGCGAGCAGCGGATAGAGCCCCTCGGAAAAGAGGCGCTCGGTCCCCCACGGGTCCCGCCGCGCAAGCCAGACAAGCAGGAGCCCGACCGGCGTCAGCAGCACCGGCCACCAGCGGCGCAGCAGCCCGCGCGAGCGCAGCCGCTCCCGGACGGCGGCGCGCATCAGAGCACCACCAGCGTGACGCCCCTGTTTTCGCGGGCGAAATCGCGGTCATGGGAGAGCTCCGGACAGAGCGCGAGCGCATGGCGCGCCTGCTGCGAAAAGGGAGAAAATTCCTCGCCCGGGACGAATTCCCGGATTTTGCCCTGCGACTTCATCCGGGCGAGACAGCTATGTACACCGTCGCGGATCGCGCCGCCCCGCCCGCTGCTCCCGTAGCCGTGAATGAGGCGCACCGCGGACGCACGCCGCATCCGCGCGTCGGAAAGCCCCAGCTCGAGCCGCCGGAGCGCGACCTCCACCGTGGGCATGCCCGCCTCGAGGTTTACCGCCGCCACCATCTCACTGCTCCAGCGCGGCGATGTCCGCCTCGCTGAGGGTGAGGTCGCAGGCGGACATGCTGTCCTCGAGCTGTTCGAGCGTCGAGCAGCCGATGACCGCGCTGCCCGGGAGCCTGTTCGAGGTGATGTAGCTCAGCAGCACCGCCGCGGGCGACGCGCCGGTGCGCGCGCAGATCTCCCGGAGCGCCGCGAGCCTGCGGCGGTTCTCGGGGCCGTCGTACCGCTCGGCGAACTTCGGCTGGAGCGGCTCGCCCGAAATCATTTTGGAAAAGT
>NZ_CABUCJ010000036.1 GCF_902490045.1 uncultured Anaerotruncus sp.
GATCGTCGGGGTCCGTCTGATCATCGGGGTCCTGCTGATCATCGGGGTCCGTCTGATCGTCGGGGTCCTGCTGGTCGTCGGGGTCCTGCTGATCTTCGAGGTCCTTCAAATCTTCGGTAGCATCTTCTTCTTCGCTGTCCTGACTGCGCAGTTTTTTGAGTTTGGCGTTGAGCTCGTCGATTTGTTCGGCGAGATCGCGGTAGTCCTCCAAATCGTCGTTGATTTCGTCGATGTCGGCATAGACGCCGTCCCTGATCAGCGCGGCTTTGAGCGCGTCGATCTCCTGCTGGAGGGAGGCGTCGGGCGCTTCCTCCGCGACGGTCTCCGCGGACATCAGGCTGATCATGTTGTGCGCGGCTTCCCTGGGTTCGGAGGAGACGGAGAAGCTGTCAAAGCGATAGCCGCTGAAGCTGTCGATCGCATCGGACAGGTCGACCGGGCCGGCAACGGAGGGTGCGTCCATGGTGGACGTGATATCAGCCTTGCCGTCCGAGAAGGTATAGACAAGGTTGATCACGTTGTCGCCCGGCTCCGGCGGGGTGACGCCCTTTTCCGTCCACTTGGCGTGGAGGGTGATGCTTTCGGTGACGGTATCGGAACCGAAGTTCCATTTGTTTTGGAAGGTACCGTCGTCCGTGTACCAACCGTCGAAGTCGAAGCCCTCTCTGGTGGGGTCGGCCGGTTTCGAGACTGTGCCGCCCGAGGTCACATCATTGATGGAATCCACATCAGAGCCACCGTTGCTGTCGAAGGTGACGGTATAGGTTTCAACGGGCGACTGTTTCGGAGTTGCGGTGTAGTAAGCCCCAACAATGGAATCCCCATTAATCAAAATGGGCGAATTTTCCAGTTTCCCTCCGAGATGTCCGTTCCCACTTTCCCATTCCAACGTTTGGAATTTATAGTCATAATTCTCGTAGTCAAAACTGTCTTTATTTACTGCGGGCAGAGAGTCGAACCGATATCCGGCGGGAGAAGATACATCGTACGGCCCATAAGTTGAGGAATTCCCGGTATAACGATTATTCACATAGGTTTTGACCGTCAGATTGGCAGTCGCAGGGGTGTCTGGCTTTTTCTCCGCATGATAGTTTGCCTTGATGGTCGCGGCGGCCGCACCGGTGGTATAGGTGGTGGATTCCGATTTGGCGTTGCCAAATTGTCCGGTGCCGCCGGTCCATCCGGTGAAGGTATAATTGTACGCCGGGTCCTTGGTGAAGCTGGCGGGAGCAATCGAGACGGACTTCCCGCTTGCATGGCTACCGCCGCCCGTGCCGCCGCCGACCTTCGCATTATCCACGTAGGTTTCGACGGTTAGCTGATAAGTCTGCGGAGTTTCCTTCTGCCATACCGCATAGAACGTCGGGTAAGCGTTATTGCTCAGGGTATAGGAAGCGCCGGATGCATAGTCTACGGTGTTGGTGCTACCGGAGGAAATCGACCAACCCAAAAATTCATACCCGTCACGAGCGGGTTTATTGCCGCTGAGCGTGATGGAAGAGCTGGTCGTACTTCCAGACTGAGCAGACGGCATACCAGTAACAGTGAAATCCGAACAGTTTTTATCGTAAGTAATACGATAAGTTACCTGTTTTTTCACCATATAATAAACCGTATATCCATTACTCGTTACGTAAGTACCTGAGAAAGTCTTAAACTTATTATTTGATTCGATATTTGGCAGTGTATTTTTACCGGGAGTCTGCGACCAAGTAATCCCTATAAACTGGTAGCCGTTGTCGTTGAATTGAATTTGATTTTTTACGGTGTTAAAAGAAGGAGCTTCAATCCAGTTGTTTACATTGGATGAAACGCTATAATCCTTAGAATAAGTTCCGGATGCATAAGTATAACCTGTATTCAAAGAATCGTCCAGAATAAAAACTCTGAAATTTATTGTCCAAGTTTTATTGGCCGCCAGCGCGCTCACCGGCACGAGCGTGAGCACGAGTAGGGCCGCGATGAGGGCTGCCAAAAGTTTCTTCATGTTGCGCATCTTACTTCTCCTCCTGTATCCGCGCCGGAATGGTTCCGGCGTCGGCGTCGTTCCAGCCCGCGAGAACCTCTTCGCCCGGGGCCTGCGCGTCGAGCGCGCTGTCCATCAGTTGTATGAGTTCCAGCGTGCTTCGGAACCGCTGGGTCTTTTTCTGGTCGAGCCACTGGATACTGCCCTGCCAGGTGGCGTTCTGCCGGAACTGCACCTGAATGAGGAACGAAGCCGGGGTCGTCGGCATCCCCGCAGAATCGCTCATTTTTTGCCCACACCCTTCCTGTTATTTCCGCGGGGTTTGTCTCACTTACAAAACACCCAGCTTTTGGTATTGGTAACACCCAAAATATAGCACTCGGTAATCTCACGCCAGTAACAGAATAGAAATTAATCTAATTTGTGACAGAAATTTTACATTTCTTCCAAGAAAATCGATAATTTTCGTTTTTCAATATCAGTGGGATGGGGAGGGCAGGTCACGAATATCATCTAGTTATATAAAAAAGAGGTCCCGCTGTGCGGGACCTCTTTTTCGCCGCGCCATTGTCTGCGCGGGGGAACTATGGTATACTGTTACGGGATTTTGCAGTTCGGTACGGAAGGGGAAGGGCCTTGGACTACAACGAACTTTTGCACGTCTCGGCGGACGTGGGCAGCGAGCTGCTCGAGAGCGGCGCGGAGACCTACCGCGTGGAGGAATCGGTCTACCGGCTGGTGCGCGCCTACGGGGCGCGGGAGGCGAACGTCTTCGCGGTGCCGACCTGCATCATCGTGTCGATCACGCTCGGGGACGGCAGCACGGTCAGCAAGACCCGCCGCATCTATGCGCGCGGCACCAACCTCGACCGAATCGATCTCTTAAACGCCCTCTGCCGGCGCATCTGCCGGGGGGAGGTCCCGCTGGAGGAGGCGTACGGCGAGCTGGAGGCGATCCGCCGGCTGGGCGGTTCCCCGCCCGCGCGGCGGTGCGCGGGGTATGTGCTGATCGCGTTTGCGTTCGCCCTGTTTTTCGGTGGGACGCTCGCGGACGCGGGCTGCGCGGCCGTCATCGGGCTGGCGGTGTTCTTCGTCGTGTTCGCGCTCGAGCGCTGGAAGGCTAACGCCGTCTTCGTCAACATCATCGCCAGCGGCGTCACGATGATGCTCGCGGTGGCCGCCGTGGGGCTGGGACTGGGGCGGAACATCGACAAGATGGTCATCGGCGTGCTCATGAACCTCGTCCCGGGCGTGGCGATCACCAATGCGATGCGGGATATCATGGCGGGGGACTACCTTGCCGGACAGGCCCGCCTCACCGAGGCGCTGCTCACCGCCGCGGCGATGGCGCTCGGCGCGGGCGCCGCGCTGACCGTCGCGCGGATGCTGTAGGGAGGAAATTTTGATGGAACTGTTTCTGCCCTGCCTCTACTCCTTCATGGGGTGCGTCGGCTACTGTCTGGTCTTCAACATCCGCATGCGCAAGCGGATGCTCCTGCTCGCGTCGCTCGGCGGCGCGGTCGGATGGTGCGTCTACCTGCTCTGCGGCTGGCTCCAGAACGACATCACCCAGTCGTTCGCCGCGATTCTCGCGGTCGCCGCCTATTCCGAGATCATGGCGCGCCTCCAGAAATCCCCCGCCACCGTCTACCTCATCGTGGGGCTGATTCCGCTGGTGCCGGGCGGCGGCATCTACTACACGATGGAATACTGCATCAACGGCGACATGATGAACTTCATGAACACCGGAATCCACACGCTGGGCATCGCGGGAGCGCTGGCAATCGGCATCCTACTCGTCTCCGCCTGCGTGCGGATTCTCAACAACATCCAGCGCCGAAAGCGCCGGGAGACGGCATAAAAAGGAAGGGCGCGGCCACGGCCGCGCCCTTCCTTTTTATGCGTTTGTCCGCCAGCGGATGAACCGGTATTCCCGCAGCAGCTCGATAAACCGCACGAGGCGCGGGTAGAGCGGTGCGGCCTCCTCCCCGAACCGCGCTTCCAGCAGCACGCCGATCTCCCCGACCGGGCGAATGCCGTCGATCTGGAGCCACACGAAGCTGCCCTGCCGGTCGAGGTCGATCCTGCTTGCCGCGGGCCGCCCGAAGCACCGCTGCGCCATGCGGTTAAAAAGCCCCCGGTGCGCGGCGGTCAGCGTGACGAGCCCCGGCTCCCGCTCCCTCCAGGGCAGCCCGGGGTCGCGCAGCGGCACGAGGTCGAGATAGTTGCGGGAGCGGCGTTCACGCCCCGTCATGGCGGTTGCGGAGGGCCGCGCCCAGCAGGGAGAGGATGAGCAGGCCGAAGGCCGCGAGGGAGAGCAGGGCCGCCCAACCGCCGAGCCCGGACGTCAGGCGGGAGAGGTCGATGGCGCCGCCCAGGCTGACCGATTCGCCGGCGGCGTCCTTCCCGACCGGGATGATGGCGAAGACGGCCAGCAGGATGCCGATGAGCCCTTCGCCCGCGATCATGCCGGAGGTGTAGAGGACGCCGCGTTCGATCGTGTCCTTCCGCGCCTCTTCGGAGCGGCACCGGCGTTTTTCAAACCACAGGCGGACGAGCCCGCCCGTCATGATCGGGACGGAGAGATGGATGGGCAGGTAGATGCCCACCGCGAAGGGGAGCACGGGGATGCGCAGGATTTCGGCGGCGACGCCGATGCCCGCGCCCGCGAAGACGAGGGTCCAGGGGAGATTCCCCTCCATGACTCCCTCGACGACCATCTTCATGAGCATCGCCTGGGGGGCGGGCAGCTCGGTGGAGCCGTAGCCCCATGCCATATCGAGCAGGTAGAGCACGCCGCCGATCGCGATCGCGGCGGCGGCCACGCCCACCAGCTCGCCGAGCTGCTGCTTGCGCGGCGTTGCGCCGAGGATATAGCCGGTCTTGAGGTCCTGGGAGGTGTCTCCCGCGATCGCGGCGATGATGCAGATGACCGAGCCGATCGCGATCGCGCCCATCATGCCGCCCTGTCCGGCGCTGCCGGTGGATTTGAGGAGCATCGTGCAGAAGAGCAGCGTGGCGATCGCCATGCCCGAGACGGGGTTGTTGCTCGAGCCGACAAGCCCCACCAGCCTGGAGGAGACGGTCGCGAAGAAGAACCCGAACACCGCGATGCACACCGCGCCGAGCAGCGTGACGGGAATGGGCGGGAAGAGCCAGATGAAGACGATGGTGGCGAGCACGAGCGCGCCGATGATTCCCATCGGCAGGTCGCGGTCGGTGCGCAGGCCGGTGCCCTTTCCGCCGCCGTAGCCCTTGACCGCCTGCCCGAAGGTGCGCGCGATGAGCGGCAGGGACTTGACGAGGCTGAGGATGCCGCCCGCGGCGACCGCCCCCGCGCCGATATACTTGATATAGCTGTTCCAGATGTCGGTGGACGCCATTTCGGAGATCGGCTTGAGCCCGGGGAAGAGCAGGGCGCCCCCGCCGAAGAGGGCGATGAGGGGCATGAGCACGAGCCAGCTTACAACGCCGCCCGCCATCATATAGGAGGCGATCCGCGGCCCGCAGATGTAGCCGACGCCGAGCAGCGCGGGCAGCACGTCGACCCCGACGCCCGACCCGCGGTAGCCGCCGATCTCATAGTGCACCTCGCTGGGGAAGAGCTTGAGCCCGTCCGCGATGAATTTGTAGAGCGCGGCGAGGCCCAGCCCGGCGAAGACGGTGCCCGCCTTGGAGCCGCCCTGCTCGCCCGCGAGCAGGACCTCGGCGCAGGCGGTGCCCTCGGGATAGGGGAGCACGCCGTGCTCCCGGACGATGAGCGCCTTGCGCAGCGGCACCATGAAGAGCACGCCGAGCACGCCGCCGCACAGCGCGATCATCGAGATTTCCACGAGGGAGGGCGCGCTGCCGCCCCACTCCTTCATCCACATGAACATGGCGGGCAGGGTAAAGATCGCGCCGGCGGCGACCGATTCGCCCGCCGAGCCGATCGTCTGGACCATGTTGTTTTCAAGGATGGAATCCCGCCGCAGCAGCACGCGGATGATTCCCATCGAGATGACCGCCGCGGGGATCGAGGCGGACACGGTCATGCCGACGCGCAGCCCGAGATAGGCGTTCGCGCCGCCGAAGAGCACCGCCAGCAGGCAGCCGAGCAGCAGCGAGACGACGGTGAACTCGGGCGCGACCCGGTCGGCGGGCACAAAGGGTTTGAAATCCGGTTTTTCTTCCATGAAAAAACCCCTTCCTGATTGGATACGCCCCCGCGAAAACGCAGGGGGGAACGGGGCCGTCCGCCCCGCCGTACACAGTCAGGAAGGGGAAGACAGCCTTACAGCGCCTCGATCGCGTTCGCGAGGATCTGGTGGTTTTTCCAGATCGACTCGAGCGCCCAGTTTTCATTGGTCTTGTGGTAGGTGACCTCCTCGCCGGGGAAGAGCGCGCCGAACGCCACCGCGTTCTTGAAGGCGCGCGCGTAGGTGCCGCCGCCCGTCGAGACGGGCGGGTCGTCCCGGCCGGTGCATTCCTTGTAGACCGCCTGCAGGGTGGTCACAAGGGGGGAGTCCTTCTCCACGTAGAGGGGGGGCTGGAAGAACTCGTTCTCCACCGAGAAGCCGAACGGCGCGACGGCCTTTGCGAGCGCCTCCACCACCTGCGCGTCGGTGAAGGTCACCGGCACGCGGATGTCGCATTTGAGCTCCGCGGAACGGGCGTCCACCTTGGCGATCGAGGGATTCACCGTTAGTCTGCCCGAAGGCTCGTCGGAAAATGCGACGCCGAATTTTTCGGGGCCCGCGTTTTCCATAAGCCGGAGGAAGGGATGGTCGATCCCCTTGGCGCGCAGCTCGTCGCAGAGCTTCACAAGAGCGTTGACGCCGAGATGGGGGGCCATCGCGTGGGACGCCCTGCCCGCCGCCTCGTAATGGACGCCGCCGGCCTCCGCTTCCGCGTGGGCGGGCACGACGTTGTAGGCGTTCGGGCAGGAGATCTCAAGGGGCTTCACACCCTCGTCGAGCGCGCGGAAGAGGCGGACGTGCAGGATGCCCTTTTCCGCGTAGGTGACGGGGTATTCGGAGTCGGGGGTGAAGGCGCAGTCAGGGGCCTCCTCGGTTTTGTGGTAGCGGGCCATGCACCGCCAGTCGCCCGCCTCCTCGTCGCCGCCGAGGATGAGGCGCACCCGCTTGCCGGGCGCGAGGCCGCTGTCCGCGACCGCCTTCATCGCGTAGAGGGCGGTCATGGCGGGGCCCTTGTCGTCGCAGGCGCCGCGCCCGTAGAGGCGGCCGTCGATCACGGTGCCGTCGAAGGGAGGGGCGAGCCAGCCGTCCTCCTCGACGGGGACGGTGTCCACGTGGGCGATGATGCCGACGAGCCGGCTTCCCTCGCCCATCTCGATCCAGCCGCAGTAGCCGTCGAGGTTTTTGGTGCGGAAGCCGAATTTCCGGCCGAGCGCCAGCATGTATTCGAGCGCGTCGTTGACGCCCCTGCCGAGCGGCGCGTCGTCGGTGACGGGGCCGCAGCCGCCGTTGACGCTTTTGATCTGCAGCAGTCCGCGCAGGTCGGCGAGGAACTGTTCTTCATTCAGCGGATAATGTTTCATGTCCAGGCTCCTTTTGTTGGGATATTGATAGGGTTGCCGTACTTTCCTAGAATATCACAAACCCTTCCGCATTTCCAGCCGCTTGCGCCGAAAGGCCCTTTTGCGGTAAAATACAACTGGCAGCGAAAGAGGAGGCGGTAGGATGGTGCGGCCCGCAAAACCGGACGAGCTCGGCAGGATTCAGGAAATCTACGCGGCGGCCCGGCGGTATATGGCGGAAAACGGCAACCCGGCGCAGTGGGGAAACGGCTACCCGCAGCGGGAGCTGCTCGAGGAGGATCTCAGGAGCGGACAGCTCTATGTCGTCACGGAAAACGGGGAGGTCCACGGCGTATTCGTGCTGACGCTGGGGGAGGAGCCGACCTACGCGGAGATGGAAAACGGCGCGTGGGAGCATGACGGGCCCTATGGGACGATCCATCGGGTCGCCAGCGACGGAAGGGGCGTCTTTGCCCAGTGCGTGGAATTTTGCAGGGGACGGATGGAGCGCCTGCGCATCGACACACATGAAAAGAACGGCACGATGCGCCATCTGATCGAAAAGCACGGCTTTGCGCGGCGCGGGATCATTTATGTGGAGGACGGCAGCCCGCGGATCGCGTATGAGTACGGCGAGTAGCGGCGGGACGGAACGGTTAAATTTGGCGTGTTGACTTTTGGCCCGGCGTGGGGTAAAATAGGTGTAGAACATATGTTCTTCGGAGGATTACCCACATGGACCTGATGGAAAAACTGGAAATTCTTTCGGACGCCGCCAAGTATGACGCGGCCTGCACCTCGTCGGGCGTCGACCGCAGGGGAGAGAAGGGCGGCATCGGGAGCTGCGTCAGCGCGGGCATCTGCCACAGCTTCGCCTCCGACGGCCGGTGCATCTCGCTCTTAAAGGTGCTGATGACCAACTCCTGCGTCTACGACTGCAAATACTGCGTCAACCGCCGCTCGAACGACGTGCGCCGCACGGCGTTCACCCCGCGCGAGCTGGCCGAACTGACGATCCAGTTCTACCGCCGCAACTATATCGAGGGGCTCTTCCTCTCGTCGGGCATCCTCAAAAATCCCGATTACACCTGTGAGCGGATGATCCAGGCGCTGGAAATCCTGCGGAACGAATACCGCTTCGGCGGCTATATCCACGCCAAGGCGATTCCCGGGGCGGACGACCGGCTGATCGCGCGGCTCGGCCTGCTGGCCGACCGCATGAGCGTCAACATCGAGCTGCCGAGCCAGCAGAGCCTCGTAAAGCTCGCGCCCGACAAGTCGAAGACGGATATCCTGCGGCCGATGGGGCTCATCCGGACGGGCATCGCGGAGAACGCCTCCGACCTTGTGCGCTGCCGGCACGCGCCCAAATTCGCGCCCGCGGGCCAGAGCACCCAGATGATCATCGGCGCGACGCCCGACAGCGACTTCCAGATCCTGCGGCTGACGCAGGGCCTCTACAAAAAATTCGGGCTCAAGCGGGTGTTCTTCTCGGCGTACATGCCGGTGCAGGAGGACGCGCTGCTGCCCGCCCTCGACACCCGGCCGCCGCTCCTGCGGGAGCACCGGCTCTACCAGGCCGACTGGCTGCTGCGCTTCTACGGCTTCGACGCGTCCGAGCTGCTCGACGAGGGGCACCAGAGCTTCAACCCGCTTGTCGACCCCAAATGCAACTGGGCGATCAACCACATGGACCAGTTCCCGGTCGAGGTGAACCGCGCCCCCTATGAGATGCTGCTGCGGGTTCCGGGCATCGGCGTCAAGAGCGCCAAGCGGATTTTGGCGGCGCGAAGGTCGTGCGCGCTCACCTTCGAGGGGCTCAGGCGCATCGGCGTGGTGCTGAAAAGGGCGCAGTATTTCCTGCTCTGCTCGGGGAAGATGGCGGAGGGGCTCGTCGTCACCCCCGACGCGGTGCTTCGCGCGCTCATCTCCGAGCGGGACTACGAGCGGGCGCGGCTGCCGGAGGAGGCGCCCGAGCAGCTTTCGCTCTTCGACCGCAATCCAACCAGGGAGGACGTGGTGCAGTGCCTGACCGGACAGATTTAGTCTACCTCTGCGAGGAGAGCCTGGAGGGGGCGCTCTGCTGCGTCTACGAGAGCTATACCCGCCGTGAAACGCCCTTCGACATCCTGCCCGAGGGCACGCCCACCCTCTATCCCTCGCGCGCGGTCCTCTCCGACGAGGCCCACGCCGCGCGGGTGTGGCGCTCGCTTTTGAAGCTGGACGGGGAGGCGGCCGCGTGGGTGCGCGATGGCTGGTGCTCCTGCATGGAGGGGCGGGAATACCGCGCCTACCGGTTTATCCGCGCCCTCTACGCCCACGGGCCGCGCGTCATGGACAACCTCGCGGACCCGGACGTGGGGGCGTTTTTCAAGCTCGTGCGGTTCCAGCGAAACGAGGCGCACCTGATGAAGGAGTTCCTGCGCTTTGCCGACTATGGAGGCGCGCTCGTCTCGGTCATCGAACCGAAGGCGCTCATCCTAGAGAGCCTCGCGCCCCACTTTACCGACCGCTTTCCCGAGGAGCAGTTCATGATCTTCGACAAGACGCACGGCTTCGCGCTCTTCTACCGCCCCTACGAGTGGGTGGTGCGCCCGGTCGGTGAGCTGACGCTGCCCGCCGCGGACGCGGAGGAACGGAAGTTCCGCGCCCTCTGGCGGCGGTATTACGACCGCATCGGCATCGAGGGGCGCTATAACCCCAAATGCCGGATGACCCACATGTACAAGCGGTTCTGGAAGAACATGCTTGAGATGGACCGCGAGACGGGGATCCTGCGCGCCGACGAACGCGTTCCGCTGGACGGTCCGTCCGGGCCGCTGCGGCTCGAATAGGAAAAGGAAGAGGCCCCGCCGGGATTCCCGGCGGGGCCTCTTTTCTATGGCCGGATCCCGGCGTAGCCGGTCCGTTCGATCAGCTCCTGTCCCTCGGGGGAGAGAATCCATTCGAGCAGCGCGTCGGTCTGCCCGGCGCTTTGGGTGGTGACGGCGTAGAACTCGCTCGTCAGAGGGTAGCGGCCCGCCCGGATGTTCTCCACCGTGGGCGCGACCCCGTCCACCGCCAGCAGCTTGATGCCCTTGTTGCCGACCAGCTGGTCGGCATAGTAGCGGAAGGAAAAGCCGATCGCGTTTTTGTGGTTGCGGTAGTCGGAGGCGCGCTCGATGATCCCGACCATCATGCTCACGATCTGCTCGGTGGGCGGGGACATCAGCGGCATGTCCCCCATGAAGCGGATAAGCGCGCTCTGGCTGCCGCTGCCCTCGTTGCGCTGGAAGGCGAGAATGGATTCGTCGTGTCCGCCGACCTCCTTCCAGTTGGTGATCTCGCCGGAATAGATTTTCCGGATCTGTTCCGAGGTGAGATTGTCGACCGGGTTTTTGCGGTTGACGAAAAAGACGAATCCCTCCCGGCCGATGGGGGTGAACTGAAGATCGCGCCCCGCCGCGCGGGCCTCTTCGATCTGTTCCTCCGATGGGTACGCGCCGAACATCACGTCGATCTCCCCTTGGGCGAGCCGGGCGTAGCCGCCGATCGTGTTGTGATAGCAAAAGGGGCCCCCGTCCCCGTTGATCGGCGGGATGTCGGACGGGTAGACGGCGTTTACGAAAGCGGAATAGACGGGGAAGAGGGCGGTCGCGCCGTCCACCACTGGAAGCGGGTCGGAGAGCCGCAGGCTTGCCGGGCCGTCCAGCCGCGCGATTTTGGAATCGGGCTCAAAGGGCAGGTAGTCGGCCGTGTCAAAGGGCGCGCCGTCTTCGACCGTCAGGTGCCGGTCGTAGGCGTCCAGACCGATTTTGACGCCCAGGCTGCCGGCGGCCAGAACGCAGACGACAGCCAGGAGCACCGCCGTCCGCCGGCGGGCCTTTCCCGGCCGCAGCAGGATCAGGATGACGCCCAAAATGGCGAGGGCCAGCGGCAGCAGGGCGAAGAGGATGGGGAAGCCGGCAACGAGAGCCAGTATGAAAACAAAATATATGGCGGCCGGCGTGGCAAGGATCACCAGCAGGACGGCGGCACCACGTGGGATGATGGGAGATTTACCGTTCGAATCGTTCATCATACAGACCTCCGGAGCCGTTTTCTTTTTCATACTACCAGAAAAACGGCCGGCCGGCAAGCGGGAAGGCCGGGTGAAAAATGAGGAACGCTCACACACCGATGGGAATAGGCTAATAGGGGGCAATCCACAAAGCCCCCGAAATTCAGATAGATTTGGAGAAGAAACCATGAACCAAGATATGATCCCTTTAAACCGCGTGCCGGAAGGGCGCGTCGCACGGGTCATCGACCTGTTTACCACCGGGAACATGCGGCGGAGGTTGCAGGACATCGGGCTGATTGAGGGAACCGACGTCGAGTGCCTGCAAAAGAGCCCGGCCGGGGACCCGGTCGCCTATTACATTCGCGGAGCGGTTATCGCGCTGCGCTCGGAGGATTCCCAAAACATACTGGTGCGCTGCAATTAAAAACGACGACATAGGGGGAGATTTCAGTGGGCTTAACATCCGGTTCCACGGGAAAACGTGCGGTCGACAGCGGCTTTGTCATTGAAAGGAACGCGGGCGAACGGGTCATCGCGCTGGCGGGCAATCCGAATGTAGGCAAAAGCACGGTTTTTAATGAGCTGACCGGGCTCAACCAGCATACCGGCAACTGGCCGGGCAAAACGGTCACGAACGCACAGGGGCGCTATACCCACAAGGGCCGCGAGTACGTCATGGTGGACATCCCGGGTACTTATTCGCTGATGGCGCATTCGGTGGAGGAGGAGGTCGCGCGGGACTTCATCTGCTTCGGAGACCCCGACGCGGTGGTGGTCGTGTGCGACGCGACCTGCCTCGAACGCAACATGAACCTTGTCCTCCAGACGCTGGAGATCACCGACCGCGTCGTCGTCTGCGTGAACCTGATGGACGAGGCGCGGAAAAAACACATCGAGATCAACTTCGCGAAGCTCTCGGAGAACCTCGGCGTACCGGTCGTGGGCACCAGCGCGCGCAGCCGGGAAGGGCTCGACGAGCTGATGGACGCTGTGGGGCGGGTGGTGGAGAGCGACCGCTGCGAGCCGGTTCGGCTGCGGTATCCGCAGGCGGTGGAGGACGCGCTCGCGCTGCTGGCACCCGCCGTGGAACCGCTCTGCACGGGCGGAATTCCCGCCCGCTGGATTTCCCTCAAGCTGCTTGCGGACGATACCCAGCTGATCGACGCGCTGGGAAGCTGCAAGAAATGCAGCCTTCTCGCCAACGACGGCGTCGCGTCCGCGCTGCAGCGGGCGCGCGCCTTACTGGCGGGACAGGAGATTTCCGTCGAAAAGCTGCGGGACATCATCGTTTCCTCCATCGTCCTGCACGCCGAGGAAACCTGTTCGGACGTCGTGACTTTCCGCAAGGAGGGCTACAACGACCGGGACCGCCGCCTCGACCGCATCCTTACCAGCCGCGCCACTGGCATCCCGTTGATGCTCCTGATGCTCGCCGTCGTCTTCTGGCTGACAATCACCGGTGCAAACTATCCCTCGCAGCTGCTGGCGGACGCCCTCTTCTGGGTGCAGGACCGCCTGACGGAATTTTTCGTCTGGCTTGGTGCGCCCGTCTGGGTAAACAGCCTGCTGGTCGAAGGGGTCTACAGGGTACTTGCATGGGTCGTTTCCGTCATGCTGCCCCCGATGGCGATCTTTTTCCCGCTTTTTACCCTCCTGGAGGACTCCGGCTACCTGCCACGCATCGCCTTCAACCTCGACCGCGGCTTCAAACGCTGCCACGCGTGCGGCAAGCAGGCGCTGACCATGTGCATGGCGGGGGAAGCGTATGCGGGGAACGCCCGTATGTGGGACAGGGCGCGCTGCTTTTCGCCGGCAAGCGGACAGGCGGCCGCAGCATACACATGTTGCAGGGGGTGTATGCCATGGAGGAAAAGGAAGCGAAAGCGGGACGGAGAACGGTCTATACAGTAGAGCTTCGCGGTACGCCGGAGGGACCTCCGTTGCGGGAGCTGCTTCGGGAACTGCTGGTGCGGGAGCTTCGGGAAAATCCGCCCCACAGCGGCGGCACGGAATGAACGGAAAGGAGTCGTCCTCCTACGCGGCGGCGCTCTATCTGCGCCTCTCGCGGGACGACGAGGGGGCGGGCGACAGTGCCAGCATTGTCTCGCAGCGTGAAATACTGACCCGTTATGCGCGTGAGAGGGACTTCCCCGTCTATGGCGAATATGTGGACGACGGGTGGAGCGGAACCAATTTTGACCGACCCGCCTTCAAGCGGATGTTGGAGGATATCGAGGCGGGACGGGTGAATCTCGTCCTCACCAAGGACCTCTCCAGGCTGGGGCGCGACTATATTGAGACGGGCCGGTACACCGAAATCTACTTCCCGTCAAGGCGGGTTCGTTACATTGCGGTCAACGACGGATACGATTCGGAGAATCCGGACAGCGATATCGCGCCGTTCCGCAACGTGATCAACGAGATGTACGCGCGCGACACTTCACGGAAAATTCGCAGCGCCTTCGCCGCGCGGATGCAAAGCGGAGCGTTCATCGGGAATTTTGCGCCCTACGGCTACCGAAAGGACCCAGCCGACCGCCATCACCTGATCCCGCACGGGCAGACAGCTCCTGTTGTACAGCGGATTTTCCGCATGGCGGCGGAGGGGTGGACACCTTCCTGGATTGCCCGGGAGCTCAGCGGGGAGGGGATCCCCCCGCCCGCCGTGCAGCGGCTACTCGACCGCGGAGGGGAGGCTCCATTCCCGCAACGGGAGTGGACGGCAGCCTCGGTGGCAAGGATCGTCCGAAACGTCGTCTATCTCGGACATATGGCGCAGGGCAAAACAACCCGGCTATCCTTTAAAAGTGGCGTCACCGTGCGCAACCCCAAAGCAGAATGGGTGGTGGTTAAAGACACCCATGCGCCGCTCGTCGGACAGGAGGAATTTGAGCGGGTGGGGCGGCGCCTGAGCGGGCGTACCTACACTGGACGGGGTGAATTCCGAAACCTTTTCTCCGGGCTCGCCCGCTGCGCCGACTGCGGGAAAGGGATGTCGACGGTCGGTACCCGCCGCAGAGAAGGAGAGGCGGATCTCGCCTGTGGCGGGTATAAAGGGAACGGAAAAGGCGCCTGTACCAACCACTTCATCGCCTACGAGTCGCTTTACCGACTTGTGCAAGAGGGCTTACGGGAAGCGGCGTGCCTCGGGGGTGAGGAGCGCCGACGGTTGCTGGAGGAGCTTACGGAGGTGTTCGTACCGGAGGGGGAGGGCGCGCGGGCACGGGAGAGGGATGCACTTCGGGCACAGGAGGCGCGGCTGGACGATATCATTGGGAAGCTCTATCTTGACCGGGCGGAAGGCCGGATTAACGAGGGGCGTTTCCGGAGACTCCTCGCCCGGTTCGAGACAAAAGGGCGCGAAATCGCCGCGCGGATTGCCCGGGCGGAGAGACCTGCGTCCCCCGATCCTACCGGCGGACGCGGTCCTTTGGAACGGGCGAACGCATTGCTGGATTTTCCGGAACTGACGGAAGGGTTGTTATGGAAGTTGATCGACCATATTGAGATCGGCCAGGGATGCTATGAAAAGACGGAACAGGGTCGGGTCAAACATCAGCGGGTCCGGCTTACCTTTCGTTTTCCGTTGGAGGGGCGGACTGAAAAAATTGAATTTGGCGCCATAAATAATAACAAAGAACCTAAATAATATATATTCCAATATATTCCACACTGGGCTTGATTGAGCCGCTGATTTGTGCGATAATAATACAAAACCGGACGATTTTACAGGGGCAGGAGAGGAAAACATGACGGAAGCACGCGGCCAGCAAAATATCGACGATATTTTTCATCAACTTAATGATAAAGCCAAAAAGGTCTATCGATTTGTGACAGTCTATCACGACATCCTCCATTTTCCGAGGGACTATGGCACCGGACAGCCAATCAATATGGTAGAGGTGCACACCCTCACGGATATTGCGGAGCGGCCGGGAACGACGGTGACACAGCTCGCACAGTACTGGAACCGTACGCCGAGCGCGATTTGCCAAACGGTCAAAAAGCTAGAGGCCAAGGGCTATATCGAGCGCCGCAAGGAAGGGGAGGATGCCAAGACGGTCCATCTTTACGCAACGGAGGAGGGAAAGCAGCTGAGTATGGCTCACAAGCTGCACAGCACGATTTCCATCACGGAGACGCTGCAGTATCTGCGCCAATCCTGCACCTCGGAGGAGATCGAGACCTTTTACAAGGTGATTGACCGTTATACCCAGTTGCTTAAGAAGGAATGGCGCGCCAAAAAAGTGGATAAGGCGGACGGTCTAAAGAAAGAGTTAACAAAAGATTATTAAGCAATTATACTAACTTCGTTGCGAATAGAATTATAGTTCAGGATCACGGACAACGAGGTTCGAAGGTTAATTTCTTCGAACCTCGTTGTTTTTTGTGTTTTGCTGACAAATGTATCGTTAGTATGAGGCAATAAAATGAGATTATATTGTTGATAATCATGAAATTTTACTTTTCTTGTTGACAAGATTGTGGCAAACTCGTAACATGAAATTGAAAATATAGTTAAGTATCTAAATAAATATGAAAGGGGTTTTCGCAATGAAGATCGGAACGGCGCAGGCGGAGCGGGGGGCCGTCGCCCAAGGATACCTCCACACCGCGTGGCTCGCGGACGGCGCGGAGGTCAGGGTACCGGTGATGATTGCCCATGGAAAACGGGACGGTCCGCTGCTGTGGATCAACGCAGGGGTGCACGGGGAGGAAATTTCGGGCATCTTCGCTATTCATCGGCTATTTTCCCGGCTCGACGTCGCGGCCCTGCGGGGGACCGTCGTTGCGACGCCGGGCTGCAACCCGCTGGCGCTGCGCGGCTGTAATAAATTTACCCCGGAGGACCAGTTGGACCTCGATCAGCAATTCCCGGGCAGGGAGAACGGTTGGCTCTCGGAACAGATGGCCTACCACTTTTTTAAGGAACTCAGGGCAGCCCGCCCGGATTATCTGATTGATCTGCACGCACTCGGTGGAGTGGACGCCGTTCCCTATACGGTCTATAAGGCGGCAGCGGGGGTTGATCCGCAGATCAACGAAGATGCAAAAAACATGGCGCTGCTCATGGGCGCGGAATTCAACTGCCGCGTCGAGCTCTCGAGCGCTAAGGGGGAGTTGCCCGGTTCGCTGCTCGGCGCGCTTGATGTGCAGTGTACGCTCAACGGTATCCCCGCCGTTATGGTTGAAATGGGCGCGGGTAACCGAGTACATTGGGAAAATGTCACCCGCGTGACAGACGGGATCCTGAGCGTCATGCGGCTCTTCAACATGCTCGACGGGGAGCCGAAGCGGTTTCACGGACAGAAGATCGTTACAAAACGCGACTTCCCCTGCAGCCGCCGGGGCGGCCTGGCCATACCCTGCTGCAAACCGGGGGAGATCGTCAAAGCCGGGACCGTGTTCGCGCGGATCGTGGATTTCATGGGAAACGAGCTGGAACGGATGGTCGCGCCGCAGGACCTCTGCCTGATCGGGGTACTGGAAAACCCGATGGTGCACAGCGGTAAGGTGGTTGCGGCGGTTGGATTGGAATGGGAGGAGGTGAATTAAATGGTGTGGGGCATGCCGCTGAACAGCTTCCTGTTCTTCTATGTGCTGCCTTGGGGGTCCTTTGTCCTGGTGCTGATCTACGGAATTATCTGGACGCTGAGCGGCAAAAGGGATTCCCGGGACCACAAGGAGTAAAGGAGTAAAGGAGTAGGAGAGTAATCCGGAGGACAGAACGAAAGGGAGGGACAAATGTATGGTGATTGCAATCATTGCGGCTTATTTTATTGTACTGATCGGAATCGGAATCTGGTCGAGCCGCCGGGTCAAGACCTCGAGCGGGTATTTCCTGGGCAACAAGGAAACCGGCCCGGTGCTGACCGCATTTCGCTTCGCTTCAACTTTTGAAAGCGGCGCGATGATGCTGGGTACGCCGGGCATGGGGTATTCCATCGGATATCCCGGACTGATCCAGGGCTTTTTGGGGCCGCTGGGATATTTCTTCTCCTTCCGCGTATTTGGGCAGCGGACGAAGGTTTGCTGTGACCACTACGATGTCCTTACCGTTCCTCAACTTCTGGAGAAGCGGTATCACTCCCAATACGTGCGGATGCTGGCATCGCTGGCGATCCTCGTCGGCCTGACGGGCAGTGTTGTGGCACAGCTCAAGGCGATGGGCGAGGTCTTCTCCAGCGTCCTGAAAATCGACTATATCCCAGGCGTGCTGATCGGTGTCGCCGTCGTGGGAATCTACAGCTTTTTCGGCGGCTATGTCGCCACCCTGTGGGCCAACTGCATCCAGGGCATCCTGATGATGTTTGGTGCGGTCATCGTGTTCTGTTTCGCCAATGTGGCCTGCTTCGGAGAATTTACGCTTGCCGGCCTTCCCGAGAAGTTCAACGCCATCCTGTCGGGCGTAAATCCCGACATGCTGACGATTACGGGGGGCGGGGCGATCCCCATGTCGACGATCGTTGTCATGCTGATCATTTCGCTATCGATCGGCATTGCGCTGCCGCAGCAGACGGTTACCCTCTTCAGCATGAAGAATCGAAACGTGGCCCGGGTCGCGCTCATCATCTGTTCGATCTTTTCGGTCGTGCTGATGTGGGGACTCATGCCGTCCGCATGGATGGCGCATGAGATCATTCCGCCGGTTTCCAATCCCGACAGCGTCATCCCGACCCTCGTGTCGGCGATCATGCCGCCCGCACTGGCGGGGCTTTTTCTCGCCGCAGTGCTCTCGGCGATCATGTCGACGGTCGGCAGCCTGATGCTGGTCACCGCCTCGGCGCTCAGCCAGGACATCTTCAACATGCTGGCCCCCAAGGTCTATGAGAAGCGGCCGATGTTTTACGACCGTCTGGCGGTCTTCCTGATGGTCGTTATCCCGATGGCGATCGCCCTCAAGCCGCCCGCCGCAATTTTCTGGATCATTATCTTTGCGTTCAGCATGATCGTCCTGACCTTCCTGATGCCGATGCTCGGCTGCATTTTCTGGAAGAAATCCACCAAGCAGGGCGCGCTCGCCTCGATGGTGGTCGGCGCGATCCTTGTGCCTCTCTGGACGGTCATCGGGGAACCGGGCATCCCGGCACTTTTTTTGGGCGTGATTCTCGCTCCGGTGCTCTTCATCGTCGTCAGTCTCGCCACCCAGGGAGGACGCCAGGACCACGCAGAGGTGGACGGCCTATGGAATGCCTTTTCACAGATGTAAGGGAAGGCGCCCCCGGGCTGGAATACGGCCCGCCGGTATATGCACGGATCGGCTTTGACAAGGCGAAGCTGGACAGGCTCATCGCAGCAATGGCGGAGAGGAAAAGACCGCATGCATCCGACGGGGAATTCCGATATGAGCTCTGTTACGTCCCCTATTACCTGATTCGGGTGCGGGGGACGAAGCCCCGCCGGTTCCGTCCCCCGCTGATCCGTTGCACCTGCTTCGGTATCGAGGCGGTCAGCGGCTACTATGCCGCGACGCCGGGGCTTCTCCCCAATGCTGACATGCAGGAGGAAAACATCCGGGAAGGAGCGCGGTTTCCCGTGCGTATCCCCGTGGAGGAGGCGCTGCAAAAGGGCATGGAGGCGCTGCGCGAAAACGCGTCCTTCTCGGTAAAGGGTGTCTTCTGGTGCAGCCGTGCGCTCGAGATCCGGGTAGAGGCGATCCAATTTGTCTACAAGCCCTATTGGGCAGTACACCTCGAGACTCCGGAGGGTCACGTGACGCGCGCCATCGACGCTGTGACGGGAGAGCTCGGGGGAAGCAACGGTTATCGGTTTATGCAGTGCTACCAAAACAGCCGCCCCATGGGGTCGGAACTTTAAAACACCTTGCCGGGACGGTTGCTCTCACGTATATGGCCGCGGCCTGTGGATGGGCCGTGCGGCTGTTTGAAAGCAGTCTTTTTATTGCAGGGAACGAAAAATGACGGACACGGAGGTCGGAAGATGATCAAAGACCTTAGGGAGTATCTCGCCATGCTGGAAGGGCAGGGGAACCTCGACCGGATCGAAACGCCAGTCGGACTCTCCTCGATTCCGTCCATCATGGCCGCACAGGAAAAGAAGGGGAAGACGGTACTGATCGAGAACATCGAGGGGTATCGGTATTCCGTAGTCAACAACATTTTTGGCCGCCGGGAGTTCCTCGCCTCGGTGTTCGGCTGTTCCCGAGAGGAGGTCATGCGGGAGTTCGCTGACCGATACGACCATCCCATTAAACCGGTGATGGTAGACGAGGGTCCGGTGCAGGAGGTCGTGCTCACGGGGGACGAGGTGGATGTCGAGAGGTTCCCCTTTATTGTCCACTGCGCGAAGGACGCGGGCCGATATATCACCGGCGGCATGGTGATCGCGAAGGATCCCGAGACGGGGGTACGCAACCTCTCCTTCAACCGGATGCAGCTCAAAGGCCCTCGCAAGACGGGGTTCCGAATGTCTCCGACGCAGGACCTGGAATCCTATTACCGGAAGGCAGTCGCGAAAAACCAACCGCTGGAGATCGCAGTCGTGATCGGTAGCCATCCGCTCGATCTGCTGGCGGCGGCCTGCGGGCCGGCGCGCGACGTCGACGAACTGGACATCTCGGGCGGTCTGCGTCGGGAACCGGTCGAGCTGGTCAAATGCAGGACGGTCGACCTCGAGGTGCCCGCCTACGCGGAAATCGTCCTTGAGGGCCAGATCAACCCCGGCGAACTGGAGGACGAGGGCCCGTTCGGCGACTTTATGGAGTTTTATATTCCCGTGATGAAAAACCACATCTTCCACATCAACGCTGTCACGATGCGGAAGGATCCGATGATCCAGGTCATCCGCGCGGGTTCGACCGACGATGTGACCCTGCTCGGAACCCCCCGCGAGGCTCAGCTCTACCGGGTGCTCAGGGGCAACAACGTCGATGTGCGCGCAATCAACCTCATGGTCTGCAAAAACTACCTTACGGGGGCGATCTCGATCAGGAAGCAGATTGAGAACGAGGCGAAAAATGCCCTGATGGCAGCGTTCGGCAGCTTTAAGTTTCTCAAGAACTGCGTGATCGTCGACCACGACGTCGATGTTTTCGATCCGGCCGACATCTGGTGGGCGCTTTCCACCCGGCTGCGCGCCGAACGAGGAGTCATGGTTGTGCCCAATGCGGTCGGCTTTGGCAGGGACGTTCACGGAATCCACACGGCTAAGCTGGGAATCGACGCGACGGTGCCGCTCGACGCGTGGGACGAGTTCGAGCGGGTGACGATCTACAATCCGGACGGCGAATAGGGCCGGCCCGGAATGTGCAACCGAAAAAGAGGTGAAGCGAATGACAACAACGGCGGACATCGTCATCATCGGCGCGGGTTCGACCGGGACCAGCATCGCCTGGCACCTGGCGCGGCGCGGGGTCAGGCGGATCGTCCTTTTGGAAAAGCTGGGGGTTGGCTCGGGCGCGACGGGGCACGCCGCGGGCCTGATCCGTCACCACTATCCCGATGCGGAGCTCGTCAGGATGACGAAATACTGCTCGCAGAAACTGGAACATTTTGAGGAGGAGATGGCGTTTCCCATCGACTTTGTAAAAAACGGATTTTGCTACCTGGCGCCGCAGTCCCCGGCGGAGATGGCGGAGATAATCGCGATGCAGCGGGCGCAGGGGGTCGATGTTGAAATGCTTACCCCGGAGG
>NZ_CABUCJ010000037.1 GCF_902490045.1 uncultured Anaerotruncus sp.
ATGGAACGCCCGGCCTCTTTCTGTTAGGCGGCGGGGAGGGACTGTGACCGTGCCTTCCCGCACGGGCGGCGGCCGCGATGAGGCGGGCCGGCCTGAACCAAACGTTTGGAAGGGGTTCAGGGGAAACATTTCCAAAAGTTCCCCCGGGGCTAAACGTAATGCACGCCCTCGAAGGCGTCGAGCCGGGGGGCGTCGCGGCGGGGGAGGGGGCCGGAGGCGCGGGCGCGGTATTCGCCGGGGGATTCGCCGGTGAGGCGGCGGAAGACCTTGCAGAAATAGTTGGCGCCCGCGTAGCCGGTCATGTTGGCCACCGTCTCGACCGGGTATTCGCGGTTGAGCAGGAGGAGCTTGGCGGCGTCGATCCGTTCCCGCTGGAGGAACTTGCCGGGGGACTCCCCAACTTCCGCCGTGAAGGTGCGGATGAGGTGGGGCTTGCTCACGCCGAGCTTTTCGGCGAGCTCGTCGACGCCCGCGAGGAAGGCGGGCTCCGACCGGATGAGGTCGACCGCGCCCCGCACCAGCTCGCTGTAGGAATCCGCGCGGGGCGCCGCCGCGCAGAGCTCCATGAGGATGCGGTAGGCCGCCTCGCTCGCGGCGAAGGGGTTCTGGAAGCCGCCCGCCTGCGCGCGGCGGCAGAAGTTCCACAGCAGGCCGGCCGCGCGGCACCCGGCGTGGGGGCGCAGGAGCGCGCCGCCGCGCGCGAGCAGCGCGGCAAGCTCCTGTGCGTTTTTGAGAAGCAGGTAGGCGTAGCAGGACTCCCCCTCGGGCAGCAGGCGCAGTGCGGAGGCGTCCTGTGCGATGAGGAAGCACCCCGGCTCCAGGCGGTGGGGCCGCTCCCCGAGCAGGGCGGACGCACGCCCTTCGTGCAGGTGGAGCAGCAGGACCGCGCGCTCCGAGAAGGAGAGCGGGCCGCGCGCCTCCAGCCGCCCGCACTCGGTCGGGAGCACGCCGGGAAAGCCCGCCGGGGCGCGCAGCCCAAGGGGCTGCCGGCCCGGCATGATTTCGTCGATCGCAGACATCAATAAATCACCATCGATATCAATAAAATACCCTTGTATTTGACAGAATCCCCGATATAATAAGGATTATAAGGGATATCAAAAGGATAGCACATCCGGATTATAAAATCAATATTTTACCATAGGGGGTTTTGTCATGGCAAGCATTTCCCTGCGCCACATCTTCAAGGTCTATCCCGGCAACGTGACCGCCGTGAGCGATTTCAACCTCGAGATCGACGACAAGGAGTTCATCATCCTCGTCGGCCCGTCCGGCTGCGGAAAGTCCACCACCCTGCGCATGATCGCGGGGCTCGAGGAGATCAGCAAGGGCGAACTCTACATCGGCGACAAGCTGGTCAACGACGTGGCCCCCAAGGACCGCGACATCGCGATGGTCTTCCAGAACTACGCGCTCTATCCGCATATGACCGTCTATAAGAATATGGCGTTCGGCCTCCAGCTCCGCAAGACCCCCAAGGAGGAGATCGACCGCAAGGTGCACGAGGCGGCCAGGGTGCTCGACATCGAGCACCTGCTCAACCGTAAGCCCAAGGCGCTTTCGGGCGGCCAGCGGCAGCGCGTCGCGCTCGGGCGCGCGATGGTCCGCGACCCGGCGGTCTTCCTGCTCGACGAGCCGCTCTCCAACCTCGACGCCAAGCTGCGCACGGCGATGCGTTCGGAGATCACCAAGCTGCACAAGCGCCTGGGAACCACCTTCGTCTACGTCACCCACGACCAGACCGAGGCGATGACGATGGGCGACCGGATCGTCGTCATGAAGGACGGCTTCATCCAGCAGGTCGACACCCCGCAGAACCTCTATGACAGGCCGTGCAACGTCTTTGTCGCGGGCTTCATCGGCTCCCCGCAGATGAACTTCCTCGACGTCACGATCCAGAAGAAGGACGGCCGCTACGCCGCGATGTTCGGCGATTATGAGATCAAAATCCCGGCGGGCAAGGCCGACGCCGGCGCGCTCGACGCCTATGTGGGCAAGACGGCGACCCTCGGCATCCGCCCCGAAAACCTGCACGACGAGGAGGCCTATTTCGGGCTCGACACGGCGAGCGTCATCGACGCGGACGTCGACCTGGCCGAGCTGATGGGCTCGGAGATCTTCCTCTACCTCACCAGCGGAGAAACCAAGCTGGTCGCCAAGGTCCCGCCCCGCAGCGGCGCCAAGGACGGCGACCGCATCAAGATTGCGATCGACTGCACCAAAATCCACCTCTTCGACAAGGAGACCCAGCAGGTCATCTTCAACTGAGCGGCCTGCGCCTGCGGCTTCCGGCGGCGGTTTTATCCGCCGCCGGGGCCTTTTTCCATCTTTAGAAAGCGAGGTGTTCCCGTGGGGCTCTTCGGAAATTACGCCAGGCCCGGTCCCGGCATCCCCAAGGACGCGCCCCCAAAAAAGGGGCTGGCCCTCTTTTTCGACGTGCTCTCCCGCGAGTTTTTCGAGCTTGTCAAGCTGAACCTGCTCTACCTGCTCTTCTGCGTCCCCGTCTTCACCATCCCGGCGGCGACCACCGCGATGTGCCGGATTGCCCTTACGATGCTCCGCGACCGGAACCACTTCCTCTGGCACGACTTTTTCGCCGCTTTTAAGCGGGAGTTCAAATGGTCCACGCTGCTCGGCCTGCCGCTGCTCGCGCTGATCCTCCTCTGCGGCGGGGCGCTGCGGTTTTACGCCGCGGCTGCTCTCTCCTCGCCCGCCTGGTCCATCCCCCTGCTGGCCGCAGGGGCGCTTCTGCTCCTGTTCCTCTGCGCGGCGCTCTACCTCTTTCCCATGCTCGCGCTCGTCGACCTGCCGCCCCGGCAGGCCCTGCGGAACGCCCTGCTGCTCGCGCTGCTCTGCCTGCCGCGCAACCTGCTTGCGCTGGCCGTCATCGGCGTGCTCCAGCTCCTCCTGCTGGCCGCCCTGCCGATGTCCCTCATCTACTTGGTGCTCATCGGCTGCTCCCTCTCCTGCCTGATCGCCTGCTTCTGCGCCTATGGGGGCATCCAAAAGCACGTTCTCCGGTAACCCGCGCGATATGCGCCGCCTTCCCCAAGGCGGCGGAAGAGGGGGCCGCCCTAGGGCGGCCCCCTCTTTTTTCCTCTCCCCGGGCGTTTGCAATCCGCGGGCGCGGATGGTATGATAAACGCAGGAAATCAACGGCGCCGCCCCGCGGCGAGAGAAAGGAATCCGCATGGAGCTTTTCCCGATTGAAATACGTCCCCCCTTCCAGCCCCCCTCGGAGGACGCGAAGCTGGTGCTGCTGGCGGACGGCGGCATCCATTTTGACGGCGCGGACCTGCGCCGCCACCTGTCGCAATGCGTCCGCTATGCCAGGGAGCACCGCGTCTACCTCGTGAGCGGCCTCTTCGCGCACGAGGGGAACCTCTGCCTCTGCCTGCTCGGCCCCGACGGACGGGCGCTCTGCCGCCAGCCCGCCCTGCACCTCGCCCTCCCGCTGCGGGGCGCGCTGCGCCCGGGGGAGCGGGTTGAGGTCGTGCACACGGAGCTGGGGAACCTCTTCCTCTGCGTCGACGCGGACATCTGCCATCCGCAGGTCCTCCGGACCGCCGCGCTCAAGGGGGCGGACGCCGTCCTGTCGGTGCAGTGCCTCGACCCGGCGGAGGAGACCCCCGAGCGCATCCTCTGCACCGTCTGGAACGCCGCGCAGAGCAACAACGTCTATGTCGCGAATTTCGCGGCCGGGGGCGCGGTCGTCTGCTGCCCCGCGCCCGTCACCCGCGCGGGGGACGGCTACCTGGTGCGGCGCACCGGCATGCTGCCCGTGCGGTTCGCGCTCAATATGGAGCGGCTCGACGAGATCCGCGCCCGGTTCGAGCTGATGGAACAGATCAATCCGGCGCTCGTGGAAAACTACGCCGCCGAACTGGGGAGGTAGCCGCATGTGGAAAGCGATTCTGGGGCTGATGACCTTCCGGCTGTCCTTCGCGGCCACGCCGAAAAAGATCACCGCCTTCCTCGAAGGGAAGGGGGAGAACGACCGGCGCAACGCCGAATTCGCCGCGCCCGAGGCGGTGCGCGCGGCGGCCGTGCAGCTCGCGCCCCGCGCCTACCGGGACTGGAAGGACTACGCGGCGGAAATTTACCGGCTGGCCAGGTCCGCAGTCGACGCGGGCGCGCAGGTCGTCGTCTTCCCCGAATACGTGGGGCTCGCCCCCCTCACGACCGTCCCCGGCTGGAAGCGGATGCTCCGCTGGCTGTTCGGCGGAGTCCCGCCCGCGCCGGACGGCCCCTTCCCGCAGCCCGCGAAGGAGCGGATGGAGCCGGTCGCGGCGGCGCTGCACGGCTACCTCTACGAGCTCTACATGTATACCTTCAGCACGGTCGCCCGCCTCCAGCACGTCTACCTCGTGGCGGGCAGCTCCCTCTTCTGGGAGGAGGGGCGGCTGATCAACCGGTGCGTCGTCTTCGGCCCCGACGGGCAGCCCGCGGGCGCGCAGGAAAAAATCTGCGCGATCGGGCCCGACCGCGCGCTGGGCGTCGAACCCTCCGGGCTCATCGAGCCGGTCGAGACGGCCGTCGGCCCGATCGGCGTCGTGCTCGGGTCGGACGCCTATTATTTCGAGTGCTTCAAAATCCTGCGGGAGCAGGGCGCGCGGCTCATCGCCGTGCCCGGCGCGGGCGGCGGCGTCCTGCCCGATCTGCTGCGCTGCCGCGCCAATGAAAGCGGCGTCTACGCGCTCTACGCCTGCTACGCCTCCGGCGGCGCCGCGCGGTGCGGCATCTTTGCCCCGCTCGACGCCACCCCGGGCAGGAACGGCGTGGTCGCCCGCGCGGACGGACCGCAGGCGTGCGCGCTCACGGCGCGCACCAATTTGGAAAAGCTGCGCCTCGCGGCCACCGAGGGGGAACCGAACGCCCCCTTTCTCGCGGAGGACTACCTGCACAGCTACCGCTACTGCGGCAAGCTGCCGCTGCTGGACTAAAAAAACCGCCCCCCGCGCCGCAGGAGGCGGTTTTTGCGCCGGCCCCGCCGCCAAAGGGCGCGGGGCAAAAAAAAGACGAGCCTCGCGGCCCGCTGACAGGTGAAGTGATCTGGAGATAAAATCAAGGAGGGGGGATTAACTTAGAAACGCTAAGTTTCTAAAAAGCATTATAACATATCCGCCCTCCCCAATGGTGAACAAACTATGAACGGACACAAGATATTGTGTCCGATTTGATTTTTTTATCGGCAGTTACGCAATCTTTGGAAGAAGGCGGAAAGTTCCGCCGCGCAGGCCTCCGCGAGCACGCCCCCGACCACCTCAGGGCGGTGGTTGAAGGGAAGCGCCGCAAAGTCGCTCACCGAGCCGAAGCAGCCCGCCTTGGGGTCGCGCGCGCCGAACACCACCCGGCGGATGCGGGCGTTGACGATCGCGCCCGCGCACATCGGGCAGGGCTCGAGGGTGACGTAGAGGTCGCACCGGTGCAGCCGCCAGCCGCCCAGCCTGCGGCAGGCCGCGTCGATCGCCTCCAGCTCGGCGTGGGCCAGCGCGTTTTTGCCCGTCTCGCGGCGGTTGAAGCCGGTGCCGACGACCTCGCCGTCCCACACCGCAACCGCGCCCACCGGCACCTCGCCCAGCTTCGCGGCCTCCCGCGCCAGCTCGAGCGCGAGGGACATGTAGGATTCGTCGGTTGGCATGTCGGTCACATCCTTGTAAAGCTCAGGTAGAAGATTCGCAGGTAGAGCGCCAGCAGCAGGAGCATCGGGAAGCTCAGGAAGAACCTGCGGTAGCGGGTCCGCTCCCGCAGCGGGCAGTCGCAGGGACGCAGCGAACCGTCGAGCGAGAGCTTCTGGAAGAGATACCAGAAGCCGATCCCGCCGGCGGCCAGGTAGACGATGAATTCCAGCCCCTGCAGGGCCAGCACCCCCAGGTCGCTCATGTTCACCGTCACGATCGAGAGCAGGACGACCAGGAGGTTGTTGAGGAAGTGGATGGCCATGCTCGTCCAGATCGAGTTGGTCTTGACCATGAAGTAGCCGAGCGCCGCGCCCAGCAGAAAGGCGTTGGGGAACTGGACCATATTGCGGTGGAGCAGCCCGAAGAGCAGCGCCGACACGACGATCGCAAACCGGTCCCCAAAGGGGCGCAGGGAACCGAGCACCACGCCGCGGTAGGTGAACTCCTCGATGAGCGCGGGCAGGGCGGTGGCGTTGAAGACATAGAGCGCGGCGGCCAGCGGGTCGCCGGGAATCTCCATCGGCAGGTCGGCGGGCAGAAGCCCGAAGAAGGAAAAAAAGATCGACGCGGCCAGCGAAAGAAGCACCCCGACGACCGACAGCCCGAGCACGACCGCCGCCGAGGCGGCGAGGATGGGCGGATGGGGCGGGTCGTGCGGCACCCGGCGCAGCCGGAAGCCGAGCACCTTCGCGTAGGCGAGGTAGGGCAGCAGGAAGACGGTCAGGTAGGTCGCCAGCGAGAAAAGCTCGTTGGCGATGGCAAAGCCGCGCTCCCCCGCGCCCGCCCGGTCGAGCGCGCCGACGATCCAGCCGATGACCGTGTCCGACTGGACGAGGTAGAGGCAGAGGATATTGACGATGATGGTGAGCGAAAGCAGCGCGCTCTGCATCCGCAGGCGCGAGGCGGCCTCCGCCGGGCCGGGCCGGAATTCCGGCGCCTCCTGCTGGTATTGGCACATGGGCTTGTCCCCTTGTCTATGAAAAAGGCCGCGCGGGCGGCCCGGTTCTCTTTCCGCGGCGGTCGGCGCCGCCGGTTCCCTGCGCCGGCGCAGCCGCGCGCAATCGGCGAAAGCCGATTGCCTGCGCTTATTATAGCATAATCCGTGCAAAATGCGAACCGCTCCCGAGAATTTACAATTCCGTCATCTTTTATCCTGCCCGGGCGGTTGACAAATTTTCCTCGACCGGATATAATAGCACTATCCTAACTGCAATAATTTAAATTACAGATTGTGAGGAATCCGTATGCCGGGCTTTGCCGCCACCGAACACATCAGTTTTCTCCTCGTCTTCCTGGAGGGGCTGCTCTCCTTCTTCTCCCCCTGCGTCATTCCGCTCATCCCCATCTACGTCAGCTATCTCGCGGGCAGCGGCGAACGGGACGAAAACGGCAATCCCGTCTACAGGCGGAGCAGGGTGATGCTGCACACCCTCTTCTTTGTGCTGGGGATCTCCTTCGCGTTCTTCCTGCTGGGCATCGGCTTCACCGCCGTCGGCACCTTCTTCAGCGGGCACCGCGCCCTCTTTTCCCGCATCGGCGGCATCGTCATCCTCCTGCTCGGCCTCGTGCAGGTCGGCTTCTTCGAGCTCAAATTCCTCCAGCGGGAGCACAAATTTCACCTCAACGTCGCCGGCAAAAAGATGAATCCCGCCGCCGCCTTCATCATGGGCTTCACCTTCTCCTTCGCGTGGACCCCCTGCGTCGGCCCCGCCCTCTCGTCGGTGCTCATCCTCGCCTCGGGCGCGAAAAGCGCCCTCGCGGGCAACCTGCTCGTGCTGGTCTACGCGCTCGGCTTTGTGCTGCCCTTCCTCGCGCTCGGCCTCTTCACCACCCAGGCGCTCGGCTTCCTGCGCCGCAACCAGAAGCTCATGAAATACACGATCAAGGCGGGCGGCGTGCTGCTCATCGTCATCGGAATCATGACCTTCACCGGCTGGATGAACGGTATCACCAGCTACCTGAGCGCTCCGCGCATCCCCGATTCCGGCGTCTCCCAGAGCGAGCCCGCCGCGCCCGTTTCCTCCGAGGCCCCCGCTTCGGGCGAATCGCCCTCCTCCGCGGCGTCCTCCGGGGAGGAGGCGCCGGACGCTCCGGCCGCGCCCGACTTCACCCTCGTCGACCAGAGCGGCGTCACCCACACCCTCTCTGACTACAAGGGCAAGGTGGTCTTCCTCAACTTCTGGGCGACCTGGTGCCCGCCCTGCCAGCAGGAGATGCCCCACATCGAAGAGCTCTACAAGGAGTACGGCGAAAACTCCGGCGACGTGATCTTTTTGGGCGTCGCCAATCCCAAGACGGACGAAAACCCCTACGGGCAGGACAAATCGCCCGAGGAGATCGCGGCCTTCCTTTCCGACAAGGGCTACACCTTCCCGACCGTGATGGACACGACGGGCGGCGTCTTCGCCCAGTACGGCATCAGCGCCTTCCCGACGACCTTCATGATTTCGGCGGACGGCACCGTCTTCGGCTATGCGCCCGGCGCGATGACCAAGGAGATGATGCGGAGCGTCATCCAGCAGACGGTCGACGGCGCGGCGAAGTAAATTGAAAGAGGAAAGGGGCGGTTCCCGATGGGAACCGCCCCTTGTGATTCTCAAAAAAGGGAAGCGGCGAAATTTTTAATGAGGGCAAACAAGCTTCAAGAGCGCGGCGCGCTCGTTCGGACAGCGCCCGTTGACCACCGCGTCGAGCAGTGCGGAAAGGGTGCGTCCGAGCTCCGGTCCGGCGGGCACGCCCGCCGCGAGCAAATCCCCGCCCTTTACCGCGAGCGCGTCGAGCGACCAGCAGTCGCCGTCCGCGAGCACCTCCCCGAGCGTGCGCTCCACGCCGGCGAGCGGCTCCCCGTACGCCGCGCGCATCGCCAGCAGACGACGGAATCCTTCCGGGCCGACGGCGCGCAGCATCCGCCGCGCCGCCGGGCGGTCCTCCCCAAGCGGCGCGGACCGGAAGGCGAGAAGGGCCTTTACGGCGCGAAGCGTCCTGTGGTCGAATTTCAGGCGGCGCAGGGCGGCTTCCGCGTCCGCCTCCGAGGAAAAAAGCATCGCCAGCCGCACCGGCGGGTCGGCGGGCGCGCGTCCGAGCGCGCCCGGGTCGCAGTCCCACGCGGGCAGGACCTGCGCGATCACCTCGGGAAACGTCCGCAGGACGGCGGGGGCGTTTTCTCCGCACACGAGCTTCACAAGCTCCGCCGTGATCCGCTCCGCCGACACCTTTCCAAGCAGCGCGCGGCCCGCACGCAGGGCGCCGGCGGTTTTGACCTCGACCGAAAAGCCGAGCGCCGCCGAAAAGCGCAGGGCGCGCAGAATGCGCAGCGCGTCCTCCTGAAACCGCCGCGCCGGGTCCCCGACAGAGCGGATCACGCCGCCGCGCAGGTCGTCCGCGCCGCCGAACGGGTCGGCAAGGCCGGTCTCCGGCGACCATGCCATGGCGTTTACCGTGAAATCGCGGCGGGCGAGGTCCTCCCGGAGGCTGCGGGTAAAGGCGACCGAATCGGGGCGGCGGCCGTCGGAATAGGGGCCGTCCACCCGGTAGGTGGTGATTTCGACGGGTTCGCCGTCGACCAGCACGGTCACGGTGCCGTGGCGGATGCCCGTCTCGATGACGGGCGCCCCGGAAAACACCGCCTTCGTCTCCTCCGGAAGCGCGGAGGTGGTCACATCCCAATCGACCGGCACGCGGCCGAGCAGGCTGTCGCGCACGCAGCCGCCCACGACGTAAGCCTCGTGGCCCGCCGCGCGCAGGGCGCGCAGCACATACGCCGCGCCGCACGGCAGCGCCAGTTCCATGCCGCCACCCCCTAACAGTAAAAATTTCGCCCGCCCTATTCAAAAGTTTCGCCCGCCTTTTCAAAGGCGGCGGGGCCGCGGGGCAGAGCCCCGCGCCGCGCTTCGCAAAGCGCGGAACGCCCAGTCCTTCAGGCGTATTTTTCGCTTCCTTTTTACAAGAGAAAAAGGAAGATCAAAAAAGGCCGCCGCGCGATGCGGCGGCCTTTCCCCAATTATTTGAGCTTCACATAGATGAGCTTGACGCTGCTGTCGCGGGTGCGCACGCTCTTGATGTCGAAGAGGTCGAGCGACTCGATGAAGGGGGTGAGCTTGGAGAAGCCGAAGTTGCGCACGTCGAAGTCGGGATACCGCTTGACGAGCAGGTTGCCGATCGTGCCGATGAAGAGCCAGCCGTCCTCGTCCGAGTTTTCCGCCACGATCGTGCGGATCGCCTTTTTGATCGTGCGCAGGCCGGTCATCTGCTTCTCCTCCGGCTCGGGGCAGGGATCGGGCGCGGGTTCCGGATCCGGCTTGGGTTCGGGCTTCGCCTCCTGCCTGGGGGCGGGCTTGGCCTTCTCCTGCTTGGGCTGCTGTTTGGGCTTTTCCGGCTGGGCGGGTTTTTCCGGTTCCTTCTGCTCGGCGGTCGCGAGGATGTCGAGGTATTTGAACCGGTTGCAGGCGGAGATGAACGATTTGGGGGTTTTGCGCTCCCCCATGCCCACGACGGTCATGCCGCTCTCCCGCAGGCGCGCGGCCAGCCGGGTGAAATCGCTGTCCGACGAGACGATGCAGAAGCCGTCCACCTGGCCTGAATAGAGGATATCCATCGCGTCGATGATCATGGCCGAGTCGGTCGAGTTCTTGCCGGTGGTGTAGCTGTACTGCTGGATGGGCAGTATGGAGTTGTCGAGCAGGACGTTTTTCCACGAGACGAGCGCGGGGCTTGTCCAGTCGCCGTAGATGCGCTTATAGGTGGCGATCCCGTCGTTTGAGATCTCGTCCAGAATGATCTTGATATATTTTCCCGATATGTTGTCGGCGTCGATAAGCACCGCGAATTTGCTGTCGCTTGCCATTCCTTCACCTCGATTGATATGGTTCGGTCTTTGCGGTCTGTCTTACGCTGCCCGCCGCAGGCGGGCGCAATTGGCTTTGGCCAATTGCCTGCGCTTATTATAGCATAAATTTGCGGCAAAAAAGTCGCATCCGGGAAAATATTTGCGGAAAGATGCAAAAACCCCCGCCCGCGGAGGCGGGCGGGGGAATTCCAAAAGCCCGAAGGCTTATTTGAGCTCGATCTGGCGGGCCTGCGGCTGGGCGGGGAGCTTCTTGGGCAGCTCGAGCTCGAGCACGCCGTTTTTGTATTCGGCGCCGATCTTTTCGACGTCGATGCCGGAAACGTCGAAGCTGCGCGCGAAAGAGCCGTAGCGGCGTTCGCGGCGGACGTAGCCGTCCTCTTTCTTCTCCTCGCTCTCGGCCTTGTGCTCGGCGGAGATCGAAAGGGTGTCGCCGTTCAGGTCGATCCTGATGTCCTCCTTGTCGAAGCCGGGCAGCTCGGCCTGGAGGACGAACTTGTCGCCCTTATCGAGGATATCGGTGCGAATCTCGGAGAAGCTCGCCGGGAAATCGCTGAAAAAGGTCTTGTCAAAGGCGTCGAAGAAGTTGGACAGGTTTCTGGTTCTGCGTTCAAAAGGCATCAGGTCAAACATGATAAAATCCCCCTTCAGATGTTGTGTTCTCGTGTTGTTCAACCCGGATTATGAGTTCCCAGGATGTTACGGCACATGGCAATCATCTTCTTTCCCGGCGCCTGTGCCCGGCGCTCTTTCTTGTTTCATTGGCTTTAGTATAACCCGGGATTGTTACAAAGCAACGCATCATTTATGAATAAACCGTGAATTTTTAGCACTCTATATATTAGAGTGCTAATCAAGCGTAATCTCCGCGAGGACCTCGGATAGCGCCGCTGCGGACGCCTCCAGCGCCCGGTGCTCCGTCTCGTCGAGCGGGAAATCGAGGATCTGCTTGATCCCCTCCCGGCCCACGATCGCGGGCAGCCCGAGGCAGAGGTCGTGCAGCCCATAGTGCCCGTCCGCCAGCCCCGATACGGGCAGCACCGAGTTCTCGTCCCGCACGATCGCCTCCGCGATCCGCCGAACCGCTTTGGCGATCGCGTAATTGGTCGCGCCCTTGCGCTCAATGATCCGGTAGGCGCTGTTCTTGACCTCCTCATAGATGCCGTGCAGCCCCGCCATGTCGGCGCACTTGCCGCACACCTTGCAGAAATCCGCGAGGTCGATGCCCGACACGTTGGCCGAGCTCCACACGGGCAGCTCGGTGTCCCCGTGCTCGCCGATGATGAAGGCGTGGATGTTGCGCGGGTCGACCTCGAGGTGCTCCCCGAGCAGGTATTTGAACCGCGCGGTGTCCAGCACGGTGCCCGACCCGATCACCCGCGAGGCGGGGAAGCCGGACAGCTTGAGCGTCACATAGGTGAGGATGTCCACAGGGTTGGCCACCACCAGCAGGATGGCGTCCTGATTGTAGCGGACGATCTGGGGGACGATCGACCGGAAAATCTTCACGTTCTTGCGGACCAGGTCGATGCGCGTCTCGCCGGGGGACTGCGCCGCGCCCGCCGTGATGATCACCAGCCCCGCGTCCGACAGGTCGGGGTAATCCCCCGCGTAGACGTTGACGGGACGCACGAAGGGCACGCCGTGGGCGATGTCCATCGCCTCCCCCTCCGCCTTCTTCCGGTCGATATCGAGCAGCACCAGCTCGGAGAAGAGCCCGCTGCCCAGCAGGGTGTAGGCGGTGGTCGCGCCGACCGCGCCGCAGCCGATGACCGCGCATTTCTGTAGATTCATAGGGGTCCCTCCTTTGGAACGATTAAATTATACTGTTTTAGTATATTATAGCGCCCGCCGGGGAATTTGGCAAGCGCCGCCAATGGCTAGTTTTTGCGCGGGCCGCCTGAATATACCGCGTCCGGAAGTCTGCGGCAAAAAAGCAGGGACCGGAACGAAAGGCGTTCGTTCCGGTCCCTGTGTGCGTCTTAGACGCACAGACCCGCCGCGCGGGGCGGTTTACTCTGCAAAAAACGCGATGGGTTCGGGCGGCCAGCTGTGTACGATCTCGTAGGAGCGGTAGAGGAAGCCGCCGTCCGGTTTCTTTTCCACCGTCAGGCGCCCGACGCGCATCGGCCGGTCAGGCTGGTCGTAGGGGCCGTAGGAGCCCACCGCGATTTCAATCACGCCGTCCTTTTCCGCGTAATCCAGCACGGAGAGCCCGCCGCCTCCGCCGAAGCCGCCGATCATTTCATAGCAGTCCCCGTCGGCACGGTAGAACTGGGAGGTGCGCAGGTATTCCACCGGCACGTCGAAATATTCCCGGATTGCCGCTTCCACCTCGGCGGCGGGCGCGGTCGCACCCGGCGCGAAGCAGCCCTCGAAGTCCTTCTCCATCCCCAGCAGGTTGTTGAAGCAGAGATAGAAGAACAAATCGTCCGCCTCCATCTCCGCCGGAGAGCTCCAGTCGTATTGCAGAAGCCTGCCGCTGGGGATCATCGGGTAGACATAGGTCTTCGCGAGCTCCTCCCGCGCCCGCTCCTCGCCGCCGACGGGATAGATCGGATAGCGCATCTCGTTTTCCTCGTACTTCCAGCCGCCGTCGGGGGAGAGGCGGATTTTGACCGTGCCGCTCCAGACGATGACGCCGTCTTCCCGGGGGCCGTAGACGTCGTAGTCGAGCGTCAGGAGGCCGTCCTCGAGGACGGCGTTGTTCACCTGCGCGGTGCAGGCCGCGCCCAGCCCCTCGAAGCGGTAGGCGTTGGCAGCCTCGTCGTAGCGGATGTGGATGCGCATGCTCGAGACAGCGTCGGCGCCGAAGTACCGCCCGATATATTCCTCGACCTCCTCCGCCGGGAATTCGGCGGGCGCCTCTTTCCCGAGATCCTCCATGTAGTGCAGGGCGTAGTAGTCCACCAGCGCGTCCGCGCCGATGTTGAACGGGATTTCCCAGGTGCGTCCCGCCGCCCCGGAATAGAGCAGGCGGTCCACATATTGCCCGGTCAGGGCCGGGTAGTCGGTCAGGTCGGGGACGGCCGGCCCGGTGGGCTCGACGGGTCCGGAGGACGCGGCGGGGCTGTCCGCCGCACTCTGCGCCGGCGGAACCGCGGCCGGTTCCCGCGCGCATCCCGCCAGCAGCACGAGCGCCGCGCATAATACGAATACCTTTTTCATTCCAATCCTCTCCTTTCCCTCTATAACCCCCGGGACGCCCCAAAAGGGACTGCCGTCCTCTAAAATTCTCCCCGCGCAAATGAAAAGCCCGCCGCCCCGGCCTGGCTGCCGGGACGGCGGGCGCCCGCGTCCGGTCAGAATTTCTCCACCGCGTCCTTGGTGACGCGCGCGAGCACCAACTTTTCGGGCGCGGGGCGCGTTTCGGAGAAGGCGACCGCCTCCAGAAGCAGGCGCTCTCCCTCGGGGACGAGCTCCCGCCGGGAGGTCAGCAGCCGCGCGATGGGCTCGCCCTTTTTCACCGCGTCGCCCGTCTTTTTGAGGAGCAGGATGCCCGCGGAGAGGTCGATCGCGTCCTCCTTGCTGGCGCGGCCCGCGCCGAGCGCCACCGACGCGATGCCGCACAGCTCGGTCTGCATGTGGGAGATATAGCCGTCCGCCGGGGAGAGCACCTCGTGCACGACCGGCGCCTTGGCGAATTTTTCGGTGTCGTCGAGCACAGACACGTCGCCGCCCTGCGCGGCGACCATCGCGCGCAGCTTTTCAAAGGCCGCGCCGTTCCGGAGCGCCTCCTCCGCCATCGCGCGGCAGGCGGCGAGCTCCCCCTTGCCCGCCAGCACGAGCATGTTGGAGGCGAGCTGCAGGCAGACCTCGGAAAGGTCCGCCGGGCCCCGCCCGCGCAGCGTATCCACCGCCTCGATGACCTCCAGGGAGTTGCCGATCGCGTGGCCGAGGGGGAGGTCCATGTCGGTGATGAGCGCGATGGTGCGGCGGCCGTTGTGCTCGCCGATCGACACCATCGCCTGCGCGAGCCCGATGGAATCGTCGAGCGTCTTCATGAACGCGCCGCTGCCCGTCTTGACGTCGAGCACGATCGCGTCGGAGCCCGCCGCGAGCTTTTTGCTCATGATCGACGAGGCGATGAGCGGCAGGCTGTCCACCGTGGCGGTCACGTCGCGCAGCGCGTAGATCTTCTTGTCCGCGGGCGCGATGTTGCCCGTCTGGCCGATGACCGAAAGGCCGGCGTCCCGCACGATCTGGAAAAACCGCTCCCGCTCGACCGAGGTGCAGAAGCCCGGGATCGATTCGAGCTTGTCGATCGTGCCGCCCGTGTGCCCCAGCCCGCGCCCGCTCATCTTGGCGACCGGCGCGCCGCACGCCGCCACGATGGGCGCGACGATCAGCGTCGTCTTGTCGCCGACGCCGCCGGTGCTGTGCTTGTCCACCTTGCTCCCGGGGATCGCGGAGAGGTCCACCATGTCGCCCGAACGCGCCATGCAGTCGGTGAGCACGGCGGTCTCGTGTTCGTCCATACCTTGAAACCAGATCGCCATCAGCAGGGCGGACGCCTGGTAATCGGGGATGCGGCCGGCCGTGTAGCCGTCGATGAAATAGGCGATCTCCTCGTCCGAGAGGGTTCCGCCGTTGCGTTTCTTCATGATCACGTCATAGATGCGCATGTTGCTCCTCCTTATTCGTTCAGGTCAGCGGGGCCGACGCCGCGCGGCGGCCCCCGGTGTATCCCGTTTTCGCTTCCGCGCGCCTATCCCCGCGCGAGGATCAGCGGGCAGAGCGATTCGCCGTCGCAGCCGGCGTCGACGCCCAGCAGCGCCGCCGCCGTTTCGCCCGTGTCCGCGAAGGTCGGGCGGGTGCCGAGGTCACGCCCCGCCGCGATCTCCCTCCCGTAAACGAGCAGCGGCACGTATTCCCGCGAATGGTCGGTCGAGGGGGTGGAGGGGTCGCAGCCGTGGTCGGCCGTGATCATCAGCACGTCGTCCTCCCGCAGCAGGGGCAGCAGCTCGCCGAGCTGTTCGTCAAAGCGGTTGAGCGCCGCCGTGTATCCCGGCACGTCGTTGCGGTGCCCGTAGACCATGTCGAAGTCGACGAGGTTCACGAAGCAGAGCCCGTGGAACGCCTTCTTCGCCCAGGCGATCGTCTGCTCCATGCCGTCCTCGTTATTTTGGATGCGGCTGGTCCGGGAGATCCCCTTGCCCGCGAAGATGTCGTAGATCTTGCCGACGCCGATCGTATCGAGGCCCGCGGCCTGCAGCTTGTCGAGGATGGTGCCGCGCGGCGGGGTCAGTGAGAAGTCGTGTCGGTTGGAGGTGCGCCTGTAGTCGGGCCAGCTGCCCTCGAAGGGCCGCGCGATGACGCGGCCCACCCCGTGCTCGCCCTGGAGCAGCGTGCGGGCCGTCTCGCAGTACTCGTAGAGCTGCTTGACCGGCACGATCCGCTCGTGCGCCGCGACCTGGAAGACGCTGTCCGCGCTCGTGTAGACGATGAGCGCGCCCGTCTCCTCATGCGCGCGGCCGTAGTCGAGGATGACCTGCGTGCCCGAATAGGGCTTGTTGCAGAGCACCCCGCGCTCCGTCAGCCGCTCGTATTCGCGGATGATCTCGGGGGGGAAGCCGTCCGGGTAGGTCGGCATCGGCTTTGGGGAGACGATGCCCGCGATCTCCCAGTGGCCGATCGTCGTGTCCTTTCCGGCGGACGATTCGCGCATGCGCGCGAAGGCGCCGAGCGGACGCTCCACCGGCTCGCCGCAGCCGACCCCCTCGATGTTATAGAGCCCCAGCTTTTGCAGGTTGGGCACCGAGAGCTTTCCCGACTGCCAGCAGGCGCGCAGCGTGTGGCTGCCCTCGTCGCCGTAGGCGGCCGCGTCCGGCTCCTCGCCGATGCCCACGCTGTCCAGCACGATCAAAAACACCCGTTTTGCCATGGTTTTCCCACCTTTCCAAGGCTGTCCCGCCTGCGCGGGGCGGCCTGATTCCTGTCCCCATTCTATCACACCGCGGCCCGCCGCACAAGGAAAGATGGCCGAAAACGGCTTCCCGTTTCCGGCCATCTTACAGAGGTCCCCGTGGTCCGGCGGGCCGTCTGTCGGGCCTGCCGGGGCGGCGGTCAGATTTCCATCGTGCCCATCAGGCTGCGCATGGCGAGGATCGTCCGTTCGATCAGCTCGTCGAGCTCCCAGCCGAGCATCTCCGCGCCCTGCGAGATGACCTCGCGCGAGCAGCCCGCCGCGAATTTTTTGTCCTTGAACTTCTTCTTCACCGATTTGGTCTCGAGGTCGACGACGCTTTTGGAGGGGCGCATGATCGCCGCCGCGCCGATCAGCCCGGTGAGCTCGTCGGTGGCAAACAAAATCTTTTCCATGATGTGCTCCGGCTTGATGTCGCAGCAGAGACCAAAGCCGTGGCTCGCCGTGGAATGGATAATCCCCTCGTCGAGCCCCTCTTCGCGCATCAGCTCCTGCGACTTGACGCAGTGCTCCTCCGGGTAAAGCTCAAAGTCGAGGTCGTGCAGCAGGCCGACCACCTTCCAGTACTCCACGCGGCCGGGGTCGTATTCCTCCGCGAAATACCCCATCACGCCGCTGACGATCGCCGCGTGGCGCAGGTGGAACGCCTCTTTGTTGTACTTTTCCAGCAGGGCCTGCGCCTCTTCCATCGTCGGGATCATTCCACAGACTTCCTTTCTGTTTTTCCCCATTATACTCCGCGCGGCAAAAAACGGCAAGCCGCTTTCCCACAGGGGGTGCGGGCGGAGGTTCCCCGGCAATGCCTCACGGGGCGCGCCCACGACCGACCGGGCGCGGCCGGCCTGAACCAAAACTTTGAAGGGGGCCGGGGGAACTTTCCCGAAAGTTCTCCCCCGGTCAGCGCCCGCCCAAACGGGCCGCCGCCCTCTCGTAGCTCGGGGCGGGAATCCCGAGCGCGCGGGCCATGCGTACCGGTTCGGCGACAAGCCCGTCCACTTCGCTTGCGCCGCCCCTTTTGAGGTCCTTCTGCATGGAGGCGGTCGTGTCAGGGCTCATGGCGTCGATGCGGCGCAGGCCGTCGGCGAGCATGTCCACGGGATAGCGGTAGCCCTTCGCGTCCGCGATGGCCGACAGCTCCCGCACGAGCGACTTGAAGAATTCGCGCGGCTCTCCCGGCGCCTGCAGGCCGCCCATCGGCAGGTCAAAATAAGCGCCCGCCGCCGCCATCGGGGAGACGAGCATGAATTTGCGGAAGGCGTCGCGGCGGATATCGTCCGAAACCACCGCGTCGATGTCCGCGCCGCGCAGCTCCTCCGCGATCTCCTGAAGGCGCGCCGCATGGGCGTTCCCCTCCCGCTCGCCGAAGACGATCCGGAAGACCTCCCCCGACTGGGTGACCTCTCCGGGCGCGGAGATATAACCGACGATATAGATGCAGCCGTCGGTCACCGTGCGGCCGGGCAGCCGGGCCGCCATCCGCTCCCCGGCGCCCAGGACGTTCAGGATGGGAATCACGACGGTCCGCTCATCCGACGCGCGTTCGACAAGCGGGAGAATCTCCTCCACCGAGTAGCCCTTGACGCAGACGAAGATCACGTCCGCGCGCCCGGTGAATTCCCCGGCGGTGCAGGCGGGGACCCGCAGCTCCCCGCGCCGGGTCCCGTGCAGGACCAGTCCGTCCCTCCGGATCGCCTCGAGGTGCTTTCCGCGCGCGACCAGCGTCACGTCGCGCCCCGCGTCGGCCAGATATCCGCCGATGCAGCCGCCCGTGCCGCCCGCGCCGATCACCAGATAGGTCGTTCCCGCGCCCTCCCGGGTGATTTGTGGAAGGTCCGGAGCTTCGCCTTCCCCTTTTCGGGCAGACGGCGTCCTGCCGGTGTCCGGCAGATCACTCAGCTTTGCCATTTTCCGCGCTCCTCTCCCGGGCCCACGCATGCAGGCGGGGCATCGCGAGCTGCGCGTCGAGCATCCCCGTCTTGTAGAGGGCCTCCAGCTTTTTGAGGTCCTTTTCAAACCGCCCGATCGTCACGGGGCGGTCGGGCGCGATCACGATCGCCCGCCCCTCCCGCTCGAGCCGCCGCACCCGGTCGAGCTCCCGGTTGTAGACCTCGTGGCGGATGTCGAGGGTGTGCACCATGCCCGGCGAATCGTGGAAGATATGCCGGTAGACCGGGCGGATGCCCTCGGGCGATTTCTCGTAGGAGCGGTCGCGGGTCAGCACCACGACCACCCGGTCGCAGCCGTCGTCCAGCGCCTTCTGCACCGGAATCGGGTCGGAGGTGCCGCCGTCGAGGTAGCGTCCCCCCATGAATTCCACCACGGGCGAAAACACAGGGATCGACGAGGAGGCGCGCAGCAGGGTGCTGTCCCCCGGCCGGACGGCCTCCTTGGTGAAGTAGACCGGCCTGCCGGTATCCGCGTCGGTCACGCCGGTGACAAACTCGACTGGCGAGGCCAGAAACGCCTCGTAGTCGAAGGGGTCGAGCCAGTTCGGGATCTCGTCGAAGATGAAGTCCATCCCAAACATCGACCTGGTTTTGACGAGGCTCTCAAAGCCCACATACCGCTTGTCGTCCACATAGCCGGTATTGACCCGGTAGCTGCGCCCCCGCTGACCCGACACGTAGCTGACCCCGCTGCACGCGCCCGCGGACACGCCGATCACGTAGTCCGCCTCAAAATGGTTGTCCATCAGGCAGTCGAGCACGCCGTTGGTATAGAGCCCGCGCATGCCGCCGCCCTCCAGGACCAGTCCGATTTTCATCACACTCTGCCTCCCCGCATGTGGAAATGCGTTTTTGTTCCGCGTCAGCCGTCCGCCGTCTCCGCGAGCGCCTTCATCGCGTCCCCCGTCAGGCGGTAGACGGTCCAGTCGTCCATCGCCCGCGCGCCGAGCGAACGGTAAAACCCGATCGAGGGCCTGTTCCAGTCGAGGCACCACCATTCGACCCGGCCGCAGCCGCGTTCGACGGCGAGCGCCGCCAGCCGCGCGAGCAGGGCCTTCCCGATGCCGGCGCCGCGCAGCCCGGGCAGTACGAAGAGGTCCTCCAGATAGAGCCCCGCGCGCCCGAGGAAGGTGGAGAAGTTGTGGAAGAAGAGCGCGAACCCGGCGGGGGCCCCGTCCTTTTCCGCGATCAGGACCTCCGCCTTCCGCTTTTCAAAAATCCATTCGCGCAGCAGGTCCTCGGTGGCGACCACCTCGCCGAGCATGCCCTCGTATTCGGCGAGCTTTTTGATAAAGTCCAGAATCAGCGCCAGGTCGCCGGTTCCGGCAAACCGGATGCGGCAGCCCTCGATCCCCGTCTCATAGGGGCCCGCGGGACACGCCCCCTTCACCTGCGTGAGATAGAGCATGTCGACGCACTGGCTGTCCCCTTCATAGATCGGCTCCGGGTAGTTGTCGGTAAAGAAATTCTTGACGACATGGCTCCGTTTAAATCCGCAGGACTCGTAAAACCCGACCGTGGAGGGAAAATCCCCCGTGCCAACCCACACCGCCGCGCCGTCCGGCAGCCGCGCGAGCGCCGCGCGCACCAGCGCGCCGCCGATCCCCCGGCGGTGGAACGGGTCGGCGACGGCGAGGTTCTTGATCTCCCAGCCGGCTTCCACCGGCACCGTCACGATCTCTCCGAGGACGGCGTCCCCCTCCCGCGCGGCGAGCATGAACCCATGCGGCAGGTAGCGCATGACCATCTCCCACGAGGGGTCCGCGAAGAGCAGCAGGTCCCGGAAGCGTTCCCGCTCTCCACGCACCTCAAAAATCTCCATTGCGACACCTCTTTCCGGTAGACTATCATAGCAGATTTTCCAGGCAAAGTAAATTGCGTTTTGCCGCGGATTCTGTTATGCTGGGAAAAAGAAATTTTCCGAAAGGACTTTGCCGTATGAAACTGATATCCTGGAACGTCAACGGCCTGCGCGCCTGCCTGGGCAAGGGCTTTCTTGATTTTTTCAACGCGGAAAACGCGGACGTCTTCTGCCTGCAGGAGACGAAGATGCAGCCCGGCCAGGCCGACCTTGACCTGCCCGGCTACCGGCAGTACTGGAACAGCGCGGTGCGCAAGGGCTATTCCGGCACGGCGGTGTTTACCCGCATCCCGCCGCTCTCGGTGGCCTGCGGCATCGGGCTCCCCGAACACGACGGGGAGGGCCGCGCCATCACCCTTGAATTTGAGGACTTCTACCTCGTCACCGTCTACACCCCCAACGCCCAGCGGGAGCTGACCCGGCTCGACTACCGCATGGAGTGGGAGGACGCCTTCCGCGCCTATGTGACGGCGCTCGACGAAAAAAAACCGGTCGTCATCTGCGGCGACCTCAACGTGGCGCACGAGGAGATCGACTTGAAAAACCCCAAGCCCAACCGGGGAAACGCGGGCTTCACCGACGAGGAGCGCCAGAAGCTCACCGAGCTGCTCGCGAGCGGCTTTGTCGACAGCTTCCGCGCCCTCTATCCCGACGCGGCGGGCGCCTACTCCTGGTGGTCCTACATGTACCACGCCCGCGCCAACAACGCGGGCTGGCGCATCGACTATTTCCTCGTCTCCGAACGGCTGCGCGGCGAAATTAGGGACAGCAGGATCCGCGCGGAAATTTTCGGCAGCGACCACTGTCCCGTGGAGCTTGATCTCTTCGAGTGATCCCTCTGAACGGCGAAGCGG
>NZ_CABUCJ010000038.1 GCF_902490045.1 uncultured Anaerotruncus sp.
CGGCCGCAGCCGTGAGGAAGACACGAACCGTAGTTTACGGAGAGATCAATCAGACATCGTCGAAGCCGGTGAAGGCAACGATACGGCTGATGCAGCTCTCGCCCTCGGTGAACTTCCAGGGGAAGCAGCCGATGACGCAGCGCTGGTTGCTCAGCTCGTCGATCTGACCGCCCAGGCACTCGGCGTGGATCGCCTCGTAGGGCTGGCAGAAGAGCTGGATGTGCATGGCCTGGTAGTTCTTCGGCCACTCGTAGATCTCGTTGAGGTGCTTGCCATAGCGCTCCATGAAGATCGCGTCGCAGGCCTCGGCCTCCTTGGGCTCCCAGTCACGGATCTTGGTGTTCATCGGATGGTCCGCGGAACCGCAGTCGACGCCGATCCACTTGATTTCCATGTCGCGGACCCACTGAACGAAGTCCATCGACGGGCCGGGGTGACGCAGCATGTAGCGGCGCTCGTCGGCGGTCGGCTGGTCAAAGCCGTATTTGTGGTAGCCGGTGTTGATGATCAGGATATCGCCTTTTTTGACTTCGCAGCGGTCGGTGATGTCCTTCGGGGTGTAGATGCCGAAATCCTGCGCCATATCGGACAGGTCGACCACGACGCCGGGGGCGCACAGCTTGGTCAGTTCGAGGGACGCGATGTCACGGCCGGCGGTATCAAAATGCAGGGGGCCGTCGAGATGGGTGCCGACATGGTTGGAATGGGTCACCAGCTGGCCGTTCGCACCGTTCGGCGCCAGGCGTTTGAAGAACTTCATCTGCATGGGCTCATAGGTCGGCCACGGCGGGGTGAGGATACCAATCGGGATGCTCAGGTCATAGATTTTCACGTCGCTCCACTTGCTCATAAAATTGCCTCCTTAGAATGTAGTTTATGTAGGGTATTTAACGACTGTTTATTTGCCCCTGCGGGGACAGGATACGGGAGAGGGGAGGGAATTATTCCATCCACTCGCCGCACGCCTCGAGCGCGTCCTCGAAGCACTTCATCGGCGGGCTGACGATGCCTGCGCCGACCTGGCCGACGCCCATGTCCTTGTGGGCGATACCGGTGTTGATGATCGGGCGGATGCCGGTCTCGATGACCTTGCGGATGTCGATGCCGGTGGCGCTGCCGCGGAAATTGAGGGCCGGAATCTGGTAGGTGTTGCCCTCGCCCTCGGTGATCTCATACATCTGGGTGGAGTACTTGATCGAATCGGCCACGGTGCCGCCGACGAACTGGACGATCGCGGGAGCCGCCGCCATGCAGAAGCCGCCGATGCCGGTGGTCTCGGTGATGCAGCTGTCGCCGACATCCGGGTTGGCGTCCGCCTGGGTGTAGCCGGGGAAGTAGAGGCCGTCGATGATCTCCGCCGGAGCGGTGAACCAGCGGTTGCCGAAGCCGGAGACGCGAATGCCGAATTCCGTTCCGTTGCGGGCCATCGTGTAGACGATGGTGCAGAAGGGGATGTCGCCCACGGGATCCATGGTGGATTTGCAGGCGGGCATCGTGAGGTTCAGGAAGGTGTGGTCGTTGGAGTTGAGGAACTCGAGGACCTTGACGATCTTCTCCAGCGGGAAGTGGGTCTGTGCGATCGCGGGAGCGAGCTCACGGATCAGCAGGGAGGTGCCGGCCTTGTTGCGGTTGTGGCCCTCGTCGCCCATCTGCAGGACCTGCGCGATCATCGTCTTGAGGTTGATCTCGCCGTGGATGGCAAGGGCCTCCTTGACGATCGGGTAGAACTCGTTCTGGATCCATTTCAGGCGGTCGATGACCTCGTCGCCGAAGGCGCCGAAGCGGAGCACCTTGCCGAGACCCTCGTTCACGGTGCAGTAGGCGTAGTTGCCGGAGGTCTTGTTGACGACCTTCCAGACGGGCATCGAATAGGTCACGATACCGGCCATCGGGCCGACCGCGTTGTGGTGGTGGCAGGAGTCAAAGGTGATCTCGCCCGAGGCGGCCAGCTTTTCGGCCTCCTCCTTGTTGGCGGCGAGGCCCTCATAGATGAGGCCGCCGATGACGGCGCCGCGGACCGGGCCGCACATTTTATCCCATGTGACGGGCGGGCCGGCGTGAAGGATGGTCTTCTTGGTCATGCCGGGGATGTCCTCTCCGGCGGTGCCCATCCCGACGAGCGTCGGCTGCGCGCCGAGGATGCGTTTTAACGCCTCCGCGTTGGCTTGGTTGATCTTTTCGCCCAACGTCATTGTAAATTCCTCCTGTTATCTGAAATTTGTGAATTGAACCGCGAAGATTTTATTTGAGCATCCCGAGCAGGGACGCCATCTTCTTGTTTCCGCCCGCGACCGGCTTCCAGTCGACGTGGATCGCTTCCTGCTTCTGGGTCTTGAGATCCTCGTAGAAGGACTCGATGCCCAGGTTGACGATGTGCAGCTTTTTATTGAAGAGTTCGTTGAGTTTGCTCATGTTCCTGACCCCCTTACTTGATGTTCGAGATGATCCGCTCAACAAGGCGGGTCGCCTGCGAGTTGGTGGGCATCACGACCGCACCCGCGTCGCGCAGCTGCTGCTGCGTCTTGGAGAGGGACTGCGGGTCCTCCTCGGTGCCGCAGACGGAGGTGATGACACTCAGGTAGCGGCCGTCCTTCTCGGCGTTCGCCTTGGCGGTACGGATCGCGTCGGCGAGGTCCTCGGCCGGATTGGGATGGGAGCCGTAGCCGATGACGCAGTCCGCAAGGATGACGGCGACCGACGGGTCGAGCGACTCCTTGACCACGCGCTCGGCGCGCAGGGACGGGTCGATCATCGGGTGCGGGCGGCCGCGGGTGAAGTCATCGTCGCCGTAGTCGAGGCAGGTGTTCTCGACGCCCACGTTGACGTCCTCGAGCTTGAATTCGGGCTTCAGCGGGATGTTGGAGTAGACGCCGCCGAACGCCTTGGTGAGCATCTTCATCGCCTCGTCGCAGAGGGTACCGCCGGTGTAGAGGCCGCGGACGTACTTCTGCGTGGGGGCGAATTTGGCGATCTCCGCCTTGACGATCGCATCGATCTCGCCGTCAGGGGCCGAGAAGCCGGTGAAGTCGACGACCGGCTCGCCCTTTGAGAGCGCAACCGCCTTGCGGGCCGCGTCCTCGAGGGAGAGGGCGGGGATGAGGCCGTACTTCTTGACCTGCTCGGGATCGCCGCCGACGAAGCAGACGACGACCGGCTTGCCGGAGGCGGCGGCCTGCTTCAGAATCTTATCCGCGATTTCCTCGGCCGGAGGCTTGGAGGTCAGCGCGATGACCTTGGTCTTGGGATCCTGGATGAGGGCGTCGAGCGCGAAGGTCATCATGAGGCCGCCGATCTCGATCTTGAGGTCGCGCCCGCCGGTGCCGATGACCTGCGAGACGCCGCCGCCGAACTGGCCGATCAGCGAGGAGAGCTCCTGGGTGCCGGTGCCGGAGGCGCCGACGATGCCGATGTCGCCGGGGCGGATGACGTTCGCGAACGCGAGCGGGACGTTGTTGATGATCGCGGTGCCGCAGTCGGGGCCCATCATGAGCAGCTCCTTGGAGACGGCCTTTTCCTTGAGGCGCTTCTCCTCCTCGATCGTGACGTTGTCGCTGAAGAGCATGACGTTGATGTCGTGGTCGAGGCACTCGTCCGCGACGCCGGCGGCATACTTGCCGGGGACGGAGATGATCGCCAGGTTGAGCTGGTCATCCATCTTGATGGCGGAGGAGAGGGTCGGCGGATAGTAGTTGGCGCTGCTGTTCTCCTTCTTTTTGGTCAGCAGCTCGTCAACCTTCGCAAGGGCGGCGGCCATGACGCCGTCGTTTTCGCACTTGATGGCGACGAAAAAGTCGTTGGCGGTGATCGTCTCGAACTCAGGCGTCACAAGCCCGAGGTTGTGGGCGATGTCCCGGTTGAGATCGGTGCCCATGCCGACGAGGGCCTCCTCGACGCCGTCGAGTTTCTTGAGGTCCTTGGAGATGAGCATGAGGGTTACCGAGTCGTAATAGGTATTCTGCTTGATATCCAGCTTAACCAATGCCGATTCCTCCAATATGTTAGATTTTTGCGCCGAAATAGATGCCGCTGAGGATGTCCGTCCCGGACGTCTCCCCAAAGGCAATGACTCTGGAAGCAGCGCTTTCCAGCGACTGCGGGGGTCCGTTTGAAAAGAGCTGCCCGACCGTGTCGAGCACGTCCGCGGAGAGCAGGCCCTGCGACGAGCGGATGAGGAAGCTGCCGCTGATGACGTTGGTTTTGACCCGCGCGGCGCAGCCCATGCGCTGGGTGATGTCCATCGTGCGGAGCACCCGGCCCCTGGCGCCGCCCCGGGCGAGCATCGCCGCCATCATCCCGCACAGAAAGTCGTCGGAAGAGGGGGTGAGTCCCGGCCCGCAGCCGGCCATCGCGCCGGCCGCCGCGGAAATCTCCGCGATCTGCCCCGTGCGCAGCGCGTCGAAGAGGCGCCGGACGCGGGGAAGCAGGAAAGCGGTGTAGTGGTTGTGGGGGAACCGCTCCGCATAATCCGCGGAGGAACCCTCCTCCAGGTGGAAGACGAGCGGCGCCATGCCCTCCGGCTTGCCCTCCCCGCCGATGACCCGCGCGAGCCGTTCAAGCCGGTCGGGCAGGTCGTGCGGGACGATCAGCTCGTTGTGTTCGAGCACTGAGAGGTCTGTGGCGGCGGCATCCGCCAGGTCCACGCGCAGCCTTCCGGCGACCGCCTCCCCCGGCAGGAGCATCGCGCTCATATCGGGCCGCAGCCCGAGGGCGGGGAAGGGAACGTCGGTGTCGATGCGCACCGAAAAGGGGTAGAGCGGACGGCATTTGGGAAGCAGCGTCACGAGCCCGAGGGGAGTGACAAGGTTGACCGCCCGGTCGAAAACGGAGTGAACGGTTGCGGGACAGCCCCCGGCGGGGATCGATCTGCGCAGGCTGTGGCAGACCTCCAATGCCGGGACCGCGCCTTCATCTGTCTCTCTGCACATCATAAATTTTCAGCGCGATCTGCAGATTGAGGAGCTGGTCTGCGTTGTCGAAGCTCACGCCGGCAAGTTCCTTGATCCGCTGGATGCGGTAGGCGACGGTGTTGTAGTGGACGCCCAGCTCCTCCGCAAGTTTTTTGAGGTTGCCCCCGCACTTGAAGTAGGTCTGGAGCGTCCGCACGAGCTCGGAATCGTGGTCGCGGTCGTAATCGACCAGCACCTTGAGGGTCTCGGTGTAGAAAGACTGCAGCTCGTTCTGGAGGGTGTCGCAGGAGAGGAAGCGGTAGACGCCCATGTCCTCGAAATAGTGGACCCGCACCCCGCCCACCGCACCGCACCCGGCGGCGCGCTTGGCTTCGGAGCAGCTTTTCCACAGGTCCGCAGTGTCGGGGTAGGCCCTGCCAACGCCGATGCTGATGAACTCGAGCAGCCCGTCGTCCGCGAGCGCCTTGCCGAAGACCTCCATGAACTGGGAGACCTCCTGCTTGCAGAGCGCGGGGGAACGGGAGCTCTGCTCAAAGACGAGCACGATGTTGTCGCACTTGTTGACGAAGAGCAGCTTGTAGGAGGCGCTGCGCGAGAGGCGGCGCAGGACGCGCACGATGTTGTTGTTCATCTTGTAGAGCGCGCCGTTCGAGAGGGAGAGGGAGTTGTGCGAGTTGAGCACCTGGACGACCGCGACCTGGTGGATGGCCTCGATGTCGAAATCGAAATACTCGGCGTTGGCCAGGGCCTTGCGCTGGCTGAGCTCGTCGTTGACGAGCAGGTCGTCGAGGAAGGAGACCTTGTGGTTGTTCTCCATCTCGAAGAGGGAGATCTTTTTGAGCATCTCAAGCGCGATCAGCGAGGTGGACGCCTCGATGACGGCCAAATCCACGCTGGTGACCTCGCGGTTGTCCTCCCACATAAAAATGTAGCCGTAGAGCTTTTTGTCGCTGTAGATGGGGACGGTGATCTTGCTGCACTCCCGCCCGTCCACCTTGCACAGCTCCCGCCAGCTCAGGGCGTTGTCGCTGCCGTGCCGCTCGCCGGAGCTGTCCCGCACGCAGTTTTCCATCTGGCGGTAGATCGCGTCCCGGCGGCTGTAGGTGGCGGAGATGACGTAGGAGGAGAAGAACTCATTGTAGATGGCGACGCTGTTGCCGTAGCGGTTGTGCAGCGTCTGGGTGATCGCCTGGAGGTTTCCGCCGCTGAGCATCGTCGCGGTGAGCGACTTCTGCAGATCGTAGATGTCCATGAGCACCTGCGCCTGGTTGTTGACGATGGTGGTCAGCACGGGGGTGATGATCTTGGAGAAGGAAACCTCCGGGGGAATCTCGAAGATGGGGAAGGAGAGCGCGTTGGCGGCGTTGATGACCGCCTGCGGGGTTTCGCGGATATACCGCTTGGGCTTGATGCCCAGCCCCACGACGCCGCGGCTGTTGAGGGCGGGAACCAGCTCGACGAGCTTTTCCACATCGTCCTTGACCGAGTAGGCGGTGGTGACGATGAGCTCCCCATTGCTCACCCAGTCGGTGATGTCGGGGACCTCCATGACGTTCATCGAGGTGACGACGCGGTCGAGCCCGCCCCTGCCCGCGATCAGCTTGGCGCCCTTGAGGACTTCCATCTCGAGCACCGACCTGACAGAAATGCCGTATGTTTTATCCATGGGGAACCTCCTAACGGACCGGCTTACCCTGTCATTACTTTCATCATACTATTAAAAAAAGCGAAGTCAACATTTGTTGTGTAAAATATACAATGTAGAAAAAATCGCTTTGTTTTGATCGACTTTGACATAGGAATTTTTCCATATAAATAGCCCAAAAAACTGTTAAAATAACCAAAGAGATTAGAAAAACAAACGAATTGTTAAAAAATTACCAAATTTTAGAACACAAAATACTATGGAATTCTTACAACTTCACAAAACCTTCTCAGGAGGGGCCGCCCGTCCCGCCCGCGGGACGGGCGGGACGGCGGCATAAGGGGGGGACACGCAGATATCAGAGCGGAATGTTGCCGTGTTTCTTTTCGGGGATCGACTGCTCCTTGCCGCGCAGCATTTCGAGCGCCGCGACAATCTTCTGCCGGCTCTCGGCGGGGTGGATGACGTCGTCGACGAAGGCGTGCTCGGCCGCCTTGTAGGGGGTGGCGAACTCGGCCTTGTACTGCTCGATCGACTGGGCGCGCTGCTCGGGGCTCTCCTTGCGGAAGATGATGTTGGCCGCGCCCTCGGGGCCCATGACGGCGATCTCCGCGTCGGGCCACGCGAAGGAGACGTCCGCGCCGAGTTCCCGGCAGCACATCGCGAGGTAGGCGCCGCCGTAGGCCTTCCGCAAAATGAGGGTGACCTTGGGCACGGTGGCCTCGCTGTAGGCGTAGAGCATCTTGGCGCCGTGACGGATGATGCCGCCGTACTCCTGGTGGGTGCCGGGCAGGAAGCCGGGCACGTCGACGATGGTGAGCAGCGGCAGGCCGAACGCGTCGCAGGTGCGGATGAACCGCGCGGCCTTGTCGGAGGCGTTGATGTCGAGGCAGCCCGCGCCGACCTTCGGCTGGTTGGCGATGATGCCGACCGCCTGCTTGTTGATGTGCGCGAAGCAGGTGATCATGTTGGTGGCGTAGAGCGGCTGGTAGTCCATGTAGTCGCCCCGGTCGACAATGCCGCGGATGACGTCGTACATGTTGTAGGCGCGGTTGGCGTTGTCGGGCAGGATGGTGGCCAGCTCGGGCACCAGGCGGTAGGGGTCGTCGCCGAAGTCGATCTCAGGGGCCTTCGCCTTCCAGTTGGAGGGCAGGAAGGAGAGCAGGCGCTTGATCTGCGCGATGCAGTCCTGGTCATTCTGGGTCATGAAGTGGGCGACGCCGCTCTTCTTGTTGTGGGTGGTCGCGCCGCCCAGGTCCTCGCCGGTGACGACCTCGCCGGTGACCGTCTTGATGACGTCGGGCCCGGTGATGAACATCTTGCTGGTCTTGTCGACCATGAAGATGAAGTCGGTGAGCGCGGGGGAGTAGACCGCGCCGCCGGCGCAGGGACCCATGATCGCGGTGATCTGGGGGACGACGCCCGAGGCGGCGGTGTTGCGGAAGAAGATTTTGCCGTAGCCGGAGAGGCCGTCGATACCCTCCTGGATGCGCGCGCCGCCCGAGTCGTTCATGCCGACGACGGGCGCGCCGACCTTGCGGGCGGCCTCGAGCACGTGGCAGATCTTGTTGGCCTGCATCTCGCCGAGCGAGCCGCCCATGATCGTGAAGTCCTGCGCATAGGCGAAGACGACGCGGCCGTCGACCTTGCCGTAGCCGCAGACGACGCCGTCGGTCGGCTGGTGCTTCTGGGGCATGTCGAAGTAGGTGCAGCGGTGGGTGACGAAGGTGTCCATCTCGACGAAGGTGCCCGGGTCAAAGAGCAGCCCGAGCCGCTCGCGGGCGGTCAGCTTGCCGCCGGCGTGCTGCTTTTCGATCGCCTTGGCGTTGCCCTGGTAGATCGCTGTTTTGCGGGCAACGAGATCTTCGATCTTATTCATTTTGGTTCCATCCCTTCATAGTCAGGTACCGGCGCGGCGGCCGGGACAGTTGCGCCGGGAAGCCCGGCGGGGGCCGTCACGCGAGCGACGGCGTGGAGAGGGGCGGGCGGCGCAGATGGCTGTGCTGCTCGAACCCGTAGGCGATCGAAATGAGCTGCGGCTCCGCGAAGGGGCGCCCGAGGATTTCCATGCCGACCGGCACGCCGATGGGGGCGTCGTCCGAGGGGGAGGAGAAGCCGGCGGGCACGACGACCGCGGGATAGCCGGTCACCGAGCCGATGACGCCGTTGCGCTCCTGCTGGCTGCCGCCCGTCTTGCAGACGAGCTGCTGCTGGTGCGGGTAGACGATCGCGTCGATCGCGTATTCGTCCATGATCGCGAGCACCTGCTTCTGGAGCTCGGCGCGCTTTTTGAGGCGCTCGTTGTAGGCGGGAGTTCCCACGTCGTAGCCCATCGCCTCGTCGAGGTTGCTCTTGAGGCCGGGGTGGTACTTGCCGCTTGCGAGCACGTCGGCCAGCGAGTGGATGGGGGCCGCGTCGCCGAAGCCCTCGAGGTACTGGCCGAGGTGGGTCTTGAGGTCGTGGATATGTACGCTGACGTTCTTGACAAGGTAGCCCGAGTCGATCTTTTCGGCGATGTCGACGAGCTCGGCGCCCGCGTCCCGCATGATCTGCAGGCTCTTCTCCATGCAGGCGTTGACCTCGCGGTGCAGGTCGTCGTCGGGGCCGAAGAAGCTGCGCAGCACGCCGATGCGCCTGCCGCGCAGGCCCTCGTCGTCGAGGTAGTCGAGATAGCTCGTCGGGATCTTTCCGAGGCAGGTCTCGGTGACGGGGTCCTTCGGGTCGCTGCCGGCGATCACGTCGAGCACGGCGGCGGCGTCCGCCACGGTGCGCGCGAGCGGGCCCGCGGTGTCCTGCGTCAGCGAATAGGGGACGATGCCGTCCCGGCTCACCAGCCCGATGGTGGGGCGGATGCCCACGAGGGAGCAGGCGGAGGAGGGGGAGCGGATCGAGTTGATCGTATCGGTTCCGATGCCGACGACGCCGTAGTTGGCCGCCAGCCCCGCGCCCGTGCCGCCCGACGAGCCGCCGGGGGTGCGGGTGTGGTCGTAGGGGTTGTAGCTCTGGCCGAGGATCGAGCTGATCGTCTCGCCCCAGACGGCGAACTCATGCAGGTTCGTCTTGGCGATGATGATCGCCCCCGCCTCGCGGAGCTTTTTGGTGATGAAGGCGTCCTTGTGGGTCTCGAACCCCTCGAGGGAGAGGGAGCCCGCGGTGGTCGGCATGTCATAGGTCTCGCAGTTGTCCTTGAGCAGGACGGGGATGCCGTGGAGCGGGCCGGTCAGCCCGTCGGCCCGGAACCGCTCGTCGAGGCGGTCGGCCTCCTCGAGCGCCTTTGGGTTCACGAGGATGACCGCGTTGAGCGCGGGGCCCTTTTTGTCGTAGGCCTCGATGCGGGCGAGGCAGCCCTCGATGAGCTGCCGGCAGGTGAGGCGCCCGTCGAGCATCGCCTCATGGACGGAGGCGACGGTCGCCTCCTCGAGCACGAAGGGTTTCCCGTTGTGGTTCTCGCATCTCTCGTCGGTCATGATGATCACTCCTTCTCCGGCAGCGTGGAAAGGTAGGACTTGATCTCGTCCTCAGAATAGCCGAGGATGTCGCGCAGGACCTCGACGTTGTGTTCGCCGACCTGCGGGGCGGGCTCGCTGGGAAGCTCATCCTCGGGCGGGACGGTGCTCAGCTTGACCGGGTTGCCCGCGACCTTGACCTTGCCCATGTGGGTCTGCTCGACTTCGACGAGCATGTTGCGGTAGTTGATCTGCGGGTCCTCGAACAGCCGGTCGATCGAGTTGATCGGGCCGCAGGGGATGCCGTTGTCGACGAAGATCTTGAGCCACTCGTCGGTGGTTTTGTCCTTGATCCGCTCCTGCATCAGGTCGCTGAGCTCCTGCATGTGCTTGTTGCGTTCAGGGTTGGTGGAGAACTTCGGGTCGTTGATGAGCTCCTGGCGGCCGGTGACCTCGCAGAACTTGGCGAAGAGCTTGTTGTTGCCGGCGGCGACGATGACCCAGCTGTCCTTGGTGCGGTAGGCCTCGAAGGGGGTGATGGACGGGTGCTTGAGTCCGAGGGGCCTGGCGACCTGGCCGGTCGCGGAGTACTTGGCGATGGCGTTTTCGAGGATGGCGACCTGGCAGTCGAGCATCGAGATGTCGACAAGCTGGCCCTCGCCGGTCTTTTCGCGCTCATAGAGGGCGGCCAGCGCGCCGTAGGCGCCCATCATGCCGGCGATGATGTCGCCGATCGAGGTGCCGACGCGCACGGGGCTTCCGTCCGGCTCGCCGGTGATGCTCATGACGCCGCCCATCGCCTGGACGATCATATCGTAGGCGGGCCTGCCGGAATAGGGGCCGGTCTGGCCGAAGCCGGAGATCGCGACATACACGCAGCGGGGGTTGATCTTCTTGACGTCCTCATATCCGAAGCCCATCTTGTCGAGCGCGCCGGGCTTGAAGTTCTGGACGAACACGTCGACGTTCCTGACAAGGTCGGTCAGCACCTTTTTGCCCTCGGGGGTCTTGGCGTTGACTTCGAGGCTCTTCTTGCCGCGGTTGATGCTCAGGAAATAGATGCTCTGCCCTTCCACATAGGGGCCATAGGCGCGGGCGTCGTCGCCCGAGCCGGGCATTTCGCAGTGGATGACCTCGGCGCCGAGGTTGCGCAGCATCATGCCGCAGTAGGGGCCCGCGAGAACCTTGGTCATATCCAGCACCTTGATGCCGCTCAGTGGTTTGGTTGTCATGGCGTGATTCCTCCCGTTTCATATAATGTATACAATCTTCCGCGGCCGGCCGCCGTTTGCTGCGCCGGCCCTATGAGAAAGCCGGCCCCGCCGGCGGTTTTTGAGACAAAATCAATTACCTGTTGTAATAACTCCATACCTTGTGCTATACTTGAAGCAATAAAAGGATTGGAACCTTGTGGATTCTTCCCAAGGCTCTTTCAATGCATCCCATCGCCCCGCGGACTCGCAAAAAAGGGGGAGAGAAGAGGCTGGCCGCGGCCGGCCCGGCAATTTTATACAGTAAAGAAGAAAAATCCTTCCTTTGGGTGTGGCCGCCGCCATTTCCGAGGAAAAATCTGTTTGTAGGATATCTACATTATAGTGGATAATCTCCAACTTGTAAACTGGAGGAAATGCCTTTTGATCACAGAAAATGTGGATAGAATTTATGCAATACGCCTAATACTACAAAAAATACATATTTTTTCAGACAAACTGCATTGTGATTTTTTCAGCATATCTGGATTTCTTTTGATAGGTGCGTAAACAAACGCGGCGTGCAAAAATCATAAGTATGACCAAGCCGCGAGAGGGATTCCCAAAAAACCGGACGGTCTGCCACAAAATGTTGTGGAGTTATAATAAACCGATATGATCGAAAATGCCTAAATTCTCTTCCGAAATCTATTCATTACAGAAAATTTGGAAAAAATCGATTGATATGCTTTGCCCACCCCAGTATAATAAGGTTAGTGGTAGTGACATTATGCCTAAAAAGGAGTGCTTATCGTGAAACAATTTAATTATTTAGCACCAAAATCCCTGCCCGAAGCACTTGCATTCCTGGCGGAGCACGGGGACTCCGCCGTGGTTTTTAACGGCGGCACCGACGTCGTCGTGCGGCTTCGCGACAACCTGATCGCCCCCGAGTACGTGGTCGACATCAAGAAGATCCCCGGCCTCGACACGATTACATTCGACGAAAAGACCGGTCTCACCATCGGTGCCTGCGTCACGATGAACGAGATCGGAGCCAACGAGTACGTCCAGAAGTACTATCCCTACCTGGGAAAGGCGGCGCTGTCGGTCGGCTCCAAGCAGGTGCGCAACCGCGCGACCTGCATCGGCAACATCGTCAACGCCTCCCCGCTGGCCGACACCGGCACCCCGCTGCTCGCCAACGACGCGGTGATTCTGGCCGAGGGCCCGGAGGGCAAACGGGAAATCCCCATCCGTGAATTCTTCATCTTCGTGCGCAAGACCGCGCTGAAAAAGGATGAGATTGTCACCGCCATCCGGGTGCCCTACCATCCGGGTTCGGAAGGCGTGTTCACCAAGATCTCCCGCCGCCGCGAGGTCGACCTCTCCACCGTCTGCGCCACCGTGGTGCGGGACGGGGACGACTGGCGCATCGCGTTCGGTTCCGTCGCGCCCACCCCTCTGCGGCTCGTCAAGACCGAGGAGCTGCTCCGCGGCAAAAAGCTGGACGGCGCGCTGATCGAACAGGCGGCCGAGCTGGCCAAGACCGAGGTCGCGCCGATCGACGACGTGCGCGCCTCCAGGGAATACCGCGTCACCATCGTGGGGCTGATCGTCAAGAGAAGCCTTGAAGCTCTGGCGAAATAAGGAGGGGAACCATATGAAATACCAGGTCAATTTCTTCGTCAACGAGGAGCCGGTCGAGCTCTACGTCGACGCCAATAAAACGATGCTCACCGTCCTGCGCGAGGAGCTCGACCTCACGGGCGCCAAGGAAGGCTGCGGCGCCGGCGAGTGCGGCGCGTGCACCGTCATCGTGGACGGCAAGCCGGTCAACGCCTGCCTCGTGCTGGCGCCCGAGCTGGACGGCAAGCACATCACCACCGTCGAGGGGCTGGCCGACCGCAAGGGCAACCTCTCCCCGCTGCAGGAGGCGTTCATCAAGCACGCCGCCCTCCAGTGCGGCTTCTGCACGCCGGGCTTCCTGATGACCGCCACAGCGCTTCTGAAGGAGAACCCGCACCCGACCCGCGACGAGATCAAGGCGGGCATCAGCGGCAACCTCTGCCGCTGCACCGGCTATAAACGGATCGTCGAGGCCATCGAGGACGTTGCGGCACATACGGAAGGAGGCGAGCGCAAATGAGGACAGTCGGAACAACGATCGACAGGGTTGACGGCGTCAAGAAGGTCACCGGCCAGGCGAAATACGTGGACGACATCAGGATGTCCCGGATGCTCTACGCCCAGGTGAAGCGCAGCCCCTACGCGCACGCGAAAATCCTGAGCATCGACACGTCGGAGGCGGAGAAGCTGCCGGGCGTGAAGAGCGTCATCACGGGCGACTACTATAAGAAACGCGGCGGCCTCTACCTCGAGGACAAAAACTTCCTCGCGGTGGGCACCGCGAAATACCGCGGCGAGGCCGTCGCGGCGGTGGCGGCGGAGACGCTGGACATCGCGAAGGCGGCGGTCGAGCTGATCAAGGTGGAATACGAGGAGCTGCCGGCGGTCACCAACCCGATCGAGGGCATGAAGCCGGACGCGCCGCTCATCCACCCCGACCTGGGCACCTACAAGGTCGCCCCGATCTTCCACCCGGTGCCGGGCACCAACATCTCCCACCACTATAAACTCCGCAAGGGCGACGTCGACAGGGGTTTTGCCGAGGCGGATTACGTCGTGGAGCACACCTTCTATGTCCCGCACGTCCAGCATGTGCCCATCGAGCCGCACGTGGCCGTCGCGCAGTATGAGGCGGACGGAAAGCTCACTGTTTGGGCGAGCTGCCAGTCCCCCTTCGCGGTGCGCCAGGCGCTGGCGACCTCCTTCGACATCCCGCTCAACAAGGTGCGGGTCATCTCCCCGTATGTCGGCGGCGGCTTCGGCTCCAAGGCGGGCACCACCCTCGAGGGGATCGTCATCCCGCTCTCGATGCTCAACTGCGGGCGCCCGGTCAAGATGACCTACACCCGTGAGGAGGAGTTCGAGGACGCGTACGTCCGCCAGGGCGTCTATGCGACCCTCAAGACCGGCGTTCGCAAGTCGGACGGCAAAATCCTCGCCCAGAAGATCGAGTACGTCTGGGACGGCGGCGCCTACACCGAGTACGGCGTCAACATCGTCAAGGCGGCGGGCATCGCCTGCCCCGGCCCCTACGACATCGACAACATCTGGTGCGACAGCTACTGCGTCTACACCAACCACCCGGTCGGCGGCCCGTACAGGGGCTTCGGCATGTGTGAAATCCACTTCGCCATCGAGCAGAACCTTGACATGATCGCAAACGAGATCGGCATTTCGGAGATCGACATCCGCCGGGTCAACGGACTGCGGGCGGGCGGTGCCACCGCGACCGGCCAGATCCTCGAGGACTGCGGCTATCAGGACTGCCTCGAGACGGTCGTCAAGGAGCTTGAATACGACAAGCCCTGCGAGCAGACCGCGCCCAATCTCATCCGTGCCAAGGGCATCGCGGGCGGCTGGAAATCGCCGTCGCAGCCCACCGACGTGGCTTCGGCCGCGATCATCCGCATGAACGAGGACGGCACCTTCATGCTCATGACGAGCGGCCAGGACATCGGCCAGGGCTCCGACACGGTGCTCACCCAGATCGCCGCCGAGGTGCTCGACATCGACCCGGGCAAGATCACCATCCGCACCGGCGACACCGACCACACCCCTTACGAGTGGCAGACGGTCGCCAGCCGCACCACCTACTGCGCGGGCAACGCGGTCAAACTGGCCGCGGAGGACGCGAAGAACGAGATTCTCGAGCTGGCGCAGATCAAGTTCGGATGCAGCAAGCGCGACCTCGAGCTCAAGGACGGCTATGTGGTACATAAGATCCACAAGGACAAAAAGGTCCCGCTGAGCACCTTCGCGCTCGGGCTCACGCTGCCCGACGCGTCCGGCATCCACGGCCCGCTGATCGGCAAGGGCTCCTTTGTGGTCCCGAACAATGTGGGCTACGACCAGGAGACCGGCCAGAGCCCCAAGCCGGTGGCCTTCTGGACGGTGGGCGTCAACGGCGCCGAGGTCGAGGTCAACACCGACACGGGCGAAATCCGCGTGCTCAAGATGATCTCCTGCTTCGACCCCGGCAAGGTCATCAACCCGGCTCTCTACGACGCGCAGGTTGAGGGCGCGATGGTTCAGGCGCTGGGCACGGCGCTCTTTGAGGAACTGATGCTCAAGGACGGCCGGATCCTCAACCGCAACTTCGTCGACTATAAGATCCCGACGGCGGACGACATGCCCGAGCTGACGGTGCGGGTCGCGGAGCACGAGGAGCCGACGGGCCCGTATGGGGCGCGCGGCATCGGCGAGCCGGTCATGGTACCGGGCGCGCCGGCGATTGCCAACGCGGTGGCCAACGCGATCGGGTGCCGGTTCTTCCGGATGCCGATCACGGCGGACGACGTGCTCAAGGCGCTGAAAGAGAAGAAAGCCAAAGAGGCGTAAAAAAATAAGTGGACCGGGCGGCCGCGGCCATGCGGCCCGGCCGCCCGGTGGTGTGTTTTTCCCCGATACATGGCGGTATAAAGGGCTTCGGCTCTGGTATACATAGAGAAATGGAGACAAGCAAACACTATGTTGAGGAGGTAAGTTTATGGCCAACAAACAAGAAGCGGTCTATGATGCTGTAAAGACCCTCGGCGCCCCCAAGACGTTGGTTCTTGGTATCCAGCACGTTTTTGCGATGTTCGGCGCCACGGTTCTGGTCCCGATCATCACCGGCCTGAGCGTACAGGTGACGCTCTTCTGCGCGGGTATCGGCACGCTGCTCTTCCATTTCCTCACCAAGAGGAAGGTCCCGGCGTTCCTGGGCTCGTCTTTCGCATTCCTGGGCGGCTTCGCGGCTGTCAAGGCGCTTCCGCTGACCAATTCCGCCGGCGTCGCGCTGACCGAAGCTGAAAAGCTTCCGTACGCCTGCGGCGGCATCGTCCTGGCGGGCCTTGTATACGTGGTCCTGGCCGCTCTGATCAAGGGCTTTGGCATCAAGCGGGTCATGCGGTTCTTCCCGCCGATCGTCACCGGCCCGATCATCATCCTCATCGGCTTGATCCTCGCTCCGTCGGCAATCTCCAACGCGGCGACCAACTGGTTGCTGGCGGCGGTTGCGATCCTTGTCATCGTCATCTTCAACATCTGGGGCAAGGGGATGCTCAAGATCGTCCCCATCCTGATGGGCATCGTCATCTCCTACATCGTGGCGCTGGTCACGGGCAAAGTCGATTTTACCGCGGTCGCGCAGGCGGGCTTTGTGGGTCTGCCCCCCTTCGTGCTGGCGAAATTTGACGTGAGCGCGATCATCATCATGGTCCCGATCGCTCTGGCCACCATGATGGAGCATATCGGCGACATCGCGGCCATCGGCGCGACCTGCGAGCGCAACTTCCTCGCGAACCCCGGCCTGCACCGCACCCTGCTGGGCGACGGCCTTGCGACGAGCCTTGCCGGCCTGGTCGGCGGCCCGGCGAACACCACCTACGGCGAGAACACCGGCGTTCTGGCGCTGACCAAGGTCTACGACCCGATCGTCATGGAGATCGCGGCCGTCGTGGCGGTTCTGCTCTCCTTCATCCCGAAGTTCGGCGAAGTGGTCAACTCGATCCCGACGGCGATCATCGGCGGCGTCTCCTTCATCCTCTACGGCAGCATCTCCGCCATCGGCGTGCGCAACGTGGTTGAGAACCAGGTCGACCTGACCGAGAGCCGCAACCTGCTGATCGCGGCGGTCATCCTCGTCAGCGGCCTCGGCTTCAACTCGGTGGGCGGCATCACCTTCCATATCGGCGGCGCTGCCATCACCCTGAGCGGCCTTGCGATCGCGGCGATCCTCGGCATCCTGATGAACGCGATTCTTCCCGGAAACGACTATGTTTTCAACGAGGAAGAGTATGTCGGTGACATCGCGGTTCCGTAACAAAAACAGAATTCCCTGTCTGTGAGATTTTGCTCCATTTCTCTGCAAACTTACAGAAATCGGGGTTGGGCGGCTCTTTCCGGGGACGGGAAGAGCCGCCTTTCCTTTTGCTGGAAGACGGAAGGAGGCGCCCACCGGGATTTCACACAGATTTTACATTGCGGGGCGGCCCGGCCCCCGGCAAACTGCCAAATTGTAAAAATTGGCTTGCAATTTCTTTACGCAGGGTGCAGAATGATTGCAGATTATAAGAAGGTGCGGTTTGCTGATGTTTACGAGAAGAGATTTGGTGCGGCTGATCATCCCGCTGATCATCGAGCAGGTGCTCGCGGCGACGGTCGGCATCGCGGATACCTTCATGGTGTCGAGCGTGGGGGAGGCGGCGGTTTCGGGCGTCTCGCTGGTCGATTCGATCAACCTGCTGCTGCTCAACGTGTTCGCGGCGCTTTCGACGGGCGGATCGATCGTGGCGTCCCAGTATCTCGGGCGGGAGGACCAGCCCAGCGCGAACGCGGCGGCCAAGCAGCTCCTGACCGTGACGACCCTCGTCTCCTTCGGGCTGGTCGCCGTCTGCATGCCGGGCAGCAGGTTCATCCTGCACGCCCTCTTCGGCAGCGCGGACGCCGCGGTCATGGGAAACGCCGAGGTGTATTTCCTGCTTTCGGCGCTCTCCTATCCCTTCATGGCGGTCTACAACGCCTGCGCCGCGCTTTTCCGCGCGCAGGGCAACTCGAAGATTTCAATGATGGCGGCGCTCGTCATGAACATCGTCAACATCTCCTTCAACGCGCTCTTCATCTACGGCCTGCGGCTGGGCGCGGCGGGCGCGGCGCTCGGCTCGCTGATCGCGCGCGGGGTGTCGGCGGCGTTTTTGCTGGCGGTGCTCTGCCATCACAACAACCGCATCTATCTGGAGGAACTCAAAAAGCCCGAATGGCACCCCGCCATGATCAAAAGCATCCTGCGCATCGGGGTGCCCAACGGTCTGGAAAACAGCATGTTCCACATCGGCAAGCTGATGGTGGCGGGACTGATCACGACCTTCGGCACGGTGGCGATCGCGGCGAACGCGGTGGGCAACAGCGTCATGACGATGTCCCAGATGCCGGGGCAGGCGGTGAGCCTGGCGATGGTGACGGTCGTGGGCCAATGCGTGGGCGCGGGGGAGTTCCACCAGGCGAAAAAGTATATCCTCGGACTGGTCGGCGCCGCGCACGGGATGAACCTCGTGCTCAACCTGATCGTCATCGCTATGCTCCACCCGATCGTCGGGCTGTTCGGGCTTTCGGCGGCGACGGCGGAGGCCGCCTGGCAGATCTGCCTCGTCTGCGCGCTCGGCAACATCCTCTTCTGGCCGATGGCCTTCGCGCTGCCGAACGGCCTGCGCGCCGCAAACGACGTGAAGTTCACGATGATCACGTCGGTCGTTTCCATGTGGGTGTTCCGGGTAATTTTCAGCTATATCCTCGGCCGCTATCTCGGGCTGGGGCTGCTCGGGGTGTGGGCGGCGATGATCATCGACTGGGTTTTCCGCGCGGCCGTCTTTATGACCCGCCTGCTGCGCGGCAGATGGATGAACCGCCAGCTGATCTGAGCGCGCAAAAAAGCGTGCGGCTTTGGCCGCACGCTTTTTTATCGTGATTACCGGTTTATGCGGGGATAGCCTCTGCCGCCCATCCCGGGACGCGGCGCGCCGGCGGGCGCGCCCGACATGCCGGGCTGCCCGTATACGCCGGGCGGGAGCGGATTGGGAAGGGGCGGAAGGACGGACTGTCCCGCCGATCCGGACAGGTCCTGCCTGGGGCGCAGGCGGGTGTCCACAAAGGTGACGAATTTGAGGGAGTAGAGGTCGCAGACGGTGTACTGCTCCTCGCTCGGCTGGTAGAGGGTGATGTAGTTGATGCCGCCCGAATAGAGATACCCCTCCTTGCGTTCCAGGCCGTTGGTGCCGATCAGGAATTCGCAGATTACATAGGCGCCGAGATTTTCGCGGAGGATGGAGGAAAAGGAGCCGAGGTAGACCTCTTCGTTGCTCTGCGGGTTCTCCTCCGCCTGCTGGCTCTCGAATGGCCCGAAGTTCAGGTTGCTGTCGCCGTTTGCCATAAGATACCCCTCTTTCTATGTTTGGTAGTATGCGTCGGTGGGATTGTAAAAACAGTGGTCGCCGATCCGCGTGACCAGATACCCGATGCTGCTGGGGAAATTCCGCCGGCAGTTGGGGGAGAAGGGGTTGTAGAACCAGAGCGCCTGCCCCAGGTCCATCAGGCGGTTGCCGGCGATCGCCCAGTCTGCAATGTCGTAGTGGATCTGCTCGGGGCGCATGTTGTAGATGTTCTGGGGATTGTAGGAGCCCCGTTCGGTCTCGGACATGCAGACGAACTGCCCCGTCTGGTAGAGGATTTTGCGGATACTGCCCTGCCCGACGCGCTTGTATTCCCCGCCCGGCGCGTTCACACGGTTCATTACGACGCTGGCCACCGCCTTCATCCCGGTGTCCCCCTCTCCGCCCGCCTCGCACTGGATCAGCCGGGCAAACAGTTCCCGGTCCGTCAGCGGCATGGAAAGCCCTCCTTCCGTTTTCACAGTTCACTGCGGGCGAAAAGCCCGCCCGGTATCATGGATATGACGGGCTTGCCTGTCCCTATGCGCGGTTTTACACGCGGCGCGGGTCGCAGCCCACCAGATGCAGGAGAAGGAGATAGCATACGGCGGAAACCAGAACGGGCAGGAGGGCGGCCCCGATGGGGGAACCGGGCAGCGGCAGCCCCGCGCGGGAGAGGACGCGCGCGGCGAGCACCGCGATGGCGGCACACAGCAGGGGCTTTACGACCCGCTCGATGAGGTCGACCTCAAACTTTGCGACGCGGATGAGGCGTCCGAGGCTGAGGGAAAAGTTGAAGACCTCGCTCAAAACAATGACGAGGATATAGCCCTTGATGCCGAAAACGGGCAGCAGCAGGTAGACGAGCACCATGCTGATGGCGGCGTCGGCGACGTTGTAGCGCATGACCGAGAGCTGTTCGTCCATCCCCTTGAGCATGCAGTCGACGGCGGTGTCGAGGTACATGACGGGGATGACGGGCGCGAGCAGGCGGATGTAG
>NZ_CABUCJ010000039.1 GCF_902490045.1 uncultured Anaerotruncus sp.
ATGCGAAGCATGGGGCGGCTTTTCCTATCAGGTTTAGTCCTTCACAAAGGCGATGTCGGAGTCGTTATCGGTGAGGTAGACGACATAACCGCCGGCCAGCAGGATCGGCTCTCCGCTCGCGGCGAGCTTTTCCTTGTTTTGGCCGTCCCAGCCGATCCGATAGAAGCCGGGCTCCTTGTCGGTCTGGGTGAAGTAGAGATGGGTTTGAGTTCCGAAGAGCGAATAAGCGCCTGTGTCGGGCAGGGTGAAAAGCGTCTTGTTGGTGTCGCGGTTCTTGACCACCGTCCGGTAGACGGAGGGCTTCCAATCGCTCCCCACCTCCGCGACCTCTTTTCTGACGAGGTATCCGTTCGGAATCCGCGAGGGCGCCAGCGACGGTTTGATGAGGCCGTTTTTGGTCGACTTGTACCAGTCGCTTCCATAATAGGCCGTGCTGTCCGCAGTTCCGAAATAATAGGACATGTCCTCGTCGCCGGTGCAGTAGTAGAGGGTATCGTTGTGAACCTGCGGCTTCCAGTCGCCGTCGAGCTCGGCCGCTTCCGCGGCGTTTCCGCCGTCGGGGTCACAGCGGCAGAGGCTGCCGCCGCCCTCCGGGACGTAGTAAAGAAAGCCCCCGGCGAGTTCAAACCGGTCTACGCCGCCGCCGAGCTGCTTGCGGCCGCTCCCGTCCGGCTTGACCCGGAAGAGGGAGCCACCCGACAGGTAATAGAGCCAGCCGTCCGACACGCGCAGGTTGGAGAGGGTGCGCGCCGCGCCCGGGCCTGCGTCGACGGTGGAAAGCCCCGAGCCGTCGGCCCTGCACTGGTAGATCGCGCCCTTGCCGAGCCAGTAGATGGAGCCGCCTTGGACCGAAAATTCCTTGAGGTTGTAGGAGGCGTCGGCCTTGACGACCGTCTGCCGCTCGAGGGTTTGCAGGCTGATCCGCTCGAGCGGCCCGCGCACCGAGGTGTAGACGAAGCCGTCCTGTGCCACGGTGGAATAGTTGAATTCCTCGTTCGCCCACTGCGCGGGGGAAGCCGCGGCGGCGGAAAGGGACAGCCCGGCGGCCAGCGCGGCGAGCAGCAGGGCGGCGAGACGTTTGAGCATGTGGCGATCCTTCCTTTCCTATATTAGTAGGCCGCGAGCAGTTCGCGGATCTTTGCGGCGAAGCGCGCCCGGTCGACCCCGGTGACAAGGTCGGCGTTCGGCTCCTTTTTGGCGTCGCTGTAGCAGTCGGTCACCGTCTTGCCGCGCGTGACGGGGCCCTTTGTCTCGACGCCGATCCAGCAGCGCTTCGCTTCGAACATCGACGGGTCGAGCGCGTAGAGCAGCGCACAGGGGTCGTGCAGTGCCGCGCCGGGCAGGCGGTATCGGTCCTTCCAGCCGAGCGCGCAGCCCATCAGCCCGGCGGCGTACCGCGCCTGCGGGGAGGGCAGGGCGGCGATCTCCTCGATCTCCCCGGGCAGGATATAGGACTGGTGGGTCACGTCTAGCCCGCACATCGCGAGGGGCACGCCCGCGCGGAAGACCATCTCGGCGGCCTCGAGGTCGGCGTAGATGTTGAATTCCGCCGCGGAGGTCGTGTTGCCGTAGGCGACAGCGCCGCCCATGATGGTGATCTTTTTGAGGTACCTGGGCAGGTCGGGGTATTTGGAGAAGGCGATGCCGAGGTTGGTGAGCGGTCCGACCGCAAGGATCTCGAGCTCCCCCTCCAGGGCGCGCGCCTCACGGTAGATCGCGTCCCATGCGTGGCCCTCGGCATAGGTGGTTTTCGGCTCCGGCAGGGTGAATCCGTGCAGCCCGTCGGCCCCGTGGATTTCGGCGGCGGTGTGCAGCTCGCAGAACATCGGCTTTTCCGCGCCGCGGTAAACGGGCACCCGCGCGCCCGCCAGCTCGAGGATGCTCAGGGCGTTCGGCGCGGTGCGGCTGAGCGGGACATTGCCGGCGACCGGCGTGAGCGCGCGCAGGTCGAATTCGGGCGCGCGCAGCGCCAGCAGAATGGCGATGGCGTCGTCGACGCCGGGGTCGCAGTCGATGATGATGGGCCGTCTGTTCATGCCGATACCTCCCCATAGGATTTCGCGGCCTGCGCCAGCAGATCGACGAAGGCGGCGCGGTCGATGCCGAGGATGACGCGTGCGTTCGGCTTCCGGCCGTGCAGGCGGTAGAAGTCGGCGATGGTTGCGCCGCGGCAGTAGCTGCCCTGCGTCTCCACCTCGACATACAGCTCCTCGATCGTGAGAATTTCGGGCGCGATCAGGGCGGCGACGGCCACCGCGTCGTGCACGGGCGCGCCGGGGTAGCCCTTGGCGCGGTGGAAGCCGTAGAAGAAGTCGAGCCATTCGGCGACCACCGTCGCGACGGGATTACCGAGCGCGCGGATGCGCTCGAAGTCCTCGGGGAAGACGAGCGCCTGTTCGGTGACGTCGAGCCCGGCCATGATGATCGGGATGCCCGAACGGAAGACGAGGTCGGCCGCCTCGGGATCGACGAGGATGTTGAATTCCGCGGCGGGGGTCCAGTTGCCGTGGTGGATGCCGCCGCCCATCAGGGAGATCTCCCTGATCCTGGGTTTGAGCTCGGGGTGCGCCAGCAGCAGGGCCGCGACGTTGGTGAGCGGGCCGGTGGGCACCAGCGTGACCGGCTCGTCGCTTTCGGAGAGCACCTTTGCCATCAGCTCGACGGCGCTCATCGGGAGCGGCTCGAAAGCGGGCTCGGGCAGGTCGGGGCCGTCGAGCCCCGATTTGCCGTGCACGGTCGGCGCGACGATCGGCTCGGAGACGAGCGGCCCGGTGCGCCCGCGCGCCATCGGCGCGCGCAGCCCAATGAGGGTCATGACGCGCAGCGCGTTGTAGGTGGTCTTTTCGATCGTCTGGTTGCCGCAGACCGAGGTGACGGCGCGGATGTCCAGCAGGGGCGACGCGTTGGCGAGCATCCACGCGATCGCGTCGTCATGCCCGGGGTCGCCGTCTAGGATGATGGGGATTTTTTTCATGGCAGTCCCTCCTGTGCGGGAAAGGGGAGGGAGCGGCGCCCCTCCCCAACCCGGATTTTTCAGTTACGCGCCCGCCTGCGCGGCGTCCGCTTTTTTGGCTTTGCCGTGGCGGCGGATCTTTTTCGCCTTGTTCATCGTGCTGGCGGCGTAGACCGCCAGGCCGACGATGGTGAAGACATAGGGAGTCATCTTGACCAGCTCGGCGGGGAAGCCGAGGCTCTGGAGGTTGTTGGCCAGCGCGTCGGCGAAGCCGAAGAGCAGGGAGGTCAGGAAGGTTCCGAGCGGCTCGCCGCGGCCCATCGCCTCGGCCGCCAGCGCGATGAAGCCGCGCCCGGCGGTCATGTTGGTGTTGAAGCTCGACATGTAGCCCATCGACATGAACGCGCCGCCCAGCCCCGCGAGCACGCCCGAGATGCCCAGCGCGATGAAGCTGATGCGGTTGACGCTGACGCCGACCGAATCGGCCGCGTTGGGGTTTTCGCCGACCGAGCGGATCTGGAGTCCGAGGGGGGTCTTGTAGAGCAGCACCCACACGAGGAAGACGCAGAGCAGCGCCGCGTAGGTCAGGACGTTGTGCCCCGAAAGGATCTGCCCGAGCACGGGGATATCCTTGAGGAGCGGGATATCGACCGACGGCATGACCTTGCTGGCGAGGTTGGCGGAGTAGCCGCGGTCGCCGCTGGCGAGGTACATGAAGAGGATGGTGCCGCCGCTGCCGAGCATGTTGACGGCGATACCGGCGAGGATGATGTCTGTTTTGAGGATGAGGGCGAAGAAGCCGATCATCAGCGCGACGAGCATGCCGATGACCATAGCGCAGAGCAGGCCGACGCCGGCGCTCTGGGTCCAGGCGGAGAAGATGACGCCGGTGAGGGCGGAGATCATCATGATGCCCTCGAGGCCGATGTTGGTGACGCCTGCGCGGTCGGCCACGACGGCGGCCAGCGCGGCGAAGAGGATCGGGGTGGTGATGCGCAGGATGGAAAAGGCGAAGGGGATGGAGAAGACAATGCTCAAAATGTTTTCCAGCATCAGGCTTCCGCTCCTTTCGCTTCCTTCTCGGCGGCCTTTTCGGCGATCTCGTCCTTGGCGTCCCTGACCACCATCCTGTGGCGGTATTTGGAGAGGAACTGCTCCGCCGCGAAGAAGAGGAAGATGACCGCCTGGATGATGCTGAGCATCTCGGCGGGAACGTCGGTGTTGAGCTGCATCAAATCGCAGCCGCGCCGCAGATAGGCCATGAAGAAGGCGGCCAGCGGGATGAAGATGGGGTTGTTTTTGGCGAGGATGGCGATCGTGATGCCGTCCCAGCCGTAGCCGGGGAGCTGCCGCCATTTGAAGCGGTCGTAGTAGCCGAGGATTTCAACCGCGCCACCCATGCCGGCGAGCATGCCGCCGACGACCTGGCACATGACGACCGTGGCGGCCACCTTCATGCCGGAATATTTGGAGAAGCTCTGGTTGACGCCGATCATGCGGATGGCGTAGCCCCAGCGGGTGCGGTACATGAAGATCGAGACGAGCACGGTGGCCGCGAGCGCGATGACGATGCCCCAGCTCAGGTTGGTCTTGGGGACGAGGGTGGGGATGACCGCGGTGTCGAGGAACTTGTGGGACATCGTGGCGCCCTGGGTGCGGTCGGCGAGGTGGTAGCTGAGAATGTAGACGCCCAGCTGCAAAAGAATGTAGTTGAGCATCAGGGAGGAGACCATCTCGCTCGCGCCGAGCCTGGTTTTGAGCAGGGCTGGTACAAGCATCGTAAGCCCGCAGACGAGCATCGCTGCCGCGATGCAGGCGGCGGCGTGCAGGACGGGCGGCAGGCGCAGGTAGATGGCGCAGGCGCCCGCGACCAGCCCGCCGAAGAAGACGGCGCCCTCGCCCGCGAGGTTGAACTGGTTGGCGTTGAACATGACGCAGGTGGCTAGACCGGTGAAGATGATCGGGATCATGCGTTCGAGGATGATCCAGATATAGCGCATCCGCGTGAAGGGCGCGACGATGAGGTTGTAGAGCGCCTGGAAGGGCACGTCGCTGATGATGAAGATGAACACCATCGCCACCGCGAGCGCCACGAGGATGGCCGCCGCCCCGCGGATGATCTCGAATCTGAGGCTTTTACGCATGGATAACCCTCCTTATCTCCTCGGGGGACTGGCGCTTGAGTCCGAGCATGTATTCGCCCATCTCAAGGTCGGTCAGGGTGGAGGTGTCCTCAAAGTAGGCGACGATCTCGCCGCCGTAAAAGACGATCAGACTGTCGGAGAGCTCGATGATCTCGTTCAGGTCGGCGGAGACGAGCAGCACGGCGGCGCCCTCCCGGCTGAGCTCGACGAGCTTGCGCCGGATGAACTCGGTCGCGCCGACGTCGATGCCGCGGGTGGGCTGGTCGGCGATGATCAGCTTGGGCGCGCAGGAGAATTCGCGCGCCACGACGACCTTCTGGATATTGCCGCCCGAGAGCATCCTGACCTGCTGGCCGCCCGACCGGCAGAGGATCTGGTAGTCCCCGATCAACCGGTCGCTCTCCTCGTGGATGGCGTCCATCCTGAAGAGCGGCCCCTTGTTGAACCGCGGCTTCTGGAAGCGGTCGGCGATGAGATTTTCCTCAATCGTGCCGGCGGCCGCCACGCCGTAGAGCATCCGGTCCTCGGGGATGTGGGAGACACCCAGGCCCCGTATGTAGGCCTGGCCCTTCCCGGTGACCGGGCGGCCTTCGACCTCGATCGCGCCGGAGTCGGGCCGGTTCATGTCGAAGAGCATCTCCACCAGCTCCCGCTGGCCGTTGCCCTCGACGCCCGCGATGCCGAGAATCTCCCCCCTGCGCACGCTGAAGGAGACCCCGCCGAGCATCTGCTTGCCGTACTCGTTCCGGTAGCGCACGTCGGTGACGGAGAGCACCGTGTCGGTGGGGGCGGGCGGCTCCTTTTCGACCTTGAGCACGACGTCCCGCCCCACCATGAGGCGGGAGATATCCTGCTCGGAGACGTCGGCGGTGTCAAAAACGCCCATCGACTTGCCCGCGCGCATGATGGTGAGCCGGTCGGTGATCTGCTTGATCTCCTTGAGCTTGTGGGAGATGAAGATGATCGTATGGCCCTGCTCTTTAAAATGAATGAGCTCGCGGAAGAGCTCGGTCGTTTCCTGTGTTGTCAGAACGGCGGTGGGCTCGTCGAGGATGAGGATCTGCGCCCCCCGCACGAGCGCCTTGAGGATTTCCACCTTCTGTTTCATGCCGACCGGGATATCCATGACCCTGGCATGGGGGTCGACCTGGAGGTTGTATCGTTCGGCGTACTCCTCGGTCAGGGAGACCGCCCTGGAATAGTCGAGGAACATCCCGCGCCTGCGGGGCTCCATGCCCAGCACGATGTTTTCCGCCACGGTGAGGGAGGGAACCAGCATGAAGTGCTGGTGCACCATGCCGATTCCCTTTGCGATGGCGGCGTTCGGCGAGGGGAGCGAGACCGTCTCGCCGTTGATCACGATTTCGCCCTCCTCGGGCTGTTCGAGGCCGAAGAGAATTTTCATCAGCGTGGATTTGCCCGCGCCGTTTTCGCCCATAAGCGCGTGGATTTCCCCCTTGCGGACCGAAAAGTTCACGCTCTGGTTTGCCGCAATACCGTTTGGATAGACCTTTGTGATGCCCTTCATCCGGACAACTTCGTTTCGATCCTCCATAGTCAGGATGCCTGCCTCCCCTCTATACAGTCGGACGCGCCGCGGCGTCCGGGAAATTGGGACGTGGTGGGTGGACGGACGGATTTCCGCCGGAAATTACTGCAAAGGGGGAGCGGAAGCTCCCCCTTTGCAGATTTCATCCGCGCGACGCGGACAGCGGTTTATTTACGGACGCGCGCCCTCGCGAATCGCCTCGACGTCGGCGGCGTTGTCGCCGAACGCGGTGTCGACCACGATCTCGCCGGAGGTGATCTTGGTGGTGGCGTCCTCGACGGCCTTCTTGATGTCGTCGGGCAGGGTCTGGAAGTTGCCGCCGGTGGCCAGGCTGACGCCGCCCTCGGAGATTCCGAGGTTCAGGGTCTCGCCGTAGTGGGTGTTGCCGGCGAGCTGCTCGTTGACGACCCAGATGATGGAATCGCCGATGTTCTTGAGTCCGGAGAAGAGGGTGACCGCGGCAAGCTCGGGCTGCGCGATCGAGAAGGTGGCCTCCTGGTCGGAGTCGACGCCGATGAACCAGGCCTTCAGCTCATTGGCCGCCTCGGCGGCGCCGTTTCCGGCTCCTCCCGCGACGCCCCAGACGATGTCGCACTTGTTCTGTCCGATCATGACGTTGGCCAGCTCCTTGGCGGCACCGGTGTCATAGAAGTTTCCGACATACTGGGTGTCGACCTTGACGTCCGGGTCGGCGGCCTGCGCGCCCTGGATATAGCCGACGAGGAAGTCGTTGATGACAGGGCCGTTCTCGCCGCCGACAAAGCCGATGACCTTCTCGGGGTTCATGTTCGGCAGGTCGGAGGAGGTGGCCAGCGCGGCCGCGGTGCCGACGAGGTAACCCATGTCGTTCTGCTTGTAGTTGACGCAGACGACATTGGGCAGATCGACGGCGGAGTCATAGATCAGGTACTTCTGGTCGGGGTAGTTAGTCGCGACCTGGGTCAGGTAGTCGGGCATCTGGTAGGTGCCGCAGACGATCAGGTCGTAGGAGCCGTCGGCCGAGAGCTCCTCGAGGGTGGAGAGCCATTTGGGCTGGTCGGCATCGGTCGGGCCGAGCTCAAAGGTCTTGTACTCGATGATGCCGTCCGCGGCGAGCTGGGCGAGGCCCGCCTCGCAGGAGTCGAAGAAGGATTTGTCGCCGAGGTTGCCGTTGACGACGTTGGCGACCCGCAGCTTTTCACCGGCTGCGGGGGTTTCAGCAGGGGCGGCGCCGTCCGCCGGGGTTTCCGCGGGAGCGGCTGGTGCGGCAGGTTCGGGGGAACCGCCGCAGCCTGCAAACATCGTCAGAACCAGAGCCAGCGCGAGGAACAGGGAAAAATACCTTTTCATCTTTTTCTTCCTTTCTCATTCTGGATAATCGTGTGGGTCCATGCAGAAAAATGTTTGCCGGGTTAATCATATTTTACCTTGATTTTCTTCACATGTCAACAAAACCCAATCGGAAGCGGGGAATGGTTTTGGGGAAAATGGTGAATTCATTGTGCAAAATATTAATAATTTCTGAATAGATACAGCCAAAAACTGAATCATTTCACGCATGGTACGACTTATTCCCATCCGGTCAAAACGGCGCGGAGCCCGCGCGGAAAAGTCTTTTGCAGAGCCGTTCTGCGGCTTTTATACGCAGGAAATCCTGCATAAAATCCGAATAAAAATGAATAAAAAATTTTTTCCTGCATTTTTCCAATGTCGGGAGAATCCGGACGCCAGGGTTTGTTGTATTTCTACAAAGGACAGTGTGTTTCCGGGGCGGGGCTTGTGAAGCGGCGGGGCGGCGTTTCCGGGCCGCGGCCGGAGGCGGCGGGGATTTCCGCCCCAGGCCCTCTCACGAGGAGCGGGGAAGCGCGGCGCAAAACCGAAGCATATCACAGCATCGCGGAGGATTTTGCAGGGATTTCGAGGCATTTCAAAATTTTTTTGGGGTTTCGCGGAAATTTCCCGATTAAATCGTAAAAATCGCGAAAAATAATAGATTTTTATATTGACATTTTTTCTGCGTATGCTATATTGGGAATTGCAGTTTTTGCATCTGCAAAAAATCGATGATCAACTGCCGCCTAATAACGGGCGGCGCCGGGGTAAACGGCGCCGCTGCGATTAGTGTTTCCGCGGAACGGGCGCACGGGAAAGGGGATGCGCCGCCGGGGGAACGAATTCCTTTTGCGGGTAAGCGGTAAGAAGTCATCGGGGGCCGTAAAGACGGCCTGAATTCCGCAAAGGGGGATGCATAAATGAAAGAAAGCACCATTGTCAGCCTGAGAGACATCTCCGTCGATTTTGATGGCGACCCCATCCTCGTCGGACTGGATCTCGACATCCGCGACAAAGAATTCGTTACCCTGCTTGGGCCGTCCGGCTGTGGCAAGACCACGACGCTTCGGACGATTGGCGGTTTCGTCACACCCAAGTCCGGTGACGTTTTTTTTGATGGCGTGAGAATCAACGACCTGCCGCCCTACAAGCGTCAGGTCAACACCGTCTTCCAGCGGTACGCGCTCTTCCCGCACCTCAATGTGTTTGAGAACGTGGAGTTCGGCCTCAAGCTCAAAAAGCTGCCGGAAAACGAGCGCAAGTCCCGCGTGTGGGAGATGCTCGACCTGGTGAACCTCACCGGCTACGACCGCCGCAACATCGACCAGCTTTCGGGCGGCCAGCAGCAGCGCGTGGCGATCGCGCGCGCGCTCGTCAACCATCCGCGCGTCCTGCTCCTCGACGAGCCGCTCGGCGCGCTCGACCTCAAGCTGCGCAAGGAGATGCAGATCGAGCTCAAGCGGATGCAGCAGGCGCTGGAGATCACCTTTATCTATGTCACGCACGACCAGGAGGAGGCCCTCACGATGTCGGACACCGTCGTCGTCATGAAGGACGGCGACATCCTTCAGGTGGGCACCCCTCAGGATATCTATAATGAGCCGAAGAACGCGTTCGTCGCGGATTTCATCGGCGAGAGCAACATCATCGACGGCGTCATGCACGCCGACTGCCTCGTGGAATTCGCGGGCAAGAAGTTTGAGTGCGTCGACACCGGCTTCGGCCGGCTCGAGCGGGTCGACGTGGTCATCCGCCCGGAGGACATCAAGGTGATCCCCCCGGAGCACGCGCCGATCACCGGCGTCGTGGAATCGGTCATCTTCAAGGGGGTGCACTTTGAGATGATCGTCGACGCGCACGGCTACAAGTGGATGATCCACTCCACCCGCAGCGAGCAGCCGGGCACCTTCATCGGAATGGAGGTCGACCCCTTCGATATCCACATCATGCACAAGATGGAGGTGGAGGGATGAAATCGAAGGCGACCGCGATCCCGTACCTCGTCTGGATGCTGATCTTCATCCTCGTGCCGCTCGGGCTGGTGGCCTACTACGCGGTGACCACCCCCGACGGTTCCTTTACGATCGACTATATCTCCCAGGTGGGCGAATATACGCCTGTGCTTGTCCGTTCGGTGTGGCTGGCCTTTCTGGCCACGGCGATCTGCCTGGTCATCGCCTATCCGCTCGCCTTCATCATCTCCCGGCACAGCGGCGCGGGCCAGCGCACGATGGTCATGCTCGTCATGCTGCCCATGTGGATGAACTTTCTGCTGCGCACCTACGCGTGGATGACCATCCTCGAGAAGAACGGCCTCATCAACCGCTTCTTCGCGCATTTCGGCCTCGGCCCCTTCGAGATGATCAACACGCAGGGGGCGGTCGTGCTCGGCATGATCTACAACTATCTGCCCTTCATGATCCTGCCCCTCTATTCGATCATGACCAAGATTCCCAACAGCGTGATCGAGGCCGCGCAGGACCTCGGCGCGAACGCGCGCAAGGTCCTCACCAGGGTGCTCCTCCCGATGACCGTGCCGGGGATTTCGACCGGCGTCATCATGGTGTTCGTCCCGTCGGTGTCCACCTTTATCATCTCGCGGATGCTTGGCGGCGGCGGAAACCTGCTGATCGGCGATTTGATCGACTTGCAGTTTTTGGGCAACGCCTACAACCCGAACCTCGGCGCGGCGATCTCCCTCGTGCTGATGGTGCTGATCCTGCTCGCCATGAGCATCACCAACCAGTTCGGAGACGATGAGAAGGGGGATCTGCTCAAATGAAATGGCTGAAAAAGTCCTACGTGGCCATCGTCATGGCATTCCTCTACGCGCCGATTCTGGTGCTCATCGTCTTCTCCTTCAACCAGTCCAAATCCCGCGGCGCGTGGACCGGCTTCACCTTCGCCTGGTATGAGAAGCTCTTCCACAACCAGATGATCATCCAGTCGCTCATGAACACCCTGCTTGTGGCGGTGATCTCGTCGGTCGTGGCAACCGTGCTCGGCACGCTGGCCGCCATCGGCATCCGCAACATGAAGAAGATGTCCCGCACCCTTGTTATGAACGTCACCTACCTGCCGATCATCAACCCGGAGATCGTCACGGGCGTTTCGCTCATGCTGCTCTTCGTCTTCGTCAAATCCGCGGGTATCCGGCTCGACTTCGGCTTTACGACGGTCATCCTGGCGCACATCACCTTCAACGTCCCCTATGTCATCCTCAACGTCATGCCCAAGCTCCGCCAGATGGACATCTCCGTCTTCGAGGCGGCGCAGGACCTCGGGTGCAGCCCTTCGCAGGCATTTTTCAAGGTGGTCATCCCCGAGATCATGCCGGGCATTGTCGCGGGCTTTCTGATGTCGTTCACCTATTCGCTCGACGACTTCATCATCAGCTATTTTGTCACCGGGCCGACCTCCCAGACGCTGCCGATCACGATCTATTCAATGACCCGGCGCAAGGTCAGCCCGGAGATCAACGCCCTCAGTACCATCATATTCGTGGTGGTGCTCACCGTGCTGCTGCTCGTCAACGTGGGCGACGCGCGCCGCGAACGGGAACTCCGGACGAAAGCGAGGGAGCGGGTATGATGAAAAAACGGCTCTTGTCCCTCGCGCTCGCCGCGGCGCTGCTGCTGGCGCTCTCCCTGCCCGCCTCCGCGGAGGTGGAGGTCTCCGACCCCTCCTACTACGAGCGGTTCCAGGGTAAAAACGTGTCGCTCAACGTCCACAACTGGGGCGAATACATCTCCGACGGGTCGGACGAGGGGATGGACGTCATCTCCGAATTCGAGGCGCTCACCGGCATCAAGGTGAACTACACCACCTTCGCGACCAACGAGGAGCTCTACGCCCGCCTCAAGAGCGGCGGGGCCAACTACGACGTGGTCATCCCGTCCGACTATACGATCGCGCGGATGATCCACGAGGGGATGCTCGAGGAGCTCGACTTTGACAACATCCCCAACATTAAAAATATCTCCGGGAGCTTTCTGGACCCGATCTACGACCCGGGCGGGAAATATTCCGTACCCTATACCTGGGGGACCGTCGGCGTGATCTACAATACGCAGATGGTGGACGAGGAGGACCTGGGGAGCTGGGATCTGCTGTGGAACGAGAAGTACCTCGGCGAAATCCTGATGTTTTCCAACCCGCGCGACGCGTTCGCGATCGCGCTCAAACGGCTCGGCTACTCGATGAACCCGACAAGGGAGGAGGAGCTGCGCGACGCGACCGATTCCCTCAAGGACCAGAAGCTGCTGGTACAGGCGTACGTCATGGACGAGATCTTCGACAAGATGCTCGGCGGCGAGGCAGCCATCGCGCCCTACTACGCGGGCGACGCGATCACGATGATGGCGGATAACCCCGACCTCTCCTATTTTGTGCCGGAGGAGGGGACCAACCGCTTTGTCGACGCGGCGGTCATCCCGGCGGGCGCGAAGAACAAGGAAGCCGCCGAGATGTTCATCAACTTCCTGCTCGAACCGGAGGTGGGCGCGGCCAACGCGGAATACATCGGCTATTCCTCGCCCAACGACGCGGCGCTCGAGCTGATGGACCCGGAGATCACCGGGGACCCGATCGCCTATCCGCCGGACGAGGTGATCGAAAAGACCGAGTTTTTCATCGAGCTTTCGCCCGAGATGAGCCTCGCCATGGATAAGATGTGGACCGAGGTGCTCTCGTCCGACGAGGCCTACAGCAAATGGCTCATTCCGATCATGATGCTCGTGGCCGTCGCGGCCTCGATCTCCATCAACCTGCTGCGCTCCTGGCGCAAGCGGCGCGACCGGGAGTATGCGGACCGTCCGGTGAAAAAGGGCTGATCGGAAAAATAACGGAAAAAAGAGCGGGAGGCGCAGCGCGCCTCCCGCTCTTTTTGGATTTTACCGCTGATTAGCAGCCACAGCCGCACCCGCAGCCGTTATTATAGGTGGTGCCGCAGTTGTTGTCGCAGCCGCAGTTGTTGTCGCAGCCACAGCCGCATCCGCCGTTGTTGGCAAAGCCGAAACCGCCGTTGCCGCCCCAGCCCCAGCCGAAGATGATGATAATCAGGATAATGATCCAGAAGTAGTTGCCGCCAAAGTTGTTACATCCCATGAAAGGTGACCTCCTATTAGTGATTTCATCCCATACTATGTCGCACGCTTCCCTTCGGTTACACCGGGCGCGTTTTCCGCTTCCGGCGGCGCATATCGGCGGGGGCTTCTGACAATATTATGAATGGTTCCCGCATAAGATATTACGGCGCCCCGCGGGCCGCCGGCCGGAGGGAAACGCCGTTCCGGAGGCGGGGAAACGAACTTCCGAGGTGATCTTTTGTTCAAATTCAACGGCTTCACGCCGAAGGCGAATACGGCGATCAACTGCGCGATCGAGGAGGCGTCGGTGCTCGGGCACACCTATATCGGCAGCGAGCACCTGCTGCTCGGCCTGCTTGCCGAGGGCAGCGGGGTGGCCTTCACCGTGCTGGGAAAATGCGACGTCACGGCGGAAAAGGTACGGGATCTGCTCATCAAGACGGTGGGCAAGGGCATCCGCTCGGTGCTCACCCCGTCGGACATCACGCCGCGCTGCAAGCGCATCCTCGAGATGTCCCTCATGCAGACCCGGATGAGCGGCGTGCCGCTCGCGGGCACCGAGCATATCCTCATGAATCTGCTCAAGGAGAACGACAGCTACGGCGTGCGTTTTTTAAAGCAGCTTTCGGTCGAGCCGGACACGGTCGTCAAGCAGATCGGCGACTTCGCTCAGACGACGGGCGCGGACCTGCTGGGCGTGCGCCGCGCCGCGCCGCCGCGGCCCAAGCCCGCGGTGCGCACCCCGCTCGTCGACAAATACGGCCGCGACCTCACCGAGCTGGCGCGGCAGGGGAAGATCGACCCGGTGATCGGGCGGGAGAAGGAGATCGAGCGGGTGCTCCAGATCCTGACCCGCCGCACCAAGAATAACCCCTGCCTGATCGGCGAAGCGGGCGTCGGCAAGACGGCGATCGCCGAGGGGATCGCGAGGCGGATCGTCGAGATGGATGTGCCCCCCCAGCTCAAGCAGAAGCGGTTTATCGCGCTCGACCTGACTAGCATGGTCGCGGGCACCAAATACCGCGGCGACTTTGAGGAGCGGATCAAAAACACGATCGACGAGGTGGTCGCGGCCGGCAACATCATCCTCTTTATCGACGAGCTGCACACGATCATCGGCACCGGCGCGGCGGAGGGCGCGGTGGACGCCGCCAACATCCTAAAGCCCCAGCTCGCGCGCGGGGAGTTCCAGCTCGTGGGCGCGACGACGATCGACGAGTACCGCAAGTTCATCGAGAAGGACAGCGCCCTCGAGCGCCGGTTCCAGTCGATCCTTGTGGAGGAGCCGAGCGAGGAGGACGCGGTCGCGATCATCAAGGGCCTGCGCGAACGGTACGAGGAGCACCACCGCATCCGCATCCTCGACGAGGCGGTCGAATCGGCCGTGGCGCTGTCGGCGCGGTATATCGCCGACCGACGCCTGCCCGACAAGGCGATCGACCTGATCGACGAGGCCTGTTCACGTGTAAAGATGAACAGCATTACAGTCCCGAACAGCCTGCGGGAGCTGGAAAACAGGCTGACTGCCCTCAAAACGGAGAAGGAGACGGCGATCAGCACCCAGAACTTCGAGTGCGCGGCAAGCATCCGCGACCGGGAGAGCGACCTGCGCGCGCGCCTGGAAAAGGCGCAGAACGAGTGGGAGGACAGCGGGGACGGCAGCCTCCAGAAGCTCACGTCCGAGGACGTCGCGAAGCTCGTGGCGGATATCACCGGCATCGACGCGACCCGCCTCACCGAGGCGCAGAGCGAGCGGCTGCTCCACCTCGAGGAGTCGCTGCACCGGATGATCGTCGGGCAGGAGCAGGCGGTGCACGCGGTGGCGGGCGCCATCCGTCGCTCCCGCGTCGGCCTGCACGATCCGTCGCGCCCGCTCGGCTCCTTCATCTTCCTCGGGCCCACCGGCGTGGGCAAGACCGAGCTGTGCAAGGCGCTTGCCCAATGCATGTTCGGCGACCCGCACGCGATGATCCGGCTGGACATGTCGGAATATATGGAGCGCCATTCGGTCAGCAAGCTGGTTGGCTCGCCGCCGGGATACGTCGGCTACGACGAGGGCGGACAGCTCACCGAAAAGGTCCGCCGCCGCCCCTATTCGGTGATCCTCTTCGACGAGATCGAAAAGGCGCACCCCGATTTCTTCAACATGCTGCTGCAAATCCTGGAGGACGGCGTCCTCACCGACGCGCAGGGGCGCGCCGTCAACTTCAAAAACACGATCATCATCATGACCTCCAACATCGGCGCGCGCATGATCTGCGAGCAGGGCAGGCTCGGCTTCTCGGCGGGCGCGCAGGAGGACCCTGCCAGGCAGCAGGAGGCGGTGCGCAGGATGATGGTGGGCGAGCTCAAAAAATCCTTCAAGCCCGAGTTCCTCAACCGCATCGACGAGATCATCGTTTTCCACAAGCTCAGCCAGCAGGAGGTGCGGCAGATCGCCGGGAACATGCTCGACGCGCTCAAAACGCGGCTCGCGGGGCTGCACATCGAGATCAGCTTCGACGAATCGGCGGCGGAGAAGATCACCCTCGACGGCTTCGACCCGCTCTACGGCGCGCGTCCGCTGCGCCGGGCGATCCAGGCGAAGATCGAGGACCGCCTTGCCGACGAGCTGCTCCACGGCACCATCAAGGCGGGCGACCGGATCGTCTGTTCCTGGAAGGACGAACAGTTCACCTTCTCCTAGGGGGGACTTTAAAAAGCCCCCCTGAGACCCCCTGAAATGTTTGAAGCAGTCCGGCGTTCCATCCGGAACACCGGATTGCTTTTTGCATCCCGCGGGCATTTGTGCTATACTGTCGTCGGTTAAGAAACGGGGGTGCCATTTATGATCGGAGAAAAAAACACCGTGACCTTCACGGTCGGACCGGAGCGGCTCGCGTCGCGTATGGGCAGCGGCGACCTCGACGTGCTCGCCACGCCCGCGATGATCGCGGAGATGGAGCGGGCCGCCTGCACGCTGCTCGCGCGCTTTTTGGAGCCGGGGCAGACGTCGGTCGGCACGGCGATGAACGTTTCCCACACGTCGGCCACGCCGTCCGGCATGACGGCGGAGGCGTCGGCGGAGATCGTCGCGGCGGAGGGCCGCCGGGTGGACTTCGCCGTGTCCGCGCGGGACGCGGTGGGGGAGATCGGCCGCGGCACGCACAGCCGGTTCATCGTCGACGCGGCGCGCTTCCAACAGAAGACGGATGCGAAGGCGGGGGCTGCGAAATGAAAAAGCTCGTGATCTTCGACCTCGACGGGACGCTGCTCAACACGCTCGACGACCTTGCGGCGGCGGGCAACCACCTGCTGCGGGCGCACGGCTGGCCGGAGCATCCGGTCGAGCGGTACAAGCTCTTTGTGGGCAACGGCGTCTATAAGCTCGTCGAGCGGATGATCCCGGCGGACGCCGACCATTCACCCGGGGCGGTCGCCCTGCTGCGGGACGAGTACAACGCCTACTACAGCGCCCACAACGCCGATTTGACCGCGCCCTATCCGGGGGTTCCGGAGCTGCTTGACGCGTTGGAAAAGGCGGGCGTCGCCTGCGCGGTGCTCTCCAACAAGCCGCACGCCTTTACAGTGGAGCTCTGCAAAAACCTGCTGGGGGAGCGGTTCGCGGTCGTGCACGGCCAGCGGGAGGGCTGGCCCACCAAGCCCGACCGGCTGCTGACGGCGGAAATCCTCGGGGAAACGGGAATTTCGGCCGCCGACACGATCTACGCCGGGGACAGCGGCGTGGACATGCAGACGGCGAAAAACGGCGGCCTCTTCGCCGTCGGGGCGCTGTGGGGGTTCCGGTCGGAGGAGGAGCTGCGGGAAAACGGCGCGGACGCGGTTGCGGCCGGACCGATGGACCTGCTCCGGTTTATCCGCTGAAAATTTTTTGAAAAAAGCGGTATTGACAACGTCCAAGGTTTGCAGTATGATAGCGTCAATAACTTTTCAAAGACGATGACGGGGACGGCGCAGACACAGCCCAGCCCACAGAGAGCCGGTGTATGGTGAAAGCCGGCGGCGGGACGTTTGACAGCTCATCACCCCCGAGTCGGGAGCCGAACGGACGACAAGTAGGCTTCCCCGCTGGACGGCGTTAACGGTCGGGAGCTTGCTGGAGCTTCGCTAAGCGGCGCATCGTTGCGCAATTCGGGTGGTACCGCGGGTCGTAAACCGGACTCGTCCCTTATTCTGGGGACGGGTCTTTTTATTTTTTCGTGTCAATTTTGAGATGGAGGTCACCAATATGCAAGAGCAGAAACTACAGGAAATCGCCATGCGAATCCGCACGCTGCGGGAGATCATGGAAATCCCGGTCGCGGAGATGGCGCAGCAGACCGGAATTTCCGCCGAGGAATACCTTGCCGCCGAGGACGGGAAGAGCGATTTCACCTTTACCTTCCTCTACAACTGCGCGCAGGCGTTCGGCGTCGACATCATCGAGCTGCTCACCGGCGAGGCCCCGCGCCTCTCCTTCTATTCGATCGTCCGCAAGGGGGAGGGGCTCAGCATCAACCGCCGCGCCGGCTTCACCTACAACCACCTGGCCTACCGCTTTTCAGGCAAGATCGCCGAGCCCTTCCTCGTCACCGCGCCCTTCTCGCAGGAGGAGCAGGAGAAGCCCATCCACCTCTCCCAGCACGACGGACAGGAGTTCGACTTTGTCCTGAGCGGGCAGCTCAAGGTGCAGATGGAGGACCACACCGAGTATATGGGGCCGGGGGACGCGATCTATTACGACTCCGGCCACGCGCACGGCATGATCGCGACGGGCGGCGAGGACTGCGTTTTCCTCGCGGTCGTCATGAAGGAAGAAAACGACAAGGGGGAGAACGACTGATGGACCTTGAGAATTTTTATCAGCGCTTCTGCAAGGAGGGCTTTGACGAAAACGGTGTGCTCAACTACTTTGAGCCGGTCATCGCCGACAACTTCAACTTCGCCTACGACGTGGTGGACGAGATCGCCCGCCTGGAGCCCGGCCGCCGCGCCATGGTCTGGTGCAACGTGGCGGGGGAGGAGCGGGTGCTCACCTTCGGCGAGATGAAGCTCTATTCCGACAAATGCGCCCAGATGCTCGCCGACCACGGCGTCAAAAAGGGCGACATGGTCCTGCTCGTGCTGAAAAGACACTATGAGTTCTGGTTCACCGTCCTCGCGCTCCACAAGCTCGGCGCGGTCGGCGTTCCCGCCACCAACCTGCTGACCACCCACGACCTCGTCTACCGCTTCCAGGCGGCGGGCATCACCGCCTGCGTCTGCTCGGGCGAGTGCAACATCTCCGAGTATGTCGACGAGGCGTGCGGGCAGTACGGCGGCATCCGTTCCAAATTCATCGTCCGCGGCGAGCGGGAGGGCTGGCTCACCTATTCGGAGGAGCTCGAAAAGTACGACGGGAACTTCGAGCGGGTCCAGACCTCCAAGGAGGACCCGCTGCTCCTCTACTTCACCTCCGGCACGACGGGCATGCCCAAGATGGTCGTCCACAACCATGCCTACCCGGCGGCGCACATCATCACCGCCCGCTACTGGCACAACGTCCACGCGGACGACCTGCACCTGACCGTCTCCGAGACGGGCTGGATGAAGGCGGTCTGGGGAAAGCTCTACGGGCAGTGGTTCGCCGCGGCGTCGATCTTTGTCTACGACTTCGACAAGTTCGTCCCCCACGACCTGCTGCGCATGATGGAGAAATACAAGGTCACCACCTTCTGCGCGCCGCCGACCATCTACCGCTTCTTCATCAAGGAGGGAATGGAGGGGTACGATCTGTCCGCCCTGCACTATTCCACAACGGCGGGCGAGGCGCTCAACCCTGAGGTCTACAACCGCTGGTATGAGTTCACCGGCCTGCGCCTGATGGAGTCCTACGGTCAGACCGAGACGGTCATGCAGGTCGCGAACTTCGTCGGCACCACCCCCAAGCCGGGCTCGATGGGCAAGCCGTCGCCGATCTATGACATCCACCTGGTCGACGAGGACGGCAACGACGTGGCGCGCGGCGCCGTCGGCGAGATCGTCATCAATACCGAGAAGCCCCATCCCGGGCTCTTCGGCGGCTACTACCGCAACCCCGAGGAGACGGCCGCGTCCTGGCACGACGGCTACTACCACACGGGCGACACCGCGTGGATGGACGAGGACGGCTACCTCTGGTATGTCGGCCGCACCGACGACGTCATCAAATCGTCGGGCTACCGCATCGGGCCCTTTGAGATCGAGAGCGTGCTGATGGAGCACCCCGCCGTGCTGGAATGCGCGGTCACCGGCGCGCCCGATCCCGTCCGCGGCATCGTGGTCAAGGCGACGATCGTCCTGACGAGCAGCTACCAGGCCTCCGAAGAGCTCAAAAAAGAGCTCCAGACCTTCGTCAAAAAACAGACCGCTCCTTATAAGTATCCCCGCATCGTCGAGTTCGTCACCGAACTGCCAAAGACGATCTCGGGCAAGATCCGCCGCACCGAGATCCGTGCGAAGGATGGACAGAAGAAATAAACCGCAGAAAAGACGGACGCCTGACCGGCCGGTCAGGCGTCCGTCTTCGTTTGCCGGGCAATTTCGAGCGCAGCCTCAAAGGAGAGCGGCTTGGTGAGCGCGTCGAGCTGCGGGCTGGCGATCCAGTCGGGATTTGAGCAGTCCCCGAATTTGACCGTGTGCACGACGCTCCCGCGCGCGAGGCACTCATTGTGGGGCACGCCGGGGACGGTGACCGCCCAGTCGCCGGGCAGGAGCGCCCGCAGGCGCGCGGTCCCCCGCCGGTATTCGGCGAAGACGACGCAGCCTTCCTGCACGATCACCATCTCTTTTAAGGCGCTGTGGGAGTGGCTGTTTTCCCACACCGGGCCGCCCGTGTTTTCGCAGCGGATATAGCTGCTGTTGTCCCGTCCAATAAGCCGGAAACGGGCCTCGCCGTTTTCCATGAGCTCGTGGCTGGATGTGATCCCGAACGCCGCGAGCGCCTGCCCGTCAAGTTTTTGCGGCATGGCGTCCCCTCCCTTTTTCCCCATCCTACCACGAAACGGGCGTTTTGTCATCCGCCCGCGCCCTTTTTGACGGATTTTCGGGCGGCGTGAACGTTTTGGGGACCGGCCGAATACATTTAT
>NZ_CABUCJ010000040.1 GCF_902490045.1 uncultured Anaerotruncus sp.
CCTCGCGATCGGTCAAGCCGATGCGCGTGCGCCTCACGGGGGAGGGTGAGCCGCCCTCCCCCGTGTGCCCCCTCCCGGCAAGCTCGCTGTGTGTCTGCCGTTTCCCGCTGTTGGGAGCGCCGAGATTAGGTTGAGCCTTCAGCTAGTGTACCCTTGGGGAGCGGCGGCAGTCTGCGGGTCTTGGCAAGGTACTCCCGGAGATTCCTAAGAACCCGGCGGAGGGTTCTTAGGCGTCCTTCTTTGGTTCCTTTCTTTGACGTAAAGAAAGGAACTCGCCGCCGGTCGACTACCGACAAGCCCTCCTCTCACTGGGCGGAAAACCTAAAGCCGCCGTCGGTCGACAGCCGGCAGGCTCAACTCTCCCCCGTCTGCTTCCGGCGGCGGTAGATGGTCGAGCGGCTGACGCCGCACAGCTTGGCGATCTCGGCGGCGGTCAGCTCCTTGCGCCGCCATTGGCCGAGCAGTTCGTCAAAGTGGTTGGGCAGCGACTTGAGGGGACGGCCGAATTCGACCCCGCGCGCCTTGGCGGCGGCGATCCCCTCGGCCTGCCGGCGGCGGATGTTCTCCCGCTCGTTCTGGGCCACAAAGGAGAGGAGCTGGAGCACCAGGTCGCTGATGAAGGTTCCGAGCAGGTCGCGGCTCTGGCTGGTGTCGAGCAGCGGCATGTCGAGCACGCGGATGTCGGCGCCCTTCTTTTTGGTGATGTTGCGCCATTCCTCCATGATCTCCTGGTAATTGCGGCCCAGCCGGTCGATGCTTTTGACGACGAGCATATCCCCCTTTTTGAGCTTCCGGTAGAGCTTGCGGTAGGCGGGGCGGTTGAAATCCTTGCCGCTCTGCTTGTCCACAAAGAGGAATTCCGGGCGCACCCGGGCCTCGGCCAACGCGATAAGCTGGCGGTCCTCGTTCTGATCCCGGGTCGACACCCGCGCGTAGCCGAATATACGTGTCTCCAAAAATCCTTCCCCTCCTCCGGCGCGAATACGCCGGCGCCATTTCCCCGAACGTGCCATAAGGTAGTATCACCGGGAAGCGCGATAAAACACCCGTCGTCCTCTTGTTTCCCGCTCCGCGCGCCGCATGAGCGGCGGGGGCGGGTGCAAATCCTGTTAAATCTGACAGAATCAGGCTGTGAAAAGCAAAAGCGGCTCCAAACCGGGTTGTGGTTTGGAGCCGCTTTGACAACAATGTCCTTTTCAATTGAACCAGGACGCGGGGCCGGGCGTGGATTTCTGTCGGCAGGCATGACGCTCGTTACCACAATGTCATCGTCGGGTACCCGTTCTCTTTGGTTTCACCATAATTCAACGATTATAGTGCCTATTATATAGAACTTTTCCGCAATTTGCAAGGTCGGGCTTTCGGCGCGCGGAAAAAAGGCGCCCGCGCCGCGCGCTCCGTTCACTGAAACCAGCCGTGCCCAAACCGCGCGAGCAGCGCGTCCGCCTCGGGCGGGCCCATCGAACCGGGCTCGTAGGGCAGGACCGGCAGGTCCCCCGCACGGCCAAGCTCCCGCAGGCGCTCGACGAACCGCCAGCTCGTTTCGATCTGGTCCCACTGGGAGAACCACGACCGCTCCCCGCGGATGCAGGCGCCGAGCAACCGTTCGTACGCCTCGGGGGTGTTGATGCGGTTTTCGAGCGAGCAGCTCTGGCAGAAGTCCATCTTCGCCTGCGCGACCTCGTCGGTGTCGCCGGGGCGCTTGATGTTGAACTGCAGGTAGACCCCCTCGGTGGGCTGGATCTTGATAAGGAGCACGTCGTGGGCCACGTCGGGGGAGGGTCGGCGGAAGACAACCGCGACCTGCATCTCCCGCCGGCCGAGCTTTTTGCCGGTGCGGATGTAAAAGGGCGCGCCCCGCCAGCGGTCGTTGTCGATGAAGAGGCGCAGCGCGGCGTATGTCTCGGTGGAGGAGTCGGGCGCGACCGCCTTTTCCGCGCGGTAGCCCGCGTACTGCCCGAGCAGCAGGGCGTCGCGCACCCCGCCCGCTTCGGGCAGGCGCAGGGCGCGCAGGACCTTGAGCTGCTCGGCGTGCATCTCGGGACCGGAAAACCGCGCGGGACGCTCCATGGCGACGATCGACAGGATCTGGAACAGGTGGTTCTGCACCATGTCCTTGAGCGCGCCGCTCGTGTCGTAATAGCCGCCGCGCGTGCCGACCCCCTCCTCCTCGAGGGCGGAAATCTGCACCGACTCGATGAACCGCGCGTCCCAGAGGTTGGTGAAGATGGGGTTGGTGAAGCGGATGGTCTGGATGTTGCGGACCATCTCCTTGCCGAGGTAGTGGTCGATGCGGTAGATGTTTTCCGGATCGAAGAAGGCCTCCAGCCTGCGGTTGAGCTCCCCGGCGGCCGCGAGGCTCTCGCCGAACGGCTTTTCGAGGATGACCTTGCCCCGGCGCGCGCCGCGCACAGCGGCGAGCCCGTCGGCAATCACGCCGAAGAAGCGGGGTGCGACCGCGAGGTAGAAGATGTGCCCGTCGACCCCCTCCGCCTCATAGTATTCCTCCAGCCCGGCATAAGCCGCCGGGTCGGAAAAATCCATCCGGTAGTAGCCGATGCGCCCGGCGAACCGGCCGAACGCCTCCTCGGAGTAGGGCAGGCGGGCGTATTTGCGGACCCATTCGCGCGCGAGTTCGCGGTAGCTCCCGTCGGTGTAGTCCCGCCGCCCGACGATGAGGATCCGGTAATCCGCGCCCGGCCCGCCCGATTCGCCGGCGTTGTAGAGGGCGGGCAGCAGCTTGCGGAAGGTGAGGTCGCCGGTACCGCCGAAGATGGTGAACGCCTTCATAATCCCTTCCCCCATTCGTGGTGGAAGCTGCCCTCCCGGTCGGTGCGCAGGAAGGTGTGCGCGCCGAACCAGTCGCGCTGCGCCTGGATGAGGTTCGCGCCGACATGCGCGCCCCGGAAGGCGTCGAGATAGGAGACGGCGGCGGTCATCACGGGCAGCGGCAGCCCGGAGGCGATCCCCGCCCCCGCGGCGGCGCGCAGACTCCGCTGGTTTTGGGCGACCCGCGCGCGGAAGAATTCGTCCAGCATGAGGTTTTCGAGGCCCGGGTTCCGCCGGTAGGCGGCGGTGATGTCGTCGAGGAAGGCGGCCTGGATGATGCACCCGGCGCGGAAGATCGACGCGATCTCCCCGAGCCGGAGGTCCCATCCGTAGCGCCCGGACGCGTCGCGCAGCAGCGCGAAGCCCTGCGCGTAGGCGGCGATCTTCGCGGCGTAGAGCCCCTCGCGCACCTGTTCGGCAAAGGCGTCCCGGTCCTCCGCCCGGGCCGGCGCCGGCCCGGGCAGCAGCCTCGCGGCCGCGGCGCGCTCCTCCAGCCGGTTGGAGAGGATGCGGGCGTTGCAGGCGGCGGTGATCATCGAGAGGTCCACCCCCTGCCGGAGCGCCTCGATGCTCGCCCAGCGGCCGGTGCCCTTCTGGGCGGCGCTGTCGACGATCCGGTCGATGAGCTCCCCCTCCGCCAGATCGTCCCGCTCACGGAAGACGCCCGCCGTGATGCCGACCAGGAAGCTGCGCAGCTCCCCCTCGTTCCAGCGCGCGAAGACGTCCGCCAGCTCCCGGTTGGAAAAGCCCCCCACATGCTTCAGCAGCAGGTAGCTCTCCGCGATGAGCTGCATGTCGGCGTATTCGATGCCGTTGTGCACCATCTTGACATAGTGCCCCGCGCCGTCCGGGCCGATGTAGGCGCAGCAGGGCTCCCCCCCGGCGCGCGCGGCCACCGCCTCCAGCATCGGGCGGATAAACGGGTAGGCCCCCTCGCCGCCGCCCGGCATGATCGAGGGGCCGTGCCGCGCGCCCTCCTCGCCGCCCGAGACGCCCACGCCGAAGTAGACCAGCCCCTTCTTTTCGAGCGCGGCCTGCCGCCGCCGGGTGTCCTCGAAGAAGGAGTTGCCGCCGTCGAGGATGATATCCCCCTCCTCAAGCAGCGGCTCCAGCTGCCCGATAACCGCGTCGACCGGCGGGCCGGCCTGGATCATCAGCATGACCCTCCGGGGCCGTCTGAGGGCCGCCACGAGCTCCTGAAGGCTGTAAAAGGGCGACAGGTTCTCATGCGGGTGCTCCCGCATCACCTGCTCGGTCACCTCCCGGCTGCGGTTGTAGCCCGCCACCCGAAAGCCGTGGTCCGCCATGTTGAGCGCGAGGCTCCGGCCCATCACTGAAAGCCCCACCATTCCGATATCAAAAAGCGCCTGCATCCATCATCCATCCTTTCCCGCCGCCTCCGGGGCGGCCTGAGCTTCTTTCTGCGGGGCGTCGAGCACAACCGCCACCCCTTCGCGCGCGTCCACACGCGCGCATTCCCTTCCAATGCGTCCCGTCTCCCGGTCGACCGCGAAGCTGACGAGCCCGCCCGCGTTCCGGTTCGCGACGAGCAGGAACCGCCCGTCGGGGGAGAGCAGGATGTCGCGCGGGTGGTCGCCGCCGCAGGGCGCGCGCTGGATCACCCGCGCGTGCGTCCCCCCGGCTTCCAGCACGGCGACCACATTTTCTCCCCGCACGGACACGTAGAGAAACCGCTCGTCGTTCGAGAGCCGCACGGCCGCCGCCTCGCTCCCCTCCCGCGCGCCTGGCGGCAGCAGCGGTTCGGACCCGGCCGGGAAGAAACCCTCCGGCCCGGCCGCGAAGCTGTAGAGCCGGTTATCCCCCTGCGCCGCCACGAAGAGCCGCTCCCCCGCCCGGTCGAACGCCCCGTGGCGCGGCCCGCTCCCCTTCGGGAAGGGAATGCTCCCCGCGGGGGCGAGGCTCTCCCGGTCGAATAAACGGATCTCGTCGAGGTTCATGCAGGGCACAAGCAGCAGCGCCCCCCGCGCCAGCACCTGGTGGCAGCCGGCCCCCGGGGAAATTTCGATCCGCTCTTCAAGGAGGGGCGCATCCGCCTCCAGCCGGTAGACGGTCACCGTCCCCTCATGGAAGTTCGCGCTGTAAACCCGGTTCCCGTCAAAGGCGGTATAACAGCCGGGGGCCGTCTCGCAGAGGTATTCGACGGTGCAGGGCCCGCCGGGCGAGCGCAGGTCAGCGAGGCAGAGCCCCGCGCGGCTTCCCCGCCACACCGGCGCCGCGAGCAGGCCCTCCCGCAGCGCGAGGTATTTCGCGTCGGGCGCCTCAAAGAGAAGCTCGGGCGCGGTGAGCGCGCCCGTCTCCTCGTCGAAGGAGAAGCGGAAAACGCCGCGGCTGCGGGGAGAGTCGTAGGTGCCGAGGTATCCCGTGAGAATTCCCATTTCTGATTCCTTTCCATCTGTCACAAGCATACCGCAGGGCCCGCCGGTTTATGCGCGCCCGCAGAATTAATAACAATAACTGTTATTTATTATGCCATTATCATATGCCGCTCCGCTTCGATTGTCAAGGGGAAGGCCGCGCGTCAGCCGAAAATTTTTCCTCTAACTGTAATGATATCACTTACAGTTAAAAAGTCAACCCCATATCAAAAATGCCCCGGGACCGCTTCGGCGGTCCCGGGGCGCGTCCCCTCCGTCACAGGCCGAGCAGCGCCTGCGCCACCGAAAAATAGATAACGAGCGCGAACGCGTCCACGATCGTGGTGATGAGTGGGGCGGCCATGATGGCGGGGTCGGCTTTGAGCATCCGCGCGGCCATCGGGAGCACACCGCCGATCGTCTTGGCCATGACGACGGTGGCGAAGAGGGCGAGTGCAACGGTCATCGCGAGGGCGGGGCTGCCGGGATGGGTGATCAGCAGCCGCGCGAAGTTGACGGCCGAGAGCGCCGCGCCGACGACGAGGCTGACCCGCAGCTCCTTCCACAGCACCTGAAAGAAATCGGCGGGCCGGATGTCGCCGACGGCCATGCCGCGGATGACCAGCGTGCTCGACTGGCTGCCCGCGTTGCCGCCCGTGTCGGTGAGCATGGGGATGAAGGTGACAAGCAGCGGCATGGCGGCGAAGGCGGCCTCGTACCGCCCGAGGATGCCGCCGGTGATCATGCCCGACACCATGAGCACGAGCAGCCAGACGATGCGGTTTTTCGCGAGGGAAAAGACGCCGGTACGCAGGTAGGGGCGCTCGGAAGGGACGATGGCGGCCATCTTCTCGAAGTCCTCGGTGGCCTCCTCCTCCATGACGTCCATCACGTCGTCGACGGTGACGATGCCGACCAGGCGGTTTTCCCGGTCGACCACCGGCATCGAGATGAAGTCGTACTTCATCATCCGCTGGACGGCCTCCTCCCGGTCCTCGGTCGTCTCGGCGGTGATCACGTCGGACTCCATCAGCGCGCCGATCGTCTCCTCGTCCTGGGCGAGCAGCAGGTCCTTGACCGTCACGACCCCTTCGAGCAGGCGGCTGTCGTCGATCACATAGCAGGTGTAAATCAGCTCGCTGTCCTCTCCGGTGCGGCGGATGCGCTTGATCGCGTCCCGCACGGTCATTGACTTGCGCAGGTCGATGAACTCCGCCGTCATGATGCTGCCGACCGAGTTCTCGGGGTAGTTGAGGAACTGGTTGATGAGGCTGCGGGTCTCGGGCGCGGCGCTTCTGAGCACCCGCTTCACGACGCTGGCGGGCAGCTCCTCGAGCATGTCGACCGCGTCGTCCACAAAGAGGTCCTCCACGATGGCGGAGAGCTCCTTGTCGGTGATCGACCCGACGATCACCTGCCGGGTCTCGGGCGGCAGGTTGGAAAAAACCTCCGCCGCCAGCTCCTTGGGCAGCGTGCGGAAGGCGACGGTCGCCTTTTCCTGCGGGAGCCGCTCGATGAAGTCGGCGATGTCGACCTCATTTTCTTCGGCGAGCGCAGCGCGCAGGCTGCGGTAATCGCGGTTTTCAAGGTAACCCATGAGCAGGTTGAAATCGTATTCCATTTCCATTGGTTCATCCTCCTGTCTTCTTTCGTTACAGCGAGGAAGCTCCAAAAAGACAAAACCGCACGGGGACCCCGGCCAAACCCGGCGCCCCTGTACGGCGATATTCCTGCGGGATGCTATCTGCGGGAAAAATCAGGCGGAAACGCGGTTTCCCCGGCCCGCAACGGAACGTCGCTGTCTGTTTTGGTACTTCGGCCGCAGTTATCCACTGATTTTTCCTCCTTTTTGCTCAATTCGGCGATTTTTTCCGTAAAAATCCCCTGGCTCGAGAATAGCACTTTTTCGCGCCCGTTTCAACCGTTTTTCGCCGTATTTTTTGCATTTATGAAAACTTCGCGGCTTGCGCCCAAGCCCGCGCCCTCCACGCCTGACATGGGGAAGGCCGGCCCCGCTCTCTCCAAAGAGCGGGGCCGGCCGGAAAATGCATGTTCAGGGGTTCTTCTTCCGCCGCGAGCAGACCGCGGCGGCCACGCCCGACGACGCGAGCAGCGCAAAGAGCAGCGCGGGCGGCAGCGAGCCGTCGCCCGTGTCGGGAATCGGCGAAACCGGGATGGGGATTTCCTCGATGATTTTCACGTCGAGCGGGACGAGCGGGCGCAGGATGCCGCCGGAACCGCCCGAGCTTCCGTCCGAGCCTCCGCCGCCGGAGGGCGCCTTTTCAATCGTTAGGAAAAAGGCGGTCGAGGCCTGAAGCCTGCCGTCCTCGCCGAGCGTGAAGCCGCCCGCGTCTCCCACCTCGGTGCCGGAAGGGTTTCCGGTCTCCTCCTCCGGGGTGTTTGCCCGGCCGGCGGCCGCCGGGAGGGACGGGTCGATCACCTCGCCCGTATCGTCCGGAGCGGCCAGCGCCGTCACGCCGGAAAACAGCAGGCAGAGGCTCAGAAAGCACCCCGCAAGCAGCCTGGTCATTCGTTTCATTCTGGTCCCTCCCCTGTCAATTCAAGACCGTGATGGTCATTTTCGCGCCCGCCGAACCGACGTACTCCTCCGTTTGGGGGTCGTAGGCGTTGAATACAGCCGTCGCGAGGTACTCGCCCTTATCCAGCTCCACATCCAGCCTTGCCGTCTGGATGTGGTGGTTGGGCTCGATCAGCCCCGTCTCATAGATGAGCTCGCCCGTGTCGTCCAGCGTGATCTGCACCTGCATCAGGTACCGGTTGCCCGGCACGTTTTCAATCTGGAGCGGCCCTTCCGATTTTCCGTCCGGAAAGGTCGGGGTCGCGTTGATCGAGATGTTGAACATCCCCTCGTCCACCACCCGGTTGAGCTCGGCGATGATCTCATCCTCCGTCTTGTTCTCCAGCTGCCCGGCCAGCGCGGCCGTGTCCCGCACGACGCCGGACGGTCCCGCCTTCGGGGTGCGCAGCAGGATGACCAGAAGGACCACAAGCGCCGCCGCGAGCAGCACGCAGGCCGCGAGCAGCAGCTTTTTGCCGCCGTCCGTCCGGGATTCCATCTTCTCTGGGGTTTTCAGTTCGTCCATGCCTTCCGACCCGCCTATCCTGTGATTTTTCTATCGAAACCGCCCTCCCGGGCGTGTGCTTCCAAATTTGGGGCGCGGGGAATTCCCCGCGGGCCAGGGTGTGCGTTCGTAAAAAGGGGGCCGGGGCCCCGCGCGGAGGATTTCCGCGCGGGGTTCCCGAAAAAATGTTTCATTGAAAGCGCAAACAGGTATTCCCTCCGATTACGCGGCGGCGATCGTGTAGGTGACCTTGACGGCCAGCGCGCTGGCAGCGGAATCGCCCTTCGCGACGAAGCACTCGAGCGGGAGCATCTTCTTGACCGCTTCGGTAACTCCTTCAGCCGGAGCATTGACGGTCCAGTCGGCGGCGACCGGGTCGGTGATCTCGGAGTCGACGCTCACGCCGTTGATGTAGAGCACCAGCTGTTTCGCGGTCAGGTTGTTGTCGCCGGGCTTGTAGTCCGCGATGTTCAGCTTGCCGCCGCTCAGGGTCGGGCTACCGATCGCGGTCGGGGCCTGCAGCGACCAGCCATTCTGACCGGCAGAAGTGATGTTCGTCACCTTGACGGCGATCTTGCCCTTGTTCTCGATGCGGTACTCGGTCGGCTCGGCGGCGGAACCGTCGGCGCCGTAGCCGTACATGGCAACGGAGAGAGGTACGGAAACATTGATCTGGGAGTTCAGGTCGGGGTTGGTCGCGTCCTTGTCGACCGTGAGGTTAAAAGAGGTGTTCGCGCTGTACTTGCCGTTCGCGTCCGGGCTGATCTGGGTGGGCTCCGCCATGCTGGTTTCGCCGGCCGCGAAAGCGGAGATGCTCAGGGTCAGGACGATGGATACCGCGAGAAGTGCTGCTAACATTTTTTTCATGATTTTTGACCTCCTGATGTTGATATGATATGGGTTTTATAATGACGTTTTATGGATGCCCGTTTCGCTCGCATTCCCCCTTCTGCCGGATGACGGCCGCCTCAGCCTCCCACTTCCAGTTGGATTTTCGCGGCGGCCTGGCCGACGCGGGTGTGCGCCTCATCCTGCGCGTAGGCGGTAAATACCGCGGTCGCGTAATAGAAACCCTCGGGCAGCTCCTCGTCGAGCCTGATTTTCTGTATGTATTGGCCCGGCTTGATGCCCTTGGATTGGTAAACGGTTTCTCCGGTGTCGTCCAGAACGATCGACACCGTCATGTTGTAGCGGTTCCCCGGGACGTTCTCGATGTTTGCGACGCCCTCGCTCCGCCCGTCCGGGAAGGTGATGTAGGAATTGATCGCGATGTTGAACATGCCCTCGTCCACCACCCGGTTGAGCTCGGCAATGACCTCCTCCTCGCTCTTTCCCGGCAGCGCGCCGGTCAGCGCGCTCACGTCAAAGAAGCTGTTCTCCTGCTGGTTCCTTCGCCACCAGAAGAACCCCCCGGCCGCGGCCGCGACCAGGATCGCCGCAAGCGCGGCGGCAAGCCATGCGCGCCCCCGCCTTTTCCGCGGGGCGCCTTCGGTCTCGTTCATTTCACATCACCTCCTCAGCTCACGCTCTCGGGCGAGACGCCCACCGTGTAGGTCACCTCGGCGAGCTGCTTCCCAGTCGTGCTGTCCTCGCCCTTGGCGATGTAGCTTTCGATCGCGATCGGGTAGGAGACCCACGCCCCTTCGGACGCCGCCCCCTTGATCGCCCATCCGGTGAAGTCCGCGCCCGCCGTCCAGCTCCCGCCCGCGGCGGCGGTCGTGATCTGCCGGTCGTTCAGCCGCAGCGTCGCCTGCCCGTGGGACATCTGGTTTTTGTTGACCTTGTAGGTCCTGTCCGCGCCCTCCACGAAGGAGGACGGGTCCATGAGCCGGAAATCCGCGGCGGCTTTCGCCGTCAGGCCGGTCACCTTGATCGGGAAGTTGGAGCCGTTCTGGATGCCGTAGTTCGTCGGGACCGCCACCGAGCCGTCCGCGCCGTAGCCGTAGGACTGCACGGCGAGCGGCAGGGTCGCGTTGATCGCCGCGGGCTGCATCAGGAATTTGACCTCGGCGGCGCTGGAGGATTTTTCCGCCTCCGTGCCGCCGTCCAGCAACGACAGGGTCATGCCCAGCGTGCCGATATGCCGTTCCGCGATCGCGTTGCCGTTGTAGAGATTGATGAAGAAGTTGTGCGTCCCGCCGGCGGCTACATCCGATTTATGGCTGGTCTCGGGAGAGATAGGTACATAGCTATTCTCCTCGTAATACTGGAACACAATGTTGGACATCGCATCCGTACTCCCCCAAGTGGTACGATTGATTTGGGTGGTAACATAATCCGAGCCAGCCCACCCGATGTCGAACCCGTCGTCCGCCGTGTACTGGTAGCTCCCCACCTGCAGCTTCACGGCACTGTCGTATCCGCTGTGAACCGTGAAGCTCACCGCGTCGTTCGGCACCATAGCCGTTACCTCAGGCAGGGTGGTCAGCGCGTCGCGGCCCTCGCCGTAAGCAAGCTCCCAGAGGGAGAGCACCGCCGGGTCGCTTCGCAGGGTTTCCTCGCTCGCGCCAGTACCGTACACCGCTTCGACCTGGTATTCGCCCGCGCCGTCCGCGAGCGTCGGCGTGAAGGAGACGGTCACCGTATTGGGGTCGTCCGCCGATGTTACCGCTTTGACCTCGCTGCCTACATAGGCTTTCTTCGTCTTGTTGAAGATGCGGTAGCCCGTCGGGGTGTCTCCCGCCGTTGTGATGGTAAAGGACGCCGCGTCTCCCAGCTTCACGAACGTGTCGGCCGGCTGGGCTGTGATCGAACGCTTTGCGCCCAGCTCGAGAATCCTCTTGTCGGAGGCGTTCGTGACCAGCGCAAAATTGATGTCGCGCGCCAGTTCGAATTTACCGGTCTCGCCAGCCGCGTCCGTCGTCACCCCCTCCGCGAAGGAAACCACCGCGCGGCCCGCCTTGAAGATGCTTTCATCGCGGTCCATGTCAAGCGGGATGCACGCCTCGGAGGGCAGGGATCCGGTCACGTTGATCGTCTTGTCGCCTTTCAGATAGACCGTCTGGTCCGCATCGAACGAGGTTGCCTCGCCGCGCAGATTCAGCGTGCCCCCCTGGTAGATTCCGGCGGGGCCTCCTTCCGTTGTGTTGCCCCTCAAAGTCAGATTCTCAGCGGTCACGGTGCCCGAGGCGATATGAATGCCGCCTCCCATTTCACTGAAGAGGCTGTATGTAAGCTCTACCGCGTTGTCCGCGACGACGCAGTTTTTCAGCGTGGCCTCTCCGCCATCGACCAAGAGGCCCGTGCCCATGTTTCCCCAAATGCTCCCGCCGGTGATCTCCGCTTTCGCCCCTCGCAATAGCATGATCCCGGCGCCGTAAAGCCCATCGTTCCCGCAGATTTCGCCGGCCGTCATTTTGAAGGAGGAATTATCGCTCATAGCGATACCGCCCGTAGTAAACTGGCTTGTTCCACCGTTTCCGGTGACCTTTCCGCCGTTGATTACAACCGATGCGGGTGTGGGGGTGTATTCTCCACCCAGTGCCCTGCCGTAGGCGTAGATCGCGCCTTGGGTTCCACCCAAAACACCTTCGTTATTTTGCAGGACCGCGCCCTCATTGAGGAACAATGCGCCCCCCTCTAATCTGATGGCAGGCGCGCCCGCTATGCCCTCGGCGACGACCGAGGGTTTTCCGGAGGTGATCGCGCGGCGGTGGCCGTCGATCGTAATATTTTCGAGCGTCAGGCTTCCGCCCTCTTTGATCAAAAAGATCAGGCCAGTATTGCTGACAACAGTAAATCCAGTTGGCGGATTCGTCGGTTTGGAGTAGCGCCGGATGGTCACCGGCGCGCCCGCGTCGTACGTCTTGCCGTCGGCATAGCAGTACCTGCCGTTCAACTCGACCGCCGAATCGATCGTCACATCAGCGACGATGTAGAGGGTGTTCGCGTTGTTCGAGTTCATCTGCTGGTATGCCATGCCCAGCGTCCTGACCGCCTGCGCCGGGCTTGCACCCGTATTCGCATCATTGCCGGAAGAACCGTTCAGGTAGACCGCGCCCTTGGCCGTGAGCACCAGGCTGTTTCCATTCGCGCTCAGGTAGAACGCCGCCGACACCGCGTCGCTGAGGGTGTACTTCGGCATTTCCACCGCCGCGGTCGGCGTCGCGGAGTAGGTTACCACGGCGCGGTTTTCCTCTGCGCTCGCGCTGTCGATGCCGATTGTCAGGGCGGCGTCTCCAATGGTGCTGCCCGGCACGCTGATGACCTTGCCCGCGCCGTTCAGGTAGACCTCGCCCGAGATCGACGGGCCGCCGCTCAGATTGAGCGCCGTTCCGCTGTGGTAGACCGCCGCGCCCTGTGACGCTTTCATATTCGCGATCGTACCGCCGGTCATCGTCAGGGTCCCCGAACCGCTCGTCGCCACCGCGCCGCCGTTCCCGGAGGGGTTGTGATTGTCCCTGAGGACCGCGCCGCTCTGGACGAGCACCGTTCCGCCGCTGACCGAGATCAGCGGGGCCGCCGCCTCCACGGCCGGGGCCCGGACAGTGTCCTTGCCCTGCGTGACCGGGGCGCTGTGCCCGTCGACCGTGAGGCCCTCGGCGAGCGTCAGCGTACCGCCCGTGACGTTGATGAGGGTATCCGTATTGCTCTGCGTCGTGAAGGCATCCGGTTTGGAATACCGCTTGATTGTCACCGGGCCGCCCGCGTCAACCGTCGTACCGCCCTCGGCGTAGCTTCTGCCCAGCGCGATCGTACCGCTGACCGTCACCGGGTTCACCACGTAGATGGTTCCGCCGCCCGTACCCGCCAGCTTTTGGTAGGCCTCTTGGAGCGTCCTGACCGCCTTGGAGGGTTCGGTGCCGTCGCCGCCGGCCGCCGCGTTCCCGTCGACATAGATGCCGCCCTTTTCCTGCAGCTCGAAGATTTTGGTGTCGTCAGTCCTCCGCGCGAGTTTATAGAGCGGTGCGACATCGTCCGAAAGGGTGTACTTCGCCAGCTCGGTGCTGAGATTCGCGCTGGTCGGCGCGCTGGTATAAGTTACGACCGCGCGTGCGTTTTCCGCGTCGTCCATATCGAGGCTGAGCCGTGTGCCGGCGCTGCCGCTGACGCCGACTGTTTTGCCCGCGCCGAGGTAGACGCCGCCCGAAACAGTGGCCGCGGATTTTACGTTGAAGGTTCCGTTCTGGTAGACCGCGCCGCCCAGCTTCGCTGTGGTATTCGCGATCGTACCGGCGTTCAGGTTGAAGGTTCCGCCGTCGACGCGCACCGCGCCGCCGTTTCCGGAGGTCGTGTTGTTTTGCAGCGTGGCGCCCGCGTTCATGTTGACCGTGCCGCCGTTCACCCGGATGATCGAGCCCGCCGCCGTAAAGCCGATGTCCTGGCTGTGGCGGCCTTCGATCGTGATGGCGTCAAGGTTCAGTTCCGCGTTCGCCGGCACGACGATCATGTCCCCGTAGTAGGGAGCAAATTCGTCCTTGCCCGCGACCGAGAAGCCGGAGTAGCGGCGCAGGGACTTGCCGGCGGGAAGGGTCCAGCTTTCCGTGCCGCTGACGGTCACGGGGCCGGAGATGTAGATCGCCGTGCTGCCCGCCGCTTCCAATTTGGCGCTGGCAGCCGCAAAGTTGTTGAACGCCTTGTCGGGCGTGCTGCCGTCCCCGGAGGCGCTCTTGGTGCCGTCGAGGAAGATGACCGTCTGAACGCCGATCTGATCGTCCGCCGACCGTCCGAGGATCGCGCCCGTCTTGTTCGTATAGAAATGGCTCAACGCGGTCCAGGCGCCGCCGGAAGGATAGTCGCCGCCGCTCTCCACCACGTTGTTCCCCGCGGCAAAGGCCGTCGCCAGAGAAACCTCATACTGCCGGGAGGTCTGCGTGATTGAGTTATGCAGCTTAATCGGATAGGAGGTTCCGGAGAGGTAAATATCGTCGGAGATGTCCGCGCCGCCGCCCTGCAGGATGAAGTTGGGCGAAGCCACATAGATTCCTGCGCCCTGTCCGCCTGAATAGAGGGTGTTTCCGGAAATCCGCCCGCGGGTCGCGGTCAGTTGGGCATTCGCTCCGGTGAGATAGACGCCCGCGCCATACCGGCCCCTGTTGCCCGTAATGCCCGTGCCCTGCAGCGTGACGGTACTGTAGTTCCCTATGTACATGCCGCCGCCGTTATTGCTTCCTGATGCTCCGGCCTTATTCTCCGAAATGGAGCCGCCGTTCAGGTCCACGGCCGCGGTTTTGCTGGATGTACCCAATACGCAGATGCCGCCGCCGTAACTGGAATTGGCGGTATTCTGGGAAATGGAACCGCTGTTGAACGTCAGGACGCCGCTGTTGACATAGACGCCGCCTCCGGAATAGGTCGCCGTGTTGCCGGAAATCGATCCGCTGTTAATTGTCAGGGAAGAACCGCTCCCGATATACGCGCCGCCACCGTAACCCGTGGCAGTGGTCGTGTTTCCGGTAATGCTTGTGCCGCCGAGCGTCGCGCTTCCGTTATAGACATAGAGGCCCGCGCCGTATTTGGCCTGGTTTGAACCCGAGATCGAACCGCCGTTCAACGCTGCGGTCGCACCGTTATACAGGTAGACGCCGCCGCCGCCATAGCTCGACGAGGTCCCGGTGACCTTGTTCCCGGTTATCGCCGCGCTGCCGCTCATCGTGAAAGGACGGTAGTTCGCCGCGACGCCGCCCCCGCCGCTCGTTGCCGTATTGTTGGAAATCGTGCCGCCGGTCATGTTGAACGCCGACGTCCCCGAGGCGGAGCCGTTTAAATAGACGCCGCCGCCGTAGGACGCGCCGGTATTGTTGGAGATCGTGCCAGCCGACATGTTGAAGATGGTCTGCGAACCGGAAATGATTACTCCGCTGCCCTTGTTGCCGCTGATCGTACCGCCGGACATGGCGCAAGCCCGCTTGGTACTCAGGTAAAGGCCCGGCAGGGAGTTATCGGAAATTTTCCCGCCGGTCATATTGAAAGCCGCGTCTCCCAAGCTGGAATTGATATATACAGCGCCGTTGGTGGTAGTGCCGGAGGAAAGATTGCCGGATATATCCGCATTGCCTGAGATGGTGATCTCCGGTTTGGCACTGCTGGAGGAAAGCGAGACATAGATGCCGGGCCCGTTGATACTGGAACCCGCGCTGCCGTTCCCTGAAATTTTTCCGCCCGAAACGGTCAATTTTGTATAACCGCCAACATAAACGCCATTCGTGTTCCCACTAATTTCTCCTCCGCTGATATTCGCAGTCACAGAGGAAGAGGAGCGGAGCGAGATGCCCCGGCCGTTCAGGACTGAAGATGAAGACCCCGTTTTGACGTTCCCGGAGATCTTTCCGTCGGTCATCTCAAAGCTGCCGTACCAGAGATCCACTCCCCCGCCCGGATTGTTAATGATCTGGGCGCCCTTTTTGATAATCAGTTTTATTGCATTGGAATTCTGGGCGGCTACGATTGGGTCCGCCATTGCTGTGAAGGCGTCCTTGTTTCCATCGAGGATGATATCCTCCAATGTCAGCGTACCCGTGTAGGAGATCATTTCACCTGTAAACCCGGACATCCGCCGAATGATGGGGGTCCATGTATCAGTGCCGTTCGTCACCTCGCCCATCCGAAGCGTTTCACCCGTACTTTTATAGGTCGCGCACAGGAAAATGATCGCGTCCTTGCCTTTTTGCCGCGCTTTTTCCTTCGCCTCTGCCAGGGTCGCGACCGCGTCGGTCGGGCTTTCGCCCGTGTGCGCGCCGGTTGTAATGCCAGGATGCCAATAGACGTTTTTGCCGCCCGCCAGAATGTCGTTTCCGGATATTGTAAGCGACACCGTGACCGCGCTGGTTTCATCAAGCACAAACTTTCCGCTTGTCAGATACTGCCCCGCGGGAACCGCCGCGGTACCCGCCACAACCGTTTTGCCGATCAGGTTGTCGGTAACCGTCAGCGTATGGTTTCCCGTACCGGTCAGGGAATCCGTCAGTGTAATCGGGCAGTCCGCCGCCGCCAGCACGATATTTCCGCCGAGGGTAAAGCCTCCGCCCATTGCAAACCTTGTCCCGTTCACATAGACGCCTTTCCCCCCGGCTTTTGCGACATTGTCCTGGATAACCGCACTGCCGCTCAGTTCAAAAGTTCCTCCGGCATCCACATAGACGCCGCCGCCATAAGCTGTCTGGTTGGCACTAATGGTGCCCCCGGTCATGATAAAGGAGGCATTTTGGGCGTAGACGCCGCCGCCCTTCGCGCTGGAGGTATCATAGTAGGTCGTGTTACCATTGATAACGCCTCCCGACATGGTAAACGTTCCGCCGGTCATATAGACGCCGCCACAATCATCGGAAGAGTTATTGCTGATTTCCCCGCCGGTCATCACAAAGGTTCCGCCCTCGATTTTAACCGCGCCGTCATTGTTGTCGACCTTGTTATAGCTGATCTTCGCCCCTTCTTTCATTTCAAAGGAGCCGGACGTCATCCAGACGTTTCCTCTTTCTGTGGCATTCCCCGTGTTGTTGCTGCTCGCATTGCCAATGACGCTGCCGTTTTCCAACACAAGGGTTCCGCCGCTTATCTTGACGGCTGAATTCCTACGGTAAAGCCTCTGCAAAACCACGCCCGAACCGAGCGTCAGGGTACCTCCCGCAGCCTCTGCCAATGCATCGATCGAACAGTTCTCATTTTGTCCGCCATCAATGACGACGCCCTTGATTGTCAGGTTCCCTGTCCCGCTGGTTTTGATCAGCGCGGCGGGGCTGAAGCTGCCGCCGTTATACTGCCGGATGATCGCGCCCGGGAGGTCGGACAGATCCCAAGTATGCGTTCCGCTTGTGACGTTCACCGTATCGCAGACATAAATCGCGGGCTCCGAATCGGCATCCGCGCTTACCAATTCCCGCAGGGCCGCAGCGGCGCCGTCCACCCCGTCAACAGTCTTTTTCGCCGTAGTCGGAGTAGAGCCATCGTTGTTGTTATTTCCGTTTTGGCCGTCCACATAAACCGCTTTTGCCAGCAGGACCAGGTCCTTTCCAAGTCCTCCAACGACATATCCGGCCTCTGCGGATACAAAATTTGCGGCATATCCAGAAACGTCCGTCATTCCGGTTCCCGGGGTGACCATAACCTGCCCCGATTTTTGGGAAACGGAAGACTTTATCGGAAACTGTTTTCCAGTTGTCGGGGCTTTCGTCAACTGGATCGGGGCATTTGCTCCCACACTGATAACATCCGAAATGGTTGCGTTCTCCCCGTCAAGTTCAAATTTTCCTGATCCGCTGACTCCGGTTGTGTTGCCCGTAATCGAACCGCCCTGCATGGCAAAAGTCCCATAAGTCGTCGTCGAACCGGAAGTCGTCGAAGTGGTGTTGACGCCTGTGCCGTTGCCCGAAATGAGGCCTCCCGTCATAGTGAAGGTCCCGCCCTTTATTCCTACGCCATAATAATAACTTGAAATGTCTTGAATGGCGCCCCCATTCATTCGGAAACTGCCGCCGGTCATATTAATACCGCCCTGGCCAAAATCCGGAACAAACGATGCTATTTTGCTTCCGGCATTCATCGTCAGGCTGCCGCCGCTGACCGCCACAGCGATCCCCTTGCCGTTTTGAAGCGTCGCCCCATTTCCCAAAACGAGATTCCCGTTGCTCAAATTGATCATATTGGTGGCGCTGATATTTTTGCCGTCAAGCGTGATATTTTCCAGCGTCAGAGTGCGCCCGCTCGTGCCGATCTGGATCAGGTCCCCGGTATATCCGGCGTTGCGCGCCAAGCTGGCGGACGGATACTCCGCGGCCGGGAGCGACCATGTCTGCGTGGATGAGATCACGACCGGGCTTCCGGTAATCCGAATTTCACCCGATCCTTTCAGGTTGCTGTTTTTCAGGATTTCCGCGGCGCGGTGGAACGTCTTGACCGCGTTGGCCGCCGTATCGCCGTTTTTCGCATCGTCTCCGGTCCCGGAGAGGTAGACTCCTCCCGTATAGGTCGGCAGATCGTATGCCTCGATGGTGTTGGCAGCGCCTGTCTTCACGCGCAGGCCGCGTCCCTGATTTTCAATGCCGAAATGGGCGAGCGCGTCCGCACCCGCAATCCCCGTGCAGGTCACCACGCTGACCGGATCCATCGATGAAAACGCGTCGGAAAGCAGCAGGCCGTACTGTGTCCCCTCCGCCGGCGCCGCCGCAAGCTGGACGGGGCTGGAAGCCGTCGTTTCAAAGCGGATCAGCGCCTCGTTTTCCATCCGCACGCCCGCGTTAATCGCAACCGTGCCGCCTGCAAGGTTGATGAGCGCGGCCTTTTCAGCTTCGCTTCCGCTGTAGACGCCGCCGGCATCCAGAGTTATATTCGACAGGGACAGCACACGACCGCTGCCGATCGTAAAGATCGGCGAGGTATGGTTATACCGGACCAGCCTCGCGTTTTTTCCATCAAAACTGTTCGAGACGGAATTCTGCTCAATCTCCCAGTTGGCCACGTTGTAAATCGTCCCGCCGTCCATCACCAAATCCAGCGCCATCTGAAGAGTCAGAACGGGAGAATTCTTTGATCCGTCTCCCGTCAGACTGCCGCCGGTAACGGAGCCGTCCGGACTGCTCGAGGTTGTCGGGTTCCAGTAAACCTCCGCCAGCGTCCCCGCGGCGGCCAGCGCTTCGGGCGCGTCCAGGGACATCGTGGTCAGCAGGTTTTCGCCGCGGAACGCCTTGACCGTGTACACTCCGTCCGCGCTCGCGGGCACGGCGGCGCTCGCCTCCGTCACCTCCGACGGGGCGTTCTCTTCGCCTTTATCTTCATCACCGTCGTCGACGGTCTTTACCGTTACGTCCTCCACCGGAACTTCCACCGGCTCGTTTTCAACCGGCTGGACGCTCCGCGAGCGGTACATCGCCTGCGCCGCGGGTATGTACTCCACCACGAACCTGTCCGTCTCCGGATAGGTCGACGCCATCTCCACCTCATACTGCCCGTAGCTGCCCGGCACGATCTCCGCCGTCAGCTCGCCCAGCGAGGTCACTTCCACCTCCGTATAGAACGCGCGCTCCTCCAGCGGGCCCTCGTCATCATAAATGCGCACGACGTAGGTCCCGTTCTTCGTCACCGTGAACTTCCGCTGGAACCGGAACGGTTCCCCCTCTTCGTTCACCGTCACCTTGCCCTCGCTCATTGTCTCGTCCGTGCTCGAAACCTCCGGACTCGACGTGTCGGAGCTCGAGGAATCCGAGCTTGAAGGCTCGGAGCTGGAATCCGTGCTGTTATCCTGGCTCGCGTCCGAACCCGTGTCGGAGGAAACGCCCGAGGACACGTCCTCGCCGCTGGAAACCGCGGGGGCCGAACTGCTTTCGGCCGGGGCAGGGGCTTTCTCCTCCTCGGTGCTCGTATTCGCCGCCGGGTCGTCCGCCGACTTGCTCTCCGGTTTTTCCTGCGGCTTGCCGCCCTCCGGCAGCGGCACAATCTCATCCGCCGTGATATCCGCCGACAGCACCCGCACCAGATTGATACGCGCGCTTGCCGCCGCCTCTACAAACTCACTCACGGAATTCGGTGCTTTTTCCTCTTCGGGCTTTGACGAAGGAGCCTCCTCATCGGGCTTGCTGTTTTCTTCCTGTTTGCTCTCTTCGCTCGATGCCGGCTCTTCCGGGACGCCGCTCACATCCGAGCCCGCCTCTTCCGAGCTTGCGGGTTCCTCCGGGACGCTGCTTTCCACAGAGCTTGTTTCCGAACTGGCTTCCGAGCTGTCCGCTTCCGAATTGGCTTCGGAATTGCTCGCTTCCGGGTCGCCCGTGACCTTCTCATCGCCCTCGGTCGCGCCCTCGGCTTTCCCGCCGTCCTTCGCTTCAATATGCAGGTTCCGCGTGAACGGGAAGGTCGATA
>NZ_CABUCJ010000041.1 GCF_902490045.1 uncultured Anaerotruncus sp.
ATCGCGCACACCGTCGTGAACCCGCCCGCGGCCGCCGCCGCGGCGCCCGAGGCGAGCGTCTCCTTGTGGGAGAAGCCGGGCTCGCGCAGGTGGACGTGCAGGTCGGTGAATCCGGGCGATACCACGCAGTCGGAGGCGTCGAACACCCGCGTGCCCGGCGGTTCCGGGAGTCCCGCCCCGACCGCCGCGATCCGCGTTCCCTCGACGAGCAGGTCGGCCCGTTCCAGCCCGCCCTCCCGGTAGACGCGTCCGTGCTGGATAAGCAGGGCCATCAGCTCTCGAGCGCGCGCACCAGCGCGGCCATGCGCACGAAGGCGCCGTTTTCCATCTGCTTGAAGATGCGGCTGCGGCGGCACTCGACCACCTCGTCCGCGACCTCGACCCCCCGGTTGACCGGCGCGGGGTGCATGATGATCGCGCCCTTCTTCATCGAGGCCGCGCGCCTGGACGAAAGCCCGTACTCCCGGTGGTAGCGCGCGGGATCGAAGGGGGTCCCGTCGGGATGCCGTTCCCGCTGCACCCGCAGCATCATGACCACGTCGCTCGTGGCGACCGCCTCGTCGAACGGCTCATAGGGGTAGCGGTCCTCCATGTACTCCTTCGGGCCGCTCATCACGACCTCCATCCCCAGCCGCGTCATGATGTCGAAGTTGGTGTGCGCCACCCGCGAGTGGGCGATGTCCCCCGCGATGACCGCCTTGAGCCCCTCGAAGCCGCCGAACTCCTGCCGGATGGTGAGCAGGTCGAGCAGGCTCTGGGTCGGGTGGCTGCCGGTGCCGTCGCCGCCGTTGAGGATCGCAGCGCGCACATGCCCGACCAGGTCGTTGTAGTACTCGTTCTCGCTGTGGCGGATGACCAGCGCGTTCACGCCGAACGAGTCGAAGGTCTTGACCGTGTCGTAGAAGCTCTCGTTTTTCTGGAGCGACGAGGTCTCCGGGACAAAAGAAATGACCCGCATATTCAGTCTCTCTTCCGCCGTCTGGAAGGAATACTGAGTGCGGGTCGAATTCTCAAAAAATAAATTGGCAACGATAGCGCCGCTGCAATCGGGAAGCGGGCCTCCGTCCCGGTAATACTGCGCCAGGTCGAGAAGATCATTGATTTCCCCAATGGAAAGCTGCTGCAAGTCGAGCAGATGCGTCGCCATACTCGAAAACCTCCACCTCCGGTCCCCTGCATCCGAAAGGTCCCGGACAAATTTTTTCTATTATATCATTGGAGCCTCCCCTTCACAAGCCGGATTTATCCACAAACTTTTTCAATTTTTAGACTATTTATTTGTGAGTACACAATAACCAATTGAAAATTTTCCACAAATGATGGCATTGCGTCAAAGAGCCCCGCCAAAATGGCGGGGCTCTTTCATCAAGTGCATACCGGCTCGGTTTCACAGCAGGTCAGCAGGAACGCACGCCGCTCCCCCGACCACGCGACCTCCTCCATCCGGGCGGAAAACCGCCGCCCGAGCAGGGGACTGTACACCTCGGCGCCCCCGGGGGAACCCTCCAGCAGCACGGGGCATCCCACGCAGGGCTCCGGATTTCCGAACAGGGCCGTGTGGCAACGCTCCCCGACGCGCAGGCCGGGCAGGAGCGCCCGCGCCCGCTCGTTGGCGTAGAGGATTTCAAAGCTGTCCCGGTCGACGACGAACATCCAGGAATCCTGGTGGTTGAGGACCGCCTCCAAGCTCCCGACCAGCCGGTTCGCGCGGCTCTGCGCCCGCTTTTTGAGCAGGAAGGCGCTCACGATCTCAGAGACGAAGGTGAGGGTGTCGACCTGCTTCTGCGTCCACAGACGGTTGCTGCGGCACTCGTCGAAGCCAAGCCCACCATGCAGCTCCGCGCCGTCATGGATGGCGCACTGGAGGACGGAGCACACCCCGCGCCGCTCCATCAGTCCGCGCGCAGGGCCGGGCAGCAGTGAGGTGTCGCGGCAGTAGAACACGCCCGTCTCGCGGAGCATGTCGAGCTGCCGGGAAAAATCCCCGCACGAGAACGTCTCGCCGGCTGTCCCGCCGAATTTTTCGCGGACCTCCTCGCGGCACCACTCGAAGGAGTTGCGGAAGCTGCGGCCATCCTCCGAAACCTCAAAGAGGTAGGCGCGGCAGACGTCGAACTGCCGCCCGACGATCTCGAGGATCAGCGGAATTGCCGCCTCCACATCGGGCGCCCGGTAGAGCACATGGAACACATATTCCGCGAGCCGGTCGTCCATGACGCCGGCGTTGCGGTCGGAGTCGATCGGCGCGCCGGTCCGCGGCGCCAGCCGCACGACGCTCGTCCGGCTCCTGACGGACGCCTCAGAATGGAAGGCATAACCGTTCTTTCCCCGTTCCTTCGCCCGGTAGAGCGCCCTGTCCGCGTTGCAGAAAAGGGTGCTGTAATCCGCGCCGTCCTGGGGATAGAGCGCGATCCCGACGCTGCAGGAGAGATTCTTTCCCGCCGCTTCCTTCCGGCTCAGGTCGCTGAAGACCTTCAGGATGTCCTCCGCCTTGCGCGAGACGATCCCGGCGTCGCGGATGCCGCGCATCAGCACGCAGAACTCGTCGCCGCCCACCCGGCCGACCACGTCGCCCGCGCGGAACATCTTCTTGAGGGCGCTGGCCGCGTCGGAAAGCATCGCGTCGCCGCTCAGGTGCCCGTAGAGGTCGTTGACGAGCTTGAAATTGTCCACGTCGATGATCATCAGGGCGGAACTCGTCTCCCCCGCGTCCTCCGCGAGGTACTTTTCCACCAGCGTCTGGGTCGTGCCCTTGTTGTAGAGTCCCGTCAGCGCGTCCCGCTCCGCCTTCTCCTGGAGCTTCTGTGTCCTGCGCTTCTCCCGGTCGATATCGATGATCACCCCGACCGCCTTTGCGGGGCGGCCGTTCTCGTCCACCTGGAGGGTGGCGCGCACCCGGCACCAGATATATTTCCCCGCCGCGTCCGCAATGCGGAATTCCGCCTCGCTGTAGGGGGTCCCCTCCCGGACGCCGCGCACCAGCAGGCAGAACCGCTCGGTGTCGTCCGGATGCAGGTGGGAGCCTCCGGCGATCGCGGCGCTCGCATTTTCTCTCAGCGCATCGTAGCCGAATTTCTTGCGGTAGTTGGAGGAACAGTTGAGGTAGTCCCGTCCGATGTCCCATTCAAAAATGATGTCCGTCGTCTGGTCCATGATGATCCGGTGCCGCTCGAGGCTCAGGCGCAGCTCCTCCTGCGCCTTCTTGGTGCGGGTGGTGTCGATGAGGATACAGTAAAACCACTTCTGGCCGCGCTCGTTTTCCACAAGCTGGCCCCGGTCGAGCACCCACACCAGCCGCCCGTCCTTGCAACGAACCCGGTATTCGATCTCCTTGGTGTTGCTCTTTGCAAGCTGCCGGAGCGCCGTCTCCCAGATGCCGCGCAGATCCTTTTCATAGATCATCTCGGTGAAATTGCTGTGGAACCGGGATTCCAGTTCCTCCGCCGTATAACCGAACATCGAGAGAAACCCCTCGCTGTACTGGATCAGCTTGAGGGTCTCGCCGTACTCGCAGCAGATGACGCCGCCGGGAATATTGTTGGTCAGCGCGTTGAGGTCGCGGTTCATCTCCTCCAGCTCGGCGGTGCGCTCGTTGAGCATCCGGCGCAGGCAACCGGTCCCCTCCTCCGAGACGGTGTGCGGGAAAAATTCCCCCTCGAGCTGTTCACTGCTCGGCGTGGACAGGTGCAGCTGGCGCAGCTTCATGCCGTCCGCCTCCCGGCGGCAGAGGCAGGACACCCGCAAAAGCAGGTCGGGCTGCCCGGCGGGCATATCCTTTTCCCGCAGGCAGATTTCCCCCGTGACAAGGCAGAGCTCCCCCGAAAGAGCGGCGGCCTCGTAGCCGTCCCTCTCGAGGGAAAAAGAGCCGTGGAACACGCGCTTCTCCATCTCCAGCATCCTGCGCGCCTCGAGGATGCCGCGGCAGCCGTCCTGGCGGCCGGTGCCGATCCACTCCACGTCATCCGCCATCCGCGCGAGCACGCCGTCCAGATCGCGTTCCGTAAAGTACATCCTCGAAAGGAGGGCGACAAAACGCAGGGAATCCTGTTCCAGCTGGTTCATGCGCTCCTTCTTTCCGGCCCTGCCGCGGGCCTGTGATCGTTCTGTGATTTATAATCATTATTTTATCCCATATTTTTCTAAAATACAAGTGGATTTACGATACAGTTCCCACAGAAGTCCGCAAAGAAAATCTAAGATTTCCGGCGTTTTTGCCCCGGACGGTCACAAAAAGCCTCCCGGCCTGTCCGGGAGGCTTTTTCCATCCTATTCTGTTTTTCTCCCTTACTTAATGAGTGTGCGCAGTCCCGACCGGCTGCTTTCCACCGCCGCAAAAACGACCTTCATCGCATGCAGGACCTCTTCCCCCGGAATCGCAGGAGCTTTCCCACGCAGGATTCCGTCGACAAACAGGTCGATCACGCCGGACCCAAGCTGTCGGTCATTTGTCTGAATCGCATCGATATTATACAGAATCCGTTCCCCGTTTCTCCGCTCAATCACAAGAGAATATTCCGGATCCTCATAGAGGTGCATCACACCCCCGTCCCCATAAAGGGTCACCGAATTGTCCTCCCGGCCATAGTGTGTCCAGCTTGTGGTCAGCGTGCCTGCCGCGCCGTCTTCCAGCTCCAGGATGCACAGCGCGTTGTCTTCCACCGGGATCGGATTGCCGGCCGCATCGCGCTTGTCACGCGTGCCGAACCACGACTGGACGGCCGTGACCCGTCGGTTTGTCAGAAACTGGATCAGATCGATTTTGTGGATCCCAAGGTCGGCGGTTACGCCTAAAAACGCCCGCTCTTTGGAAAAGAACCATGAACCCGCGCCGTCAACTGACCACCGCTCGGGGCCCGCATGCCCAAAAGAGGTCCTGAAGGTGAGCAGTTTCCCGATCGCGCCCTCTTTAATCATCTCACGCGCCTGCAAATGGGTCTTTGTAAGGCGCTGGTTGTGCCCGATCATCAGGGATTTCCCCGTGCGGCGAGAGGTCCTTACCATCGCCTCGCAATCCTCAAGCGTCGTCGCCATCGGCTTTTCACAAAGCACGTGTTTCCCGGCTTCCATCGCCTCAATCGAAATACGCGCGTGGAAATCGTTGGCGGTGAGCACGCTCACCGCGTCGATGTCCGGATCGGCCAGCAGCGCATGGTAGTCCGCATATGCCTTTCCGCCATATTCCCGGGCCAACTCCTCCGCGCGCCCGCGATTCAGGTCATAATAACCCGCAAGCACCGCGTTCGGGTTTGCCGCATATTCCGGCAGGTGTCTCATCTGCGCGATCTTTCCGCAGCCGATGATCCCAACCCCAATCCGTCTGTTCATCCCAAATCCCCCCATTTAACCGCCGTGGGCTTTCTCCCTCCGGCAGGATCGCATCGTTCCGTTCATCGGCCAGCGGCCGAAAAAGCCGCCGCAGCGCGGCGGCGCGCCCGTCCTCACAGGCGATCGGCGTAACGGCTCAGCCCTTCAAAGAGGAGCCGGCCCGCGGCGGATCCCCCGTCGAGCAGGCCGATGCCCTTTTCCCCGTAGTAGACCGCGCGGCCGTGAACCGGACGCATCCCGCGGGTGCGTTCAGAACCCTCGGCGGCGGCCTTCGCCGCCGCGCAAAACGCCTCTGCGGGGGATTCCCCGGCATGGGCGAGAATCGCTTCAGCCGCGGGATACAGCGCGTCCACAATCGTTTTCTCTCCCGGCTTGGATTTTGCTTTTTCCATAATTGCCTGCACGCCCGCGAAAACGGCCTCCGCCACTTCCGGCATCGAGGCTTTCGTCCGCCCCTTCAACGCCTTCGCCATTCCCATCAGGCCGAACGCGGTGATCGTCCCCAGCGTGGAGGGGGCGGCCTCGTTAAACGCCGAAGCGCATTTCACAAGCAGCCTGCCGAGGTCTTCCTCCTGCGCGCCGGCCAGGCAGGCCGCCGCCGCGCGGTAGCCCTCGTCCATCGAGATGCCGAGATCCCCGTCCCCATTTTGCTGGTCGAGCCCGATGAGGTAGTCCCGGTTTTCGCGCATGACCTCGCTCACGCAGGCCATCGCCCCATAAAGCGTCTTCGCATCCATGGCAGTCCCTCCTCATCTGTTGGAATTGGTATAAAAAGGAGTGGAGGCGGGCGCACGCAGCAGCTCCTTCAGCCCCGCGTCCAGCTTGAAGACCGTGATCGACAGCCCCGCCATCTCCATCGAAGTCGCAAATTCCCCAATGTGCGGCATATAGGAAGAAACGCCCATCTCCTCAAGAAGCCGGTATAGGCCCCGATAGACGATCAGCTGCTCCTCCAGCGGGGTGGCGCCGAGGCCGTTCACCATCACCGACACCTCATCCCCGCGGGAGAGCGGCAGGTCCGCCGTGATCTTCTCCAGCGCCGTCCGCGCCACCTCGTCGGCGGTCATCATGCGGCGCGCCTCGATCCCCGGTTCCCCGTGGATGCCCATGCCGACCTCGATCTCGTCCTCCGCGATCGTGAAGGTCGGGCGGCCGACCTCGGGCGGAACGCAGGGGGACGTCGCAAACCCGATCGTACGGATGCCGTCCAGCGCCCTGTTCGTCCAGCCGGCAACCTCATCGAGCGTCATTCCGCGTTCGGCCGCCGCGCCCGCGATCTTGAAGGCGTAGACCATCCCCGCTACCCCGCGCCGCCTGTCCGCCTCCGGCTTCGGGCTGGAGGCGACATCGTCCCGCACCCGGATCTGCTTCGTCCGGATCCCGTCCAGTTCCGTCAGCTCGCATGCCATGTCGAAATTCATATTGTCACCGCCGTAGTTCCCGTAGAGGCAGAGCACCCCGCCGCCGTGGTCGCAGGCCCTTATCATCTCCGCCATCCGCTGCGCGGAGGGGGAGGCAAAGACATTCCCGACCGCGCAGCCGTCGAGCATCCCCCGCCCCACATAGCCGAGGAAGACCGGCAGATGCCCGCTCCCCCCGGCTGTAACGACGCCGACCTTCCCCTCTTCCACCGGCTGATTGGTCAGCAGCACCCGCCGGTCGCCGTTCAGGAAGGTTACCCGGTCTCCATAAGCGCAGAGGATTCCCTCCATCGTCTCATCCACAAAATCCTCCGGCCGGTTGATGATCTTTTTCATTGCGCCATTCCTCCTGTCCCGCCCTCCGGGCGGCCAGATTACAAGCTGCTCCGGGCGTCTCCCGGGCGCGCCGGCAGTAAACGCGCCTTCCGCTTATGGGCGCTTACACCGTATAGTCCCCGCCGAAACGCGGGACCGGAACGCTGGGCCCGTTCCCGCCCCAGCGATCCAGATATTCGTCAATCTCGTCCAGCCCCAGCGGGGAGAAGGCCGTCTCAAGGGGAACCGTTCTCCCACTCGCGGCCGAGGCATAGCAACCCTCGATGATCTCAATCACATGCCGCGCGTGCGCGGTTGAGCAAATCGGCTCCGCTCCCTCACCGGCAACCCAGTCGGCCAGCTGCATGACATCCTCGTACACGTGGCATTCCCACATACGCCCATGACCGCCGAAGTGATGCGGCATCCGGTCCCCTTCATACTTCAGGCGGCCCTGTCCATTCAGGCCGTTCTCGTTGATAAAGCCGTCCAGCCCATAAAAAACGCCGAACTGCCCCCCCAGGGACACCGGTTCCTCCGTTGGGAGAGAAGCGACCAGGCCATAAGCGCCATTGTCAAAGCCCAGCAGCATCATGACAAAATCGTCCATCTCATTCGGAATCGGTTTCCCTCCGAAAAGAAATTCTTCCCGCATCCGGCTGGTAACCGCGGTCACCGTCCGCGCCGGGCCGATTACGCCGGTCAGGCTGTGCAAAGCGTAAACTGTACTGTCATAAAGCGGGCCGCCGCCGTTTTGGGAAAAATACCATGCCGGGCTGACATTGTGCATCGCATCCGGCAATGCGTGCCGTTCCGTCTCGTTCAGATGGTAGCCCGCGGCGTCGCCGCTGCTTCCCGCCGCCCATACGAGTCGTCCCAGCCGCCCCTCAAGCAGGTATCTGCGTTTGCGCTGGTTGAAGGGCCAGAGCATATTCCCCGGGGATGCCGCCTGTTTGATTCCCCTCCGCGCCGCCGCGGCGATCAGCTCGCCCGCCTCGGCGCTTGTGACCGCCATCGTCTTGTTGTAATGGACGTGTTTCCCCGCCTCGATCGCCAGCATCCCCTGAGAAAAGTGCAGGCCGATCGGCGTGCAAAGCGTCACCATATCCACGTCCGGGTCCCGGAGCAGGGCCTCGTAATCCGTGTACCAGCTTGCAATCCCATATTGCGCGGCCGCCGCCTCCGCCCTGCCGGGAGCCGGGTCGCACACCGCCGCGAGCCGGACACGCCCGCGGACGTCCGGCTGGACGAGGTGTTCGAGCACCCGCCGGGCGATCGCGCCCGCCCCTACGATTCCGATACCGATGCTGTCCATGCGCTCTCCCCTTCCACCACTTTTCCGCGGGGCCGGCATATTGCGGCCCCGCGGAAAAAATTCACTCTGTTCCGGCGTCGGCTCAGTTCCACTCCAAGCCGCGCATCTTCCGGAAATTGTACATGCTGCGGTTGATGCTCTCGATCTCCGTCAGCGTCGTAAAGTCCTGCTCCACGAAGATATAGGGGATCTTAAACTCGTTGCCCGCGTCAATGACATCCTGCACCTTGATCATGCCGTCCCCGATCTCGGTGAAGTATTCCGGCTTGGTCGCCGTGTGGAAGGTCTCCCAGTCGCAGGGGGTATCCTGGTCGATGACGTTCCAGGCATTCAGATTGTTGACCTGGCTGAGCGGGAAATCCTTCTCGTGCAGCAGCGCAACGCGGTTTCCGTACTGGCGGATCTTCTCCGCGGGGTCGAAGGCGCCGCGGATCATCCAGTAGGCGTCCAGTTCCACGCCCATGTATTTGGGGTCGGTGTTCTCCACCAGCAGGTCCATCATGTACTCGCCGTTGAGGCGCTGGAACTCGTTGTAGTGGTTGTGATAGAGGAAGTAGATGCCCGACTTGGCGCACATCTCGCCGATCCTGTTGTAATATTCGCAGCGCTTCAGCAGATAGTCCTTCGTCGGGAAGAAGTCAATGGGAATCGACAGGTTGGTGCTGCCCAGCTCCGCGTAAAAGTCGATAATCCGCTGGAAGTGGTCAAAATCGCGATAGAACGGATCGAGGTTCTTGGCCGCGTCTCCCGGGAGGATATGCGCGCCGACCACCTTGATGCCCAGCGAATCGACCTTGGCTTTGAACTCTTTCAGTGGGATGCCGGCGCCGGTCCCGACGTCCTCGTAGGCGTTGTGGTTTGCCATCTCGATGGCCGTATATCCGGCCTTTGCGATCTCCTCAAGGGTACCCATCGGATCCTTTGCAAAGCTGTTGCGCACGGTGTAAATCTGTAATCCTACCTTCATTGCAATCCTCTTTTCTTTCATATAAGTTGTCCGGTTTGTTTCTTTTCGCCGTCAGGCCCACCACATCTCGGCGGCGGGCGCGCCGACGGCCACCGACTTTGTAAAGGCCACCGCTTTCTCCAGTCCTTCACGAACCGACAGCAGGCCGTCTTCATGCTCGATGCTCAGAACCCCGTCAAATCCCGCCATCCGCAATTCCGACACGATATTCGACCAGGTACAGGCGTCATGCCCATATCCGACGGTCCGGAAGGTCCAGCTGCGGGACTGGAAGCGCCCGTACTCCTTGGTGTCCAGCACGCCGTTTTCCGCCCTGTTGAACGGGTCGACGCGGACGTCCTTCACATGCACATACTGTACCGCATCCCCCAGCCTCCGAATTGCCAGAACGGGGTCGATCCCCTGCCAGAACAGATGGCTCGGATCGACGTTCGCACAGATCTCTTCGCCCGCCGCCGCCCGGAGCTTGAGAAGCGTCTCCGGGTTGTAGACGCAGAAGCCGGGATGCATTTCCAGACAGACCTTGACTCCCGCCCGCGCGGCCAGCCCCGCGGCTTCCCTCCAATAGGGGATCAGCACCTCCTCCCACTGATAAGCGAGCAGCCTGGAATAGTCCTCCGGCCAGGGGCAGGTCACCCAGTTCGGGCAGCGGGATCCCGGCGAATCCCCGGGACATCCGGAGAAGGTCACGACCCGGTCCACGCCCATCTCCTCCGCAAGCTCAAGCGTTCGCAGGTATTCTCTGTGCGCGCGCCGCGCGATCTCCCCGATCGGGTGCACGGGATTCCCGTGGCAGCTGAACCCGCTGATTTCGAGCCCGGATTCCGCGATGGTCTCCCGGAAGCGGGCCAGCGCGTCCCGGTCGGAGAGCAGCTTTTCGGGGTCGCAATGCGTGTTCCCGGAGAAGCCCCCCGTCCCCAGCTCCACCGCCTCCACTCCGAGGCCCTTCAGGTAGGCGAGCGCGTCCTTCAGCTCCATCTGGTAGAGGGGCACCGTCAATACGCCGATTTTCATCCGTATTCCCCGCCTTTCCGTGCTCTAGCGGACGATGTCGGAGCAGAGGATCTCGCGATGCTCCTCCGCCGAGGTATAGAACGCCTCGATGATCGCGGTGACGTTGAGGGTCTCCTCCTTCTTGATCACAATCTCCTCCTCGCCGCGCAGGAACCCGGCGACATTGCGCAGCAGGCCGATATGGCCGGGGAACACGATATGGGCGGGGTACTGGTTTTCGTCGAAGACGAGCGGACGGGTGTCCGACTGCCAGCCGCACAGTCCTCCGTAGAGGGTCGGGGGGATGTCGTTTCCGTAGATGAGCCCCGCTTTGTCGCCGGCGTAGGTACGGGTCCAGCGGTCTGGCATGTTGACCGCCCACGATGCCTTGAAATTGACCGTGATGTCCCCCTCCAGGCGGATGATGCCGGTGGTCATGTCCTCCACGCTGAATTCGTGCCAGTCATAGGGACGCGGGGTAATCTGGATGCCGCCGAATGCCCCGCTCTGTTCCGCGGAGGTTTGGAGCTCCTCGCCCGTGTTGCCGATCTTCATCCACGCGCTGCCCGAGACGGAGAGCGCCCTCGGGTTTCCCAGCACCCACAGCATGTGATCGATTTCATGGACCGCCAGATCGCAGAAGGGACCGCCCACGTTGTAATCCTTCATGTGGAAGAAGCCCCAGCGTGGGATTCCGCGGCGGCGCACCGACTCGAACTCGGTGAAGTAGATGTCCCCCAGCAGGCCCGCGTCGACAAGCTTTTTGACCGCGAGGCGGTCGTTGAAGAACCGCATCGTCTGCGCCGGGAAGAAGTGCAGGCCCAGCTTTTCCGCCTCTGCGAAAAGCTCGACCGCGTCGGCGTATTTGAGCGCGACCGGTTTTTCACAGATAACATGGGAACCGCTGCGCAGCGCCATCAGCGAGCACTCCTTGTGGTACCCGTTCGGAGTCGCCACAATGGTGACCTCAGGGCGGAGTTCCTCAAGCATCTTCCGATTGTCGGTATAGACGTTCGGGATCGAGAAACGCTGCGCGGTCTCCCGCGCCGCGGACTCCCGGATATCCGAGACGCCCACCACATCGAACGCATCCCCGATCAGCTCGATTGCCGGCAGGTGCGCGGTATTCGCAATCAGGCCGGCCCCGATTACGCAGGTTCGAAACTTCTTTTTCATTCAATCCCTCCTGGTTTGTCAGTCTTGATGCAAAAAGGGATCCCTGTCCTTATCCACCCCGCCACATGCAGCACTGGCACAGCTGGTTCAGATCAAGGAGCGGGGCCCGCTTGAAACGAACGGTCCTGCCAATTCCATCCTTCCCCATCCGGCGTTCACCTCCCTGCCTGCCGCGATATGGTTAAGCGGCGCGTTTCTTTTTGGCGCCGCCGCGTTTGTTTACGTACATCGACGTGGAGACGCTGTCCAGAATGACCGCGATGAGGATCAGCGCGCCCTTGGCGACGGTCTGCCAGTTGGAATCCACTCCGAGCAGGTTGAGGCTGTTGTTCACGATTCCAACCACAAGGCATCCAAAGAAGGCGCCAACGACATTTACGCTGCCCCCCGCCATGCTCGTGCCGCCCATGACGACCGCCGCGATCGCGTCCATCTCCATGTTGAGGCCGCCGGTCGGCTGGGCAGAGGACGCCCGCGCCGTCAGGATGACCGCCGCGATCGCCGCGCAGACACCCATCGACGCATAGACGCCGAACTGCATTGCCGTAACGTTGATCCCGCTGACCCGCGCGGCTTCAATGTTGCCGCCCATCGCGAGCATATACCGCCCGAAACGGGTCCGGTTGACGATCAGCCACACCAGTGCCACCACCCCCAGCATCACAAAGACGGGGATGGGGATGGGACCTAAATATCCCTGTCCGATGTTGGAGAAGCTTTTCGGCAGCCCGGTCACCGGCATCATTCCTGTGGTCAGGTAGCACATGCCGCGCAGTACCTGCTGCATTGCCAGCGTGACAATAAAAGGGGGCAGCCGAAAGCCGACGGTAAAGGCGGCGTTGACCAATCCCAGGCAGGCCCCTATCAGGATTCCGAAGAAGATCGCCAGAGCCGGGTGGACGCCCGCCACCATCATCTGTGCCATAAAGATGCCCGTGATGCCCACGAGGCTGCCGACCGAAAGATCGATGCTACCGCTCCCGAGGATCATGGTGAATCCGCAGGCCAGTATCGTGCTGACACACACCTGGCGCAGAACGTTGAGCAGGTTGCGGGTGGTAAAAAAGACGGGCGACAGGAACACCATGGCGGCCATCAGGACAATCACCATCAGCACCGCCTTATTCCCCCGCAAAAAGGAATTTGCAAATTCTTTCAGTTTGTTTTTCATATCGTCCCTCACATTCCTATTCCACGTTTTGCGGTCAAGCGCCGAACGCGTGCTGCATCAGCAATTCCTGTGTGGCCGCTTCTCCGTCGCACTCGAACACAATCTGCCCGCCGCGCACCACCTCGATGCGGTCGCACAGCGACAAAATCTCGGGCAGCTCCGACGAAACCATCACCACCGCGATCCCGCTCGCGGCAAGTTCATCGATCAATTTATAGATTTCCGCCTTGGAGCCCACGTCGATTCCACGCGTCGGCTCGTCCAAAAAGATTACCTTCGGCTTTGTCAGCAGCCACCGTCCAATGATCACCTTCTGCTGGTTGCCCCCGCTGAGCTGGGTAATCGGGGCGTAAGGCGAATCATATTTGATCGAAAGGCTCCCGGCAATCTCCCCAAAGGGCTTCGCTTCCTTTTTGGGGGTGAAGAAGCCCAGCCTGTTGCAGATCCGGTGAAACACGGAAATCGTCGCGTTCCCCATAACGGACATGCTGTAAATGGCCCCCTGGCGCAGGCGGTCCTCCGTCACCATCGCCATGCCGTACCGAACGGCGTCCTTTGGAATCCGGATGTCCAGCGGCTTCCCCTCCAGCAGGATTTCCCCGCCCGTCCTCCGGTCGATTCCAAATACCGCACGCAGGATTTCGGAGCGCCCAGCGCCCATCAGCCCGCAGAAGCCCAGCACCTCGCCGCGGTGTACCGCAAAGCTCACATCCCCGCAGACACCGTCGCGGGAGAGGTTCTTGACTTCGAGTACGACCTCCCCGGGGGAGGTGTGCTTCTTTTCAAAAAGAACGTCCACCTTCCTGCCGACGATATAGTTGATGAGGTCCTGCTTGGTTACCTCCGCGCAGGGACGGCTTGTGATGTAATGCCCGTCGCGCAGGACGGTGATCCGGTCGCAGATACGGAATATTTCCTCCAGCTTATGGGAGATAAAGACCACGGCGACCCCTCTGTCGGCCAGCGAGCGGACTACCCTGTAGAGCAGTTCGATCTCCCGGTCGGTAAGCGCCGAGGTCGGCTCGTCCATGATAATGATGGAAGGATCGTAGGAAACGGCCCGCGCCAGCTCCACCAGCTGCATCTGGGCAACGCTCAGCCTCTTGGTCTTTGCATGGATATCCAGCTCGATGCCCAGCTTCTCCAAAAGCTCGGAGGCCAGCCTGTTCCGGCGCGCTACGCTGAGGAATACCCCCGCGCGTTCAAACCGTTCCTCCCTCCCCAGAAGGATATTTTCGGCCACATCCATCTCCGGGACCAGGCTGATCTCCTGATGGATCATCGAGATACCGCTTTTCAACGCGTCCGCGGGACTTTTGAAGTTTACCGGCTTCCCTTTGAATACCACCTCGCCCGCATCCCGGCGGTAGATCCCAAGCAGAATCTTCATCAGCGTCGACTTGCCCGCGCCGTTTTCACCGACAATCGCATGGATTTCTCCTTCATGCAGTTCAAAGTCGACGCCATCCAGCGCCGCAACGCCGCCGAACGACTTTGAGATGCCGCTCATTTTTAATACCGTACCATTCATATCTATCCGCCCATCCATCTCTTTTATCGGGGCCATGCCCGTGTTTTCCCCTCCCCGCCGGGAAATCCGGCGGGGAGGGCGGCGCCGGTCCGATTAGTTGTAGGAATCTTTTATCACGGAATCCATGTACTTCTTGTTATAGAAGTCCAGCTGAATGAACTCCTGATATTCTTCGACGTTCTCGGGGGTGAGGGTCTTGATGCAAAGATCGCTCAGGTCCACGCTGCCCGTGTAATCTTCCATGACCATTTTGATCGTGTATTCCACCAGGCCCTGCATGAATATCGGCAGCGTCTGGCCAATATCCATTTCGATCTCTCCCTTTTTCAGCATCTCGCAGCCGGTGTCCTCGCCGTTGAAGGTGATCAGCGTAAAATCGTCCAGCTTTCCGGCGCCGCGCAGCGCCTCGATGACGCCGAGCATCTGTTCTTCGGAGGACGACGAGATGAAATTCATCTCGGGATACGCCATCAGCCAGTCCTCCGCCATCGCCATCGAGGTATTGGAGCTCCAGTCGCTGTACTGCTCCACCAGGATTTTGAACCTGTCGGGGAACTCCTTTTCCAGATCGTACATGTACTGCATGCGGGGGAAGCAGTTGGGATGGTTCGGCGAACCCTGCTGGAGTCCGGCGTAGAGGACGGCATCAGGATGATCCAGCAGGTATTGACGCGTCCAGTCCCGTGCCTCCTCGCCCTTTTTGTGTTCATTGGCCGCAACATAGGTCACGGTGCAGATTCCGCCCATGTCGCGCCAGTCCAGTACCTTGAAGCCCTCCGCCATCGCCTGCTCCGCGATGGGACGCAGGCCGTCCGGATCGACGCAGCTGAGCATCAGCGCGTCGCAACCCATTGCCATCGCGGTCTCCATGTCCGCGATCTGCTTGTCCACGGTGGCCAGCCCGTCAAAAAGGACCAGCTCAATCTGGATGTCGTCACGCGTATCGTTGAGATAATCGACGTAGGCCTGTGCCATGTCAAACTGGGCCTGCTGGCTGATATCAATGTTATCCACCAGCCAGGCGAACTTCAGATGGCGGGCGCCGCTCTTGTCGCCACCCGCGGGGGCGCTCCCCTCCGCCGGAGCCGCCGCGGAAGACGCCGGCTGCGGGGCGGCGCTTTCCCCCTGTGCCGGCGCCGCCGACGAACAGCTTGTGGTAAAGAGCATTGCCATTGCGAGGACTGCGGCCAATAACTTTTTCATACGTTCCTCCTTTAATCTGGTCAAACCTGTATTTGGACCTTTGTCCATCATAAAAGCCAGACCGGCTTTTATTTCCCCAGCATTTTTTCATTTCATTTTTCAAGTTTTCATTCAATTTTCATTTGTAATTTAACACAACGCCCTTGCCGTGTCAATGGCAATTTTTCTTAATTTTTTTCTAACCATTTCTTTAATTTAGTGAATTCGTCTAGATTTTTTAAAATTGATTTGCATTTAATGTCTATAATCTTGTTCTATTTAAACATTTCACATCTTGATTTTCTATGTATTTTTCTGTTCTTTGCAAATTTATGAAAATTCTATTTAATTTTTTTCAAAATTGTGTTTACATTTTTCATAAGGTGTGCTACCATAATGCCAGCACACATCCCCGCGGCATACGGGCAGTTCTTTTTAACTCGGAGGATACTATGAGCCGTCAGCCACCTAAAACGACCTACCAGCAGATCGCCCGTCTCTCGGGCGTATCGGTCGCGACCGTTTTTCGCGTCATCAACAACCGCAAGCTCGTCAGCCGGGAAACCTATGAAAAAGTGGTCGCGGCAATGGACGCGCTTGACTACAACCACTCCTTTGACGTCCAGACGGAAAAAATCCCCCCACGCGGTGTGATCGTCCTGGTGATCCCTGAAATCGGGAATCCCTTCTATACCGACGCCATCAATGGAATCAAGCTGGCCGCGCGCAACCAGGACCACAGCTATGATATCGTCCTCTACGACGCGGTGATCACACCGGCCAACGCCGGGGTTTTCATCCGTTTCCTAAACAACGTACACGCAACCGGGGTGATCGTCTTCGAGCGTGTCGAGGCCGGGGTGCTGGAACGGATCAACCAGCTTGTGCCGGTGGTGCAATGCAGCGAGTTTAATCCCGAAAGCAAGCTCTCCTACGTCTCCATTGACAATATCCGGGCGGCGCAGTCCGCAGTCGAATACATCCTCTCCCGCGGGTGTACCCGCGTCGCCTTTATCAACGGAGATTTTTCCTACCAATATGCCCTCGACCGCTATAAGGGCTATATTCACGCGCTGGGAAACGCCGGGATCCCCGTCAATGAGGAATGGATTGTAAATCTTCCCCAGGTCAATTTCATCCTTGCGGTTTCCGCCGTTACAAATCTTATCGAGGGCGACAGCCGTCCGGAGGCGTTTTTCTGTTCCTCCGACATCTCCGCCGCCGCGGCGATCAAAGCCTGCCTTTCACATGGGCTGAACGTTCCCGAAGACGTGCTCATCGTGGGCTTCGACAACATCGACATCTCCGTCATGACGATGCCCACCATCACCACCGTCAACCAGCCGAAATTCGACCTCGGGGTAACCGCCTTCGACCTGCTGGTCAAGCACATCAACAACCCCAGGCTGCAGCCCAAACAGGTTTTCCTGAACACCGAGCTCATCCTGCGGGAGTCCTCCGCCAAAACTTTTGATGCACAGAGGTGACCCCATGACCGTCAAAAAATCTGCCGATCCCCGCCTGCTTCTCTTCGCGGGGGCTTCTTTCGCGGCGATTATTGCCTATGCCTTCGGCTTCAATATCCTGGGGCCGAACGCCGTTGTAATGATGGACTACTTTGGAATCCGCCAGTCGGGCCAGGGGCTTGTCATGGCCGTCCAGTCATCAGGCGAATTGCTGGTCTCCGCCCTGCTGGTCGTCTATGGCGAACGGTTCGGCAAGCTCGCCCTCACCGCGCTTGGCGTGGGGCTGCTCTCCGCCGCCTGCCTTGCCATCGGCGCCATTCCCCTCTTCCCTTCCGCGATTCCCCCCTATGGGGCGCTGCTCTTCTTCGCCGCCCTGCTCGGCGCGAGCTTCTCCCTCATCAATACGATGGTGAACGCCAGTATTCCCGAGGTCTTCTCCGACCGCCGGGATCTTTTCCATCCTCTGGTCCACAGCTTCTACAGCGCCGGGGCGATGTGCGCCCCCTTCCTGGTAACCCTGCTCGTCAATGAGCGGGAACCGCATTCCTATGCGGTTCCCTTTCTCGCTTTCGGCGGATACGCCACGCTTGTCCTATGCTTCTACTTGATCAGCGTGCGCCTGGCTCTGCCTCTTACCCCCTATGCCGCGCCAGCGAAAGCCGTCCCCACCCGGACATCCGGTTCGTTTTTCGTCTTCAGGCAGCCGAAAATCTGGCTGCTTTCCATCGTCATGCTCTCCTATATCTCCTTTTCCATTTCGGTCGGCTCCTGGCTACCCGCATACTGCAGCCAGTTCGCCCACATGAGCTTCCGGTTCTCCGGGCTTATCCTCACCGTTTTCAACTGCGGCGCGCTGGTGATGCGCTTCTTTTTCCCTCTGGTCCTTCGGCGGATCGATTTCCGACGTTACTTTATCGCGGCCGGCTTGCTCTCCTCTGCATGTATGCTCGCGGCCCTGCTGCTTCGGGGGGATATTCCCGTCGCTGTCTTTGTGGCGTTGAGCGGCTTCTTCCAGGGCGGGATGGGGCTGTGCCTTTTTATGCTCTGCAACAGCGTCTTTCCGGGACATTCCGGTTCCGTTTCCGCATTCGTCATCCTGATCGGCGGCCTTGCCAATACGCTTGCCCCATATTTTATGGGGAAGGCCGCCGACCTGGTCGGATTCCGGATCCCGTTCCTCTGTATTGTGGCGCTGCTCGCATTTTCCGCGCTGCTGCTGCGCGCCTTTATCCGAGGAGGCGTCGTCCCGGAGGCATAAATCCGTTTCGCGCTTCTGAAAAGCATTACATCCCGTTTGCATTTTTTCGCAGAAAACTGTATAATACTGTAAGATAAAAAGATCGGATCCATACCTGCAGGGAGGGAATTCCATGACGAATTCCGAAAGAAAGGTCACTTATACCCAGATCGCCGAGGCGGCGGGCGTCTCGGTCGCGACGGTTTCCCGCGCATTGAACCAGCAGGATCTCGTCAAGCCGGATACCCTGGCGCGGATTCTTGGCGCCATGCAGACGCTGGGATATCCGACGGAAGATCCCGGGGAAGGACCGGGGGCCGCGCGAATCCTGTTTGTCCTGCTCCCCTCCATTGGGATCGATTTCTTCTCCGACGTTGTCAGGGGAATCCAGGAGGGCGCTCGGCGGCGGGGTTACACCGTCCTTGTGTCCGACGCGGCAGTGGACGAACAGAACGCCGGGCTGTTCTTACAGATATTGCGGCAAAACCGTGCGGCCGGGATTGTGTCCGTCTCAGAGCTTTCCCCATCCGTGCTCTCGCGCCTGCGCGCCGCTTTTCCCCTGGTGCGGTGCTGCGATTATCAGGAATACCCCAATGTCTCCTGCGTCGGTATTGACGACCTTCAGGCCAGCAGGAACCTGATGCGTTACCTCGTCGCGCTGGGCCGGAAACGGATCGCCGTCATCAGCGGCGATCCCCGGCGTTTTGCCTACGCACGGCTGCGGCTTCAGGGTTACCGGGAGGTTTTGGCGGAAGCCGGGCTGGAAAACCGTCCCGGATGGGAGGTCACGCTCCCCGAGGTCAACTTTTCCATGGCGGTTTCAGCCGCGTCCAGCCTGCTGCAAAGCGGAGAAATTCCCGACTGCATCTACTGTACCTCCGACGTGTCCGCCGCCGCGGCAATTAAATCCTGCGCCAAGGCCGGGCTTCGTGTCCCGCAGGACGTGATGGTCGCGGGGTTCGACAACGTCGACATCTCCACGATGACCACTCCCACCATCACCACCGTCAGCCAGCCCCGCTTCGAGATTGGATATACCGCTTGCAGCTATCTGCTCGACCTGATTGATAACCCCGCCGCGCCGGTGCAGCACACCCTTCTGGAAACCGAGCTCATTATCCGCGAATCCACTGCGGCTTCCCTGTGACCGCCGTTTTGTCCTCCATTGAAAAAATAAACGAAGGCGCCCCCTTGCAGATGATTCCGCAAGGGGGCGCCTTCGTTTATTTGTGCTGTCTGCCCGTATGGTCGATCGTGTAGGGCGGCTCGTAGATCAGCTCCCCCACCGGCACAAACCGGTAGCCCCGCGCGGCGAGCGTGTCGATGACCCGTCGGAGCGCCTCAGCCGTGTTGGGTTTGCCCGCGTGGAACAGCATGATATCCCCCGGCCGCGCGGATCCCGTCACCCGCGCGGTGATCTCCTCCACCGACAACCCCTTCCAGTCAAGGCTGTCGTTTGACCATTGAATCGCCTCCCAGCCGAGGGAACGCGCGGTCGCCACGACAAGATTGTTGTAGGCCCCCGACGGCGCGCGGAAGAGGGTGGGCTTTTGCCCGGTGAGCGCCTCCAGCTTGCTTCCCGAGTCGTCCAATTGCCGCGCGATCTCCGTCCGGTCCAGCTTTGTCATGTCGGGGTGGGTGTTGGAGTGGCTTCCCACCTCCTGTCCCGCCGCCGCGATCTGCCTGACCGCGTCCGGGTAGTGATCGGCCCATGTGCCGACGACGAAGAAGGTCGCCTTCACGCCGCGCTCGCCGAGCAGCTCCAAAATCTCGTCGATGTCGCTGTCGTCCCACGCGCAGTTGATGCCGAGGGAGAGCACCTTCTCGGGGGTCTCCACCGAATAGATCGGTAGCTCCCGCGGCGTGG
>NZ_CABUCJ010000042.1 GCF_902490045.1 uncultured Anaerotruncus sp.
CCTGCCGGTCGGCGGCGACCTGCCGCAGCTTGTGGCCGATCTTCTGGGCGGCGCGGCCGGAGACGCCGGTATCCACCTCGTCGAAGATGAGGGTGCCGATGTCGTCCCGCCCTGCCATCACGTTCTTGACCGACAGCATGATGCGTGCGAGCTCTCCGCCCGACGCGATCTTCGCGAGCGAGCGGGGCTCCTCGCCGACGTTGGTGGAGATGTAAAGCTCCATCTCGTCGACACCGTCGGGAGAGAGGGGCTTTTCGCGGCGCTGCACCGTGAGGGTCACCGAGGGCATGTCCAAAAAGGCGAGCTCCTCCATCACACGCGCGGTGAACCGCCCGGCGGCGTCCGCGCGCGCCGCGGAAAGCTTTTCCGCGGCCGCCTGCGCCGTGGAAAGCAGCCCCGAAAGCTCCTCCTGGAGCTGCCGGGCGCGTTCGTCCGACGTCTCGATCTTTTGGAGTTCCTCCGACGCCCGGCCGCGGAAGGCGAGGATCTCCTCCACCGAGCCGCCGTACTTCTTTTTGAGGCTGTAGAGCAGGTCAAGGCGGTTTTCGATCGCGTCGAGCTGGCGCGGGTCACAGTCGAACCCCTCGAGCAGGCCGCGGATGTCGCCCGCAAAACCCTCGAATTCGTAGGAGAGCTCGGTGAGCCGCTCGCTGACCGGCCGGGCGGCCTCCATATACCGCGCGGCCTGTTCCATCTGCTCGACCAGCGCGCCGAGCTGGGAGGAGAGCCCCGGTGTCTCATCGTCCCCATCGAGCACCGCGAGGCTGCCGCCGAGCGCCTCGGTGACGGACAGCGCGTTTTTGAGGAGCCTGCGCTGCGCGCGCAGCTCGTCCTCCTCGCCCGGCGTAAGCTGCGCCGCGTCGATCTCCCCGATCTGGTATCCCAGCAGGTCGATGCGGCGCGCCTTTTCTGCCTCGTCGGTGTCGATCTGTTCAAGCTCCCGCCTGGCGGCGGAATAGGCGCGATAGGCATTCCGGTATTCCTCCAGCATCGGCTCCAGCTCGCCGTACCCGTCGATGAAGCCGAGGTGCTTTGCCGGGGAGAGCAGCTGCTGGTTGTCGTGCTGGCCGTGTACGTTGATAAGGTGCGCCGCGACGGTTTTGAGGATCGCGGCCGTCGCGGGCCTGCCGTCGATGCGGCAGGCCGATTTCCCGTCCGCCGTGATCTCCCGGCTGATGAGCACACAGTCCTCCTCGGGCGGGTATCCAGCCTCCCCGAGCGCGGCGGCGGCCGTGGGCGTGAGCCCGGTGAAAAGGGCGGAGATGACCGCCTTTTCCTCCCCCGTACGGATGATCTCCTTGGAGGTGCGCTCCCCCAGCACGGCGTTGATGGCGCTGATCAGGATCGTTTTCCCCGCGCCCGTTTCGCCGGTAAAGACGTTGAGTCCGGCGGTAAAATCAATCGCCGCCTCGCTGATCACCGCGATATTCTTTATGTAGAGCTGTGAAAGCATCTTCTCACCCCGTTATTCCGGCATTGGAAACGCGCCGTCCCTACTGGCCGGCGTTTGTCATCTTGCGCAGCTGCAGCACCAGCTCGCGCGCGTTGTGGTCGTCCCGCATGACCATGAAGATCGTGTCGTCCCCCGCGAGGGTCCCGACCACGCCGCTCCAATGGAGGGTGTCGAGCGCCGCGCAGACGGCGTTCGCCATGCCGGTGAAGCATTTGATCACCAGCATGTTGCCCGCCGAGTCAATCTCCTTGACCGACTCGGAAAAGATCAGCAGGAATTTGTTGGACATCTCGCTTTTGGGAAGGTCGGCGTGCGCCGCGTAGTGATATTTGCCGTCGGGGGTCAGCGTCTTGACCAGCCGCAGCTCCTTGATATCCCGGGACACGGTCGCCTGCGTCACCGAAAAGCCGCTTTCGCGGAGCAGGCCCAGCAGTTCGTCCTGCGTGTCGATCGGCCGGGAATTGATGAGTTCGAGGATTTTGGCGTGACGTTTTGCTTTCATACGATTCTTCCCTTTCGCCGCTGCGCGCCGGCGTCAATTTGTCCTTGCTCCGTCCCCGCCGCGCGCAGCCGGTGGACGGCGGGGGCATCTCCTCGCGCGGGGCCCTAGCCCCGCGCCTTCAGCTTTTTCCCAAGGATGTCGGTGAAGCTCTTCTCCGGAAAGCTGATGAACTGAGCCGCCTTCTCCGCGCGGCGGATATGCACCATCCGGTCCGCGCCGAGTCCCGCGAAGCCCTCCCCGTCCACGCTGACGAGGATGCTGTCGGGGTTGTTGACGAACCGGCTGCGCACCGTGAGCTCCATGTCGGGCGAGAGCAGCACCGACCGGTCGTAGAGGGAGTGCGGGCAGATGGGCGTCAGGAGGATTGTGCCGATCGCCGGGTCGACGATCGGGCCTCCCGCCGAGAGAGAATAGGCCGTCGAGCCGGTGGGGGTCGCGAAGATGAGCCCGTCGGCGCGGTAGCTGCCGACCGGGCGTCCGCCGCTTTCGATGTCGAGGTCGACCAGCCGCGAGAGCTCCCCCTTGGAGATCACAACGTCGTTGAGGGCGTAGCGCACGCCCGGGACGCCGTCGATTTCCACCTCGAGCAGCATCCGGTCCTGGATCGTATAATCCCCGCTCGAGAGCCGCGCGAGATACTCCAGCTCGTTGGGCTCCACCTGCGCGAGGTATCCGAGCCTGCCCGTGTTGATCCCGAGGATCGGCTTTCGGTATTCGACCGCGTGCTTGGCCGCATGCAGGATGGTGCCGTCGCCGCCGACCGTGACCACCACGTCGCAGGCGGCGATCTGCCGGTCGAAGGCGCCGTAGCCCACCTCCCCGAACTGGCCCCGGAACCGCTCGTCCATGACCGGCACGCACCCGGCGTCGCGCAGCTGCCCGATGATGGCCTTCATCAGCCAGACAGTATTATATTTGGACAGGTTCGGCATGATTAATACGGTTTTCCGCTCCATCCGCACCACATCCCTTCAATAGAATCAGTCCAGCGCCGCGTGGGAGCGCTCCACAAGCGCCGCGATCTCCCCGCGGCCGGGAGGAGATCCCCCCTCCTCCTTCCGGAGGTACATGAGGTATTCGATGTTGCCCTCCGGTCCCTTGACCGGCGAAAAGTCGAGCCCGGCCACTGAAAAACCGTTTTCCGCCGCGTAGCCGACGGCGTTTTCCAGCACCTCCACATGGGTCGCGCGTTCCCGCACGACTCCCTTCTTGCCCACCTTGCCGCGCCCCGCCTCGAACTGGGGCTTGACCAGGCAGACCATCCCGCCGCCCGCGCGCAGCAGCTCCGCCGCCACGGGCAGGACGAGCTTCAGGGAGATGAAGGAGACGTCGACGCTCGCGAAATCGATCGGGTCGGGCACCTGCTCCCGGGTGACATAGCGGATGTTGGTGCGCTCCAGGTTGACCACGCGCCCGTCGGTCCGCAGCTTCCAGGCGAGCTGGCCGTAGCCGACGTCCACCGCGTAGACCTTTTCGGCGCCGTTTTGCAGCATGCAGTCGGTGAATCCGCCGGTCGACGCGCCGATATCCATGCAGGTCTTCCCCTCGAGCCCGACCGGAAAAACCAGCATCGCCTTTTCCAGCTTGAGGCCGCCCCGGCTGACGTAACGGAGGGTCTCCCCGCGTACTTCGAGCGCGGCGGCTTCCTCCACGTCCATGCCCGGCTTGTCGGCCTTCTGGCAGTCGACATACACCTGCCCCGCCATAATGACCGCCTTCGCCTTTTCCCTGCTCGGGAAGAGCCCGCGCTCCACCAGCAGGACATCCAGTCGTTTTTTCACGTCGTCCTCCGTCGGTCAGAAGTAGAGTTCCGAAATCGCGCGCGCCGCCGTGTGCGCGTCGAGCCCGCAGCGCCTGAGCGCCGAAGCGGCGGGCATCGCGGGGATAAAGGGGTTTTCCACCGCGCCGATCGCCATGCGGCCGCGGTAGCGCGCCCGCGAGAGCGCGTCGAGAAAGTGCTCCCCAATGCCGCCCTGCCGGATTCCCTCCTCGAGGAAATAGATCGTGCGGTACTTTTTGGCGAGCTGCACACATTCGTCCGGGATGGGCGAGATGCGGTGCAATTTCAGCAGATCGGCCTTTTTCCCCTCGGCGGCAAGCAGCTCCATCGCGCCGCACGCCTCCCCGAAGGCGCGCCCATAGCTGACGATCAGCGTCTGGCCGCCATTTTTATAGTGGAACCACTCCCCCGGCCGGTAGCCGAGGCGTTCGTCCACCGCTATTTCCCCGCCGCGCGGGTAGCGCACCGCAGCGACCCCGTCGCAGCGGTCGAACGCCTGGTCGAGCGCGTAGCGCAGGTCGCTGTAGGTCGCGGGGGAATAGATCGTCACGCCGGGTATCTCCGAAAGGAACGCCGCGTCGAAGAGCCCCTGGTGGGTCTCTCCGTCCTCCCCCACGATCCCGGCCCGGTCGACGGCGAGCACAATATGCTGCCGCTCGATCGACGCGTCGTGGATGATCTGGTCGAACCCGCGCTGCAAAAAGGTCGAATAGACCGCGAACACCGGCTTCATTCCGCCCGCGGCAAGCCCGCAGGCAAAGGTCACCGCGTGCTCCTCCGCGATCCCCACGTCAAAAAAGCGGTTCTTGGGACCGAATTCCGCGGCAAAGGCGGAGAGGCCGGTGCCCTCCTCCATCGCGGCGGTGATGGCGCAGATTTTTTTGTCCCGGCGTGCGCGCAGGACCAGCTCCCGCCCGAACACCGAGGAAAAGCTCTCGGCGGACGCGGGCTTGAGCTTCCCGCTCGCCCGGTCGAAGGCGCCGACCCCGTGGTAGCGGGCGGGGTTCTTCTCTGCGAAGTCGCAGCCTTTGCCCTTGACGGTGTTGACGTGCAGGACGACCGGCTTCTCAAGCTCACGCGCCCGCCGCAGCGCCTGTACGAGCGCGGGGATGTCGTGTCCGTCGACGGGGCCGAGGTAGTCGAAGCCGAAGTCCTCGAAGAGGTTCGAATGGTAGAGCAGCTGGCGGAAGGCGGCCTTGGAGTCAGAGATCACGTCGCGCAGCTCCCTGCCGACGACAGGAACCTTCTTCAGCGCGTCCTCCACCCGGTTTTTCAGGTTTAAGTACCCCTCGCTCGTCCGCTTGGAGGCGAGGTAGCGCGCGAGCGAGCCCACGCTTTTGGAGATCGACATGTCGTTGTCGTTGAGCACGACGATCAGCCTGTTTCCGGTGCGCCCGGCGTTGTTGAGCGCCTCGTAGATCATCCCGCCGGTGAACGCGCCGTCCCCTACCACCGCGACCACGTGGTGGCGGTCTCCCGAAAGCGCCTTTGCCGTCGCAAGCCCGCAGGCGGCGGAGATCGACGTGCTCGCGTGCCCCGCGATAAACGCGTCACAGCCGTTCTCGCCCGGGCGCGGGAAGCCGGAGATCCCCCCCTCCCGCCGGATGGTCGAAAACGCCCCCAGCCGGCCGGTCAGCATCTTATGCGCGTAACACTGGTGCCCCACGTCCCACACGATCGCGTCCTGCGGGACGTCGAAAACAGTGTGCAGGGCGACGGTCAATTCCACCACGCCGAGGTTGGAGGCGAGGTGGCCGCCGTTTTCCGAGAGGGTATGCAGCAGCTTCTGGCGGATTTCCCAGCAGAGGATCTTCTGCTGCTCCGGATTCAGCCGCTTGACGCCGCCGGGCAGCTCCAGGCGGTTGAGCAGGTTATATTTAGCCAAAGGAACACCCCACTTTATCAGAATGCCGGGATCAGCGCGGCAATCAGGATCCCCAGCGCCGCGCCGCAGAGCACCTCAAGCGGCGTATGCCCCAAAAACTCCTTGAGGCGCTTGTTCGGGCCGCCGCGCTCCTCGGGCACGTCCTCGCCGCGCGCGAGCGCGTCGAACTCCTCCTTGAGCATCTGGAAAATCTCCTTGAAGTCGATGACCATCTTGTTGAGCACCTTCGCCTGCTCCCCGGCGGCGCGGCGCACCCCCATTGCGTCGTACATGACGATGCCCGCCATCGCCAGCGAAAGCGCGAACTCCGGGGAGGCGTAGCCGAGCTTTTTGGCCACGCCCACCGACACCGCGCACACCAGCGCCGAATGGGAGCTGGGCATGCCGCCCGATCCCACCATGCGCTCCCAGATGATCTTGCGGCTGGGGATATAGGCCAGGATCGTCTTCAGCAGCTGCGCCGCGAACCACGCGAGAAATCCCACGTCGATGACATAGTTGCTGATCAGTACTCTCAATGGGTTCATAACTTCCTCCAGTCCGGCGGTTGCCCGGATGCTTTAGTGATCCCTGCCGAGGATCATCTCCGCAACCCACAGCAGAAATTCATTGCCGGGGATCGCCGCAACGCGCTCCCGGGCTTCTCCGATCAGCTCCCGCGCGCGTTCCCGCGCGCCCGAAAGCCCCAGCAGGGTGACATAGGTCGTCTTGTGGTTTTCCTCGTCGCTGCCGGTCGGCTTGCCGAGCTTTTCCGCGTCGCCCGCCACGTCGAGGATATCGTCGGTGATCTGGAACGCCAGCCCGCACGCCTGCGCGTAACGGTCCGCAGTCTCCAGAAGCTCCTCCCCCGCGTCCCCCGCGAGGCAGCCGAGCCGCGCGGAGGCGCGCAGCAACGCGCCCGTCTTGAGCGCATAGAGGGTGTTCAGCGTCTCGAGATCGACCGGTTTGCCCTCGCAGCTCAGGTCGATCACCTGGCCGCCGAGCATTCCGCGCACCCCCGCCGCCCTGGAGAGGGTACGGACCGCCTCAACCCTCTGCGCGTCGGAAAGGGGCGCGTCGACGGCCGTCTCAAACGCCAGCGTGAGCAGCCCGTCCCCCGCGAGCAGGGCGTTGGCCTCGCCGAACGCCCTGTGGCAGGAGGGCTTCCCGCGTCGGAAATCGTCGTCGTCCATGCAGGGCAGATCGTCGTGGATGAGGGAGTAGGCGTGGACCATCTCGATCGCGCAGGCCAGCGCCATCGCCCCCTCCCGGGAGGCGTGGGTAAGCCGTCCAAACTCGAGCACCATCGCGGCGCGCAGCCGCTTGCCCGCGTCGAGCAGGCTGTGGCGCATCGCGTCGACGACCACGATCTGCCGCAGCTCCCGGTCAAAGTGCAGCCGTTCCCGCAGCGCGTCATTCACCTGCGTCGCGTAGGACGCGAGCTGCTCCTCATACCGGTTCATCTTCCGTCTCCTTCGGGGCCGCCAGCTTTTCCACCTTGAGCTTCGCGGCGTCCAGCTTTCCATTCGCAAAGTCCAACAGCTTTACAGCTTCGCCGTAGAGCTTGACCGCCTCGTCGATCGAAACGTCGCCGCCCAGTTTCGCGGCGATCTCCTCGAGCCGCGCGACCGCGGCCTCCAGCGTCATCGCTTTGGTCATGTCGTCCTCCTATTCGTCCCGGTCACTTCCGACAGGATTTCCCCGTCGGCGACCCGCGTCGTCAGCAGGTCCCCCCGCTTCACCTGTCCCGCCGAGAGGACGGTGCGCCCGTCCGCGCTCGTCAGGCTGTAGCCGCGGGAAAGGATTTTCATCGGGCTGCGCTCCTCCACGAGCGCGCCGAGGTATTGCAGGCGGCTTCGCGCGCCGTCCAGCTTCTGCCGGACGTCCGCGCGGATTTCCCGTTCCAGCGCGTCCAGCCGCAGTTCGCAGGCGCGCAGAACCCCCTCGGGGGTCGTAAGCCCCGCGCGAAGCTGATGCAGCCGAAGCTCCATCCCCTCGATGCGCCGGACAACCGCCCCGTGGCAGCGCGCGCCGAGGTCCGCGAGGTAATATTGCAGGTCGGCCATATTGGGCACGGCGAGCTCCGCCGCGGCGGAGGGGGTCGGCGCGCGCAGGTCGGCCGCAAAGTCGGCGATCGTGAAGTCGGTCTCATGCCCGACGGCGGAGATCACCGGAACATCGCTCGCCGCGATGGCGCGCGCGAGGGCCTCGTCGTTGAAGGCCCAGAGGTCCTCGATCGAGCCGCCGCCCCGTCCGACGATGATCAGGTCGCACGCCCCGGCGGCATTGAGGGCGCGGATGCCGGAGATCAGCGTCTTTGCCGCGCCCGCCCCCTGCACCTGCGCGGGACAGAGCACGACCTTCGCCAGCGGGTAACGGCGGGAGAGGATGTTGAGCATATCCTGAAGCGCCGCCGCGCCCTCGCTCGTCACAATGCCGATCCGCTCCGGATAGGGCGGCAGCGGGCGCTTGCGCGCCTCGTCGAAAAGCCCTTCGGCCGAGAGCTTCGCCTTGAGCTGCTCATAGGCGAGATGGAGCGCGCCGATCCCGTCCGGCTGCATGTCGGTCACATAGAACTGGTAGCTGCCGTCCCGCTCGTAGAGGGAGACGGAGCCGCTCACGATCACCGACATGCCGTTTTCGGGCGAAAAGGGCACGTGCGCCGCGTAGTTGCGGAACATCACCGCCTTGATGGCGGCGGAATCGTCCTTGAGGGTGAAATAGAGGTGCCCCGACTTGTAGTGCCGGGTGAAATTGGAGATCTCCCCCCGGACCATCAGCCCCGAAAGGATATGGTCCGATTCAAAGAGGGATTTCACATAGCGGTTGAGCTGGGAGACCGAAACAACGGTGGGGTTCTTCAGCACGCCGCTCCCCCCTCTCCCGCGCGCGACGCCAAAATCGCGGCGCCCGCGGCGTTGTCGGAGGAAAACTGCGGGTCGGCGAAATAGCCGCCGTACCGCGCGGTCACCGCCTCGCGGATGATCAAATTGGACATGACGCCCCCCGCGTAGAGGATCGGGAGCTCCCCGAACTGCGCCCGGACCGCCTCGGTCATGCCGCAGAGGGCGGCAAGGATGCTGTCGAGGCAGTATCGCGCGATGTCGCGGTCCGCCTCCCCGTCGAGCTTCATCTTCCGGCAGCGGTTCTCGATTCCGGAAAGGGAGCAGTCCGCCCCCTTCATCACCGGGCGCACCCGGTAGGTCTTTTCCGACTGCATCGCGAGGCGTTCGAGCTCCCGCCCGGCGGGAAACCGCAGACCGAGCATCCCGCCCACGCGGTCGACCGCCTGCCCCGCCTTGAGATCAAGCGAGCAGGCGAAGAGCCGCACGGTAAAGCCGCACGGCCCGCCCGGTTCGGCGACCAGGCATTCGGTCGTGCCGCCCGAGAGGTGGAACGCCGCGAATCGCCTCCCGATCAGGTCGAGCCGCCCGGCGGAAAAAAGCGCCGCCGCGATGTGTCCCGACTGGTGGGATACCCGCGTGAGCGGCGCGCTGCAGGCGGCGCCGATCGACTGGGCGGCCGCCTCCCCGACGAGGAAGCAGGGCATATAGGAGCCCTCGACGTCGCGCGGGCGCACCGAAACCCCGATGCCCGAGAGCGGCAGGGGGCCCGCCTCAAAGAGGGCTTCGACCAGCCCGCCGAGCTGTTTTACGTGCGCGAAGACCGCGTCGCTCTGCCGCAGGCCGAGCTCCCCCTCCTTTACCGGGAGAAGCTGTTTTTTCTGGGACACCGCGCCGCTCTCGGGGTTATAGAGGGCGGCGGAGGTGGTGTAGTTGCTCGTGTCGATGCCGAGATACCAGGCCATCGCGCTACTCCGCCGCCGTTTCGGCGGCGGCCTCTTTGGCGGCGCGGACCGCCTCGTCCTCCGCCTTCGCTTCCACGGCCGAAGCCGCGGCCTCCTCCTCGGCCCGGCGCGCCTCGGGCACGTCCTGTCCCTTCGCGCGCACATAGGCGCCGAGCACCCCGTTGACAAAGGAAAAATCGTCGGCGCTGCCATATTTTTTGGCCAGCTCGACCGCCTCGTTGATCGAGGCGCCGACCGGCACCGTGTCGACGTTGTCGATCTCCCACAGGCTCAGCCGCAGGATGGTCAGCGCCACGCGCGACATGCGGTTGAGCTTCCACTTTTTCGAGTGGGCGGTGATCGTCTCGTCGAGCCAGGGCAGATGATCACAGACGTCGCTCGCAAGGCGGTATGCATAATCATCCACTTCCAGGTTGCGCCCGATCACGGCCTCCTCGATGATCTCGTCGACCGATTCCTCCTTGAAGGAGCGCTCAAATACCAGCATAAATGCCTGCTCGCGGGATTCGCTTCGTTTCATATTGTCCTCTCCTAATTGTACGTCTGCGACAAGAATACCCTCCAAGGGGGCCTCGGAGGGCAGTGGATCGTTTCCCGGTCAGGCTTCCGTCTGCTCGGCGGGCTCGGCAAAGACGATGCCGGCGATGTTGATGTTGACCCGCGAAACGGCGATTCCGGTCATGTTCTGGACGGCCTCCTTGACGGCCGACTGGATCTTCTCGGCGGTCTCGGGAATGTTGACGCCCGCCTTGATGTTCACATGGAGCTCGATGACGGCCACGTCGTCCGACAGGTCGATATCGATCGGCTTGGCGGACTGTTTTTTAAGCAGCCAGCCCTTTAGGTTGGTCGCGAAGGAAGCGAGGGAGTCCACCCCTTCGATCTCGAGCGCCGCGTAGCGCGCGATGGTGGCGATCACCTCGCGGGAAATCTTGAGATTGCCTGCCGCCTGGTTCTGGTCGTGACTCTGCATAATCATTCTCCTTTTTATGGCGAGAAACGGATGTGTCCGATTGTTTTCCGGGAGCCGATGTAACATACAGGAATATTATATCATAAAATTCCGAATATACAACCGCATATGCAATCTTTTCCGCAAAGAAAGGAGAAGGAAAAAGCCTGCTTTTCAGCAGGCTTTTTTGGTGAAGATTCCGACTGCGGGCTAGCTGATCTCGACGATCGAGATATTCTCGACCGGGATGCTGGTCTCCTTGAGGATGATGTCCTTCATCTGGGCCACCTGGTCGGCCTCGAGCCCCTCCGTCTTGACCACCACGTCGACGTTGTCGGTGTCGTAGTAGACCATGCAGTCCGCGAAGCCCTTGGCCTTGATGAGGTTTTCAATTTTGCCCTCCGTCTCGATCGACTTTGCGATCTCGGTGGCTTTGAGCGCCATCTCCGCCTTGATGTCCGGGTCGACGTCCGCGCTGGCCATCATGTTCTTGAGGGTCTCGACCGACTCGTCGCGGGAACGCTGGCGGGTGACCTTCGCCTCGGCAAAATAGGCCTCTCCGTCGATGTCGTCCACCGTCGGGTCGTTCGCGTCGACCAGCTGGGCGTCGCCATAGTTCTTTTCATTGGCGAGCGCGCCGGTTGCGGTCAGGTCGCCGTCCGTCCTGGCGAACTGATAGTTGACGTAGACGGCCAGCCCGAGCCCTACCACCAGGGATGCCAGGATGATCTGTTTTTTGCCGATAATCATATTCATACGGGGGTTCCTCCTCTTTTGATAAACTAAACTTATGGCCATAAACTGCGGGCTGCCGCCGCAGGGTATGCACGAATCATTTGCCGAGCTTGGTGACGCACACCTTGTTGTAGGGAATCCCGAGCGCGGTGGTGACCGCCTGCGTCACCCGTTCCTGCACCACCATGCTCCCCGCGCCCTCGCACACGATGACGACCCCCTGGATGGCGGGCTGCCGTTCGGTTTTGACGAGCGCTTCCTTTTTGCCGTTCCCGGCGTCGACGACGATGTATTTCTGCTCGGTGTTCTCCTGCTGGGTCTCCCGGGCCACCTCGTCGCCGTTATAGCTGTTGGTGCGGTTGACGTTCTGCGTCTCCTCCACCGCGTAGACATATTCGACGCCGCTTTCGGCCGTGACCATCACCTGGCACCGGCCCACCCCTTCGATGCTTCCCACGATCCCGGTGAGCCGCTCCTCCAGCTGCGCCACATACTCCTGCGAGGTAAGCTGCCCCGCCCCGACGCTGGGATTCGGCTTGTTGGAGCCTCCGGTCTGGATCACCGTCGAAAGGAAGATCAGCGCCATTCCGGCTATCCCGACGAATAGTAGGGTGCGGCTGTGCTTTCCCTTGAAGACCGCGTCCAGTTTTTCCCGCAGTCCCGCGCCAAATCTGGTCCCATTCATGAGGTCACTCCTTTGTCGTCATATCCGATCAGTACCCTGACGCCGAGGCGTTCGGTCAATGCGGCGCGGATTTCGTCGTGCCGGGGCAGATAGCTGCGGTCGAGCTCCACCTCGCACTCACTAATAGATATGCCGCCCTGCCCGTCGTCATGTACATTTATGTAAATTTTGTTGTAGCTTACGCCCATGTCCCGCAGGGTCCGCATCGCTTCCAGCCGCACGCTTTCGGTCGCGCGTTCCTGCGCGCCCTCCTCCACCGCGCTCTCGAGCCGTTCGGCCTTTTCCTCGATCTTCCGCTGGATCAATTCCGGCGGCGCAAGCTCGACCGAGGCGGACGGCAGCACGACCGGCGAGAGCAGGCACCCGAGGAAAAAGACGCCGCAGGTGATGTTGAAAACCCGCTGCATGCCGGACTTCGGCAGGATGAGCTGCGCGAGCGCGCAGGCGATCGCCGCGGCGCAGATGCCGAACGCCCACTGCCTGACACTATCCAATATACGTTCCCTCCCCGCGAAAATATGACACGTCCCCCAAACCCCGTCCTAGACCCCGGTGGACACCATCATGACCAGCGAGGTCGAAATGACGATGAGCAGCGCGAAGCAAAGGATGACCGCGATGAGGATGCCCAGCGTCGCGGAGGAGCTTTTGAGGATGCTCGCCACCGGCTTTACGCCGAGCATTTCGCTCACCGCCCCCGCGAGGTTCACGGTGAAATACCACAGCACCGTCTGCAAAAAGACGGGCAGGAAGGTCATCAGCGCGATCAAAATGCCGAACACGCCGACCGTCGCCTTGAGCAGCCGCAGGTACCCCTGCGTGGCCACGAACGCGTCGGAGAGCGCGCCGCCCACCACCGGTACAAAGCTGCCGATCAAAAATTTTGCCGCCTTGGAGGCGACCGTGTCGCTGCCCGACGCGACCATCGTCTGGAGGGAGAGCAGCCCCACGAAGAGGGTGAGCAGCAACCCCAGCGCCCACGACACCGCCGATTTGATCGCGCCCGCGACCGCCGACACGTCGACGCCGGGCGCGAGGTTCCCGACCACGCAGAAGGCGAGGTAGACCCCCATCAGCGGCACGAAGACGCCCGCCACCACCTGCGAGACGACCTGGCAGGCCATGAAGAGGAAGGCGGTGTAGGTGGTGGCGGTCACCGCCTGACCGCCGACCGTCACGATCGATGAAAAGATCGGGATGAACGCGAGGATGAAGTTGGAGTAGTCGCGGATGGCCGCGGCGGTTGTCGTGATGCAGTCGATGATCGGCGAGACGATCGACGCCGCCACGCACACCACCGCCACCGCCGCGAAGACGGTCGAAAGCGTCCCCTCCCAGAGGGCGGTTTTGAGCCCGTCGAGCATGGCGCAGAGCAGCACCGTGCCGAGCACCGCGCCAAAGACGGTCAGCGGCAGGCGGATGCGTTCCTTCACGAGCCCCCACACCTCCCGGAAGAATGCCTCTGGCGAAAGGGTGAGCAGTTCCCGGTAGTCGATGCCGCGCAGCCCGGTGCGTTCCATCAAATCCCGCGCGTCGTCCGGCAGTTCACCGAGCAGCTCGTCCGCGCCCACCGCGTCGAGCTCCCTGCTCAGATCGTAGTCCCCCTCCCCCGCGTCCGCGTAGCCCCATACCTCCGCCGTATCGCCGGGCCGGTCCCAGGTGACCAGCTCCACCGCGAATGCGGTCGTCCCGCAGAGGCCGGCCAAAAACAGCGCCGCGAAGAATCCCGCAAGCCGCCGCATCATCCCGCACCCCCGATCAGGCCGCCCGCGATGCCGAGGATCTTTTCAAAGAGCGGCAGGCTGACGAGCAGCACCGACAGCTTGCCCGCCGTCTCCACCTTGGAGGCGATCGCCGTCTCCCCGAGGTCGCGGCAGGCGTCGCAGGCGATCTGGGTGATGAAGCAGAGCCCCAGCGCCTTGAAGAGGATCTGCACGTATTCCGCCTTGGCGCCCGTCGCCTCGAAAAGGGATCGTATCCGCCCGAAGAGGGGCAGCGCGGAGGTGATGATCATCCCCAGGATCAGCACGCCCGCCGTCAGCGAAAGCAGCAGGGAGTACTCGGGGTTTTTCGGCTTGAGCACCGTGCTGAGCGCGACCGCGACGACCGCCAGTCCGGTAATCGTCATCATATTCATGTCAGTAGAGCCCAAAGACGCTCTTGACCGTCTCGAAGAGCGTGTTGATCTGCACGATGATCATCATCAGCACGACGATCAGTCCCGCGAGGGTGGTCATCATCGCCTGCTCCTCCCGGCCCGAACGGATCAGCACCTGGTTGAGGACCGCCACGATAATCCCGATCGCCGCGATTTTAAAGATCAAATCCACATCCATAATCTTTTCATCGTCCTTTCCCTCCAAACTTGTCCTTTGCATTATAGATATGCCTGTCCCCTCCGGTTCAGAACTCTTTTTTCGGACCGCCGTCCCGCGGGCGCTCCGAAAAGGGAAAGAAAAACCGCCGGGGACGGCATCCCGGCGGTTTTCTGTTTTTCAGATGAAAAAGACCACCACAAAGGCCCCCGACAAAAGCCCCATCGTGCGGTAGAGCTTTCCGTGGGATTCGCAGCGCTCCCGCGCCGCGTCCAGCTGCATAACGAGCAGAGACTTCGCGTGGGACAGGCTCGAAAGCTGTCCGTCGAGGTCGCACTGCCCGAGGGTGTCGGCCAGCGCTTCGACAATCGCGGCGTCCTCCCGGGTGAGGTTCCCGCCCTGCTTTGCCACCGCCTCCCGCCACGCCTCCGGGAAGGGCGTCCCCTTCCGGCAGAGGGCGGCGCAGGCGTGCAGGAAGGGGGCCTCCTGCGCCGACTCCCGTTCCTCCAGCCGCGCGACGGCTTCGTCGGGGGGCGCGAGGCTGTAGGAGAGCTCCCCCTCCATCCCCGTCAGCAGGGCGATGCAGCCCTCCAGCTCCCGCACCCGGCGGGAGAGCGCCTGCGCCATTGAAATCCCGATCGAGGTGGAGCACGCGACCACCAGCAGCATCCCGCAAACCTTCAGCATCAGCAGCATTGCGCCGGCACCTCCCTGATCTCCCGGATTTTTGAGGGGCTTCCCGCGCCTTCCAGCAGCACGAGCTTCCGGAAGGCGCCCGTCTCCAGCAGCCGCCCCGCCTGCGGCTTGCGCAAGAACTCTTTGTAGTCGGCGGCGTGCAGCGAGGTCACGACCGCCACGCCGCTGTTGGCGGCGGCCGCCACCGCCTCCACCTCTCCGTCGGTGCAGATTTCGTCGCAGACGATCACCTGCGGGGAGAGGTAGCGCACCGCGATCTGCAGGCCGCGCGCCTTCGGATAGCCGGAGAGCAGGTCGCAGCAGGGTCCCAGCTCGCTCTGCACGACGCCGCCCGATGCCGCGCCGATCTCCCCGCTCTCGTCGACGACGCACACCTTGACGTAGCCGCCCGGCGAACCGGAGGAGAGCTGGCGCGCCGTGTCACGCAGCAGCGTCGTCTTGCCGCTCGCGGGCGGGCCGACGATCAGCACGCCGCACGGCCCGTCCCAAAAGCAACTCCGCAGGAGCGGGTCCGCCGCCCCAAAAATTTCCCGCGCCACACGCAGATTGATCGAGGTGATGTCCCGCACGGCGGTCACCCTCCCCTCCTCGGCCACGGCGGTCGCCGCAATGCCCGCGCGGTGTCCGCCGCGCACCGAAAGGTAGCCGTCGCACAGCTCCCGCTGGTGGCTGTGCACCGCCCAGCCGCACAGCGTCACAAAGGAGTCCTGCATGTCCGCCTTGGTCATGAGAAAGGCGTTCAGCGCGGGCCGGTCAGAGACCCCGCCGTTTTCATCCACAAAAAGCACCCTGGACGACGCCATCAGTCCGAGGGGCTTGCCCGCCCGCAGGCGGATTTCCGTCACCTCCGCCGCGATCTGCGCGGGAACCCGCGACAGCACCCGCCGCACGCGCTCCCCAAGGGTCGCCACCGCGGAAAGGTAGCGCTCGTCTTCCTTCATTTCACCACGTCCTTTTCCCGTTTTCCCTCCTATCTTATGAGCACGTCCGCTTTTTTAGAACCGGAAACCGGACGGACGCAAAAAGGCCGCCCGCAGGGTTCCCCCGCGGGCGGCCTTAAAAAATGTTCTTTTCCCGTTTCGGGAGAAGCTCAGGCCTTCTCCCCCCGCCTGCTGTTAAAATACATGTAGACCTGGCATTTGATCATGCCGTTATAGAGCTTGCGGCGGCGGACCGCCTCCCGCCCGAAGACCCCCTCGAAATCGTCGTGCGGGCTGATGATGTAATAGCCCAGGTCGTCCCGCTGCGGGAATACCTGCCCCATCGTGCGGCAGATTTCCTCCGCCTCGGAGGCCGCGAGCAGCCGCTCCCCATAGGGCGGGTTGGTGATGAGGATTCCCTTGCGCCCCTCGGGAATCTCGGGCGCAAAATCCTTGATATCCGCCTGCCGGACGTGGATGCGCCCGGCGACTCCCGCCTTCGCGGCGTTTTCCCGCGTCAGGCGCACCGCCTCGGGATCGATGTCGCTGGCAAACGCCTCGAAAACCGCGTCGCGGCGCACCTGCGCCGAAGCCTCGCGGCGCACCTCGTCAAAGACGCCGTTCTGAAAGCATTTCCAGCTCTGCGCCGCGAACCGCCGCCGGATGCCCGGCGCGATGTTGAGCGCCTTGAGCGCCGCCTCGATCACGATGGTGCCGGAACCGCACATCGGATCGTAGACGAGGGAATCCCCCCGCACCCGCGCGAGGTCGACGATACCGGCCGCGATCGTCTCCTTGATGGGCGCCTCGTTCGCGTTGGCGCGGTAGCCGCGCTTGTGGAGCCCCGCGCCCGTCGTGTCGAGCAGCAGCGTCACCGTGTCCTTGAGAATGGAAAACTGCACCTGGTAGACCGCGCCCGTCTCGGCGAAGATCTCCTTGTGGTAGACGTTTTCAAACCGCCGCACGATCGCGCGCTTGATGATCGACTGGCAGTCGGACATGCTGAACAGCTTGGAATTCCGCGACCAGCCCTTTACCGGGAACTGGTCGTCCACCCCGATAAAGTCCTCCCACGGCAGCGCGGCCGTCCCGTCGAAAAGCTCGGTGAACGTCTCGGCGCGGAATTTTCCGATCACGATCCCCACCCGTTCGGCGGTGCGCAGCCAGATGTTCGCCTTGGCGACCATCGCGAGGTTCCCCTCAAAGGTCACCCGTCCGTCCGAGACGGTAATATTTTCCCCGCCGAGCTTTTTGACCTCGAAGGAGAGCACGCTTTCGAGTCCGAAGAGACAGGGGCAGGTGATCGTCATTTTCTTATCCATCTTTGTCCTTTCCGGCCGCGCGCCCATCCTTCTGCGCGGGAGGATTCTTTTACATCCATATTGTTTTAATTATAGCATAAATCCGCAAAAGAAAAAAGCCGCATTACGGCAGAAAGGGACGGCCCGCAAAAGCGGGCCGTCCCCGCGCTCTAAAAGAGCAGTTTCTCATAAATTTCGGCGGTATGCTCCTCCACGAACGCCCGGATCTGTTCCGGGATATCCGCGCCGCCGAACCGCAGGTCATAGTGCAGGTCGGCGTTTTTGCCGGTCAGCGCCGACAGGGTGTCGGCGGCGACCTGCGCGGGAGAATCGCCTCCCGAGAAGGAGACGGACAGAATCCGCTCCATCCCCGCCATCTTGAGCGGGAAAAACGGGCAGCCGTATCGAACGGAAAAGTCGCACAGCCGCATCCCCTCGCGGACGAACGGCTCGCTGTCCCGATAGGGGCTCAGCGCGCAGGCAAGCGCCGCCGGTTCGTTGCCGGAAAGCGGCAGGACCTTGAGATTCCACGCGTCCGAGTGCAGCGTGTCGGAATAGATCACCGTTATGCCGGTGGAGGCATCGACACAGCTAACCGCAAGGTCGCACACCGCGGGCGCGCGGAACATCCCCATTTTATCCAGCTGCCGGAGTCCCAGCCGCGGCGCTGCCGACGCCGAAAACAGGGTCATCAGCTCTTCAAGCTCTTCCGGCCCCGCCCCGCGCGACCACAGCAGCGACGGAACCGCCGCAAGCGAGGTCGCCGAAAGCATATTGACCGCAACGGAGCGCTTTTGCAGCTCGTCGGCGAAGACGTTTGCCGCCGCCGCGCCCGCGCCGCTGCCGGAAAACGCGACACCGATTTTCATGGCAGACCTCCTCAGTCAGAGATACTGCCATCCCCAGCGGCAAAACCACCGCACAGCCGGGATGACAAGGTCCGCGTCCCGCCCGTGGGGCGGCGCGCCGGACACTACCATTCTATGCTGCGCGCCGGCGGCTGCCACTGTCCTGCCGGTCCTAATCGAACGGCCGGTATTCCGCCATGACGGCGAGCGCCGCGCGGATGCCGTCCACCGCCGCGCTCATGATGCCGCCCGCATAGCCCGCGCCCTCGGCGCAGGGATAGACCCCCCGGGCCCCCGGCGCCTGGTAATCCTCCCCGCGCAGGATGCGCACGGGCGAGGAGGTCCGCGTTTCGATGCCGGTGAGCAGCGCGCCCGGCGAATCGAAGCCGGGCAGCTTTTTCCCGAAAGCGCGCAGCCCCGTCTCGAGCATCGACGAGACGAAGGCCGGCAGGATCCCGTGGAAGTCGCAGGGCGTCACCCCGCGCGCATAGGTCGGCTGCACCCGCGCGGTGTCGAGCCCCGCCTTCCCTGCGAAAAAGTGCCCGACATCCTGCGCGGGCGCGCGGTAGCCGCCGCCCCCCGCCGCATAGGCGCGCCTCTCCAGCTCCCGCTGGAACGCGGCCCCGCCGAGCGGTCCTCCGCCGTAGTCGGCGGGGGTCACCGAGACGGCCACAGCCGCGTTCGCGTTCTTTCCGTCGCGGGCGTGAAAGCTCATCCCGTTGGTGACCGTCATCCCCTCCTCCGACGCGGCGGGCACGACCACGCCCCCCGGGCACATGCAGAAGGTGTAGACGCCCCGCTCCCCCACCCGGTGGGAAAGCTGGTACTCCCCCGGCGGCAGCGCGGGATGCCCCGCGTACTCGCCGTAGAGTCCCCGGTCGATCTCTTTCTGAAGGTGCTCAATCCGCACGCCGACCGAAAACGGCTTGGGCTCCATCGCAAAACCGCGCCGCAGGAGCATCTCAAAGGTGTCCCGCGCGCTGTGCCCCGCCGCGAGCAGCAGCACGTCGGCGGGAATCTCCCCCGCGGAGGTACGCGCGCCGTGCAGACGCCCGTCCGTCATGATAAGGTCGGTCAGCGCGGTATCAAACCGCACCTCCCCGCCGAGCGAACAGATTTCCGCGCGCAGGTTTTTGACGACCCCGCGCAGCCGGTCGGTGCCGACATGGGGCTTTGCCCGGTAGAGGATTTCGGCGGGCGCGCCGAACCGCACGAACTCCCGGAGCACCCAGCCGCATTTCGGATCGCCGATTCGGGTGGTCAGCTTGCCGTCCGAGAAGGTCCCGGCGCCCCCCTCCCCGAACTGCACATTCGTTCTGGGATCGAGGGTTCCCTCCCTCCAGAACTGCTCTACCGCCGCGACCCGCCGGTCCATCTCCCCGCCCCGCTCAAGGATAACCGGCCGGTATCCGTTCCGCGCGAGCAGCAGCCCGGCGAACATCCCGGCGGGGCCGAAGCCCACGACCACCGGGCGGTGTTCCAGCGTCCGCGTTCCGCGGGGGATCTCA
>NZ_CABUCJ010000043.1 GCF_902490045.1 uncultured Anaerotruncus sp.
CCGCCAGAACCACCCCTCCTCTTGTAAAACCGCTCTCCGAGCGGTTTTACGCTATAAGGTGATTTTGTCTGGCACATGTCCAGACAAAATCAAAAGGCTGGAGAAGAGTCCTGCTTAGGGCCGGCTTTTATGGATTCTCCCGCGGTCAGGGGAGGGATTCGAGCGCCTCCGCCAGCTCCTCCAGCGTGGGGAGCTTCTCCCCGGGCTCCCGGCCGAGCAGGCTTTCCGCGCCGGGGCTGCCGGGGGAGACGGAATTGACGTACTGGACCGCTTCGGGGTCGAGTCCCTCCACGGTGAGGCGGAGGGTGCAGGAGGCGTTGCCCTCGAGCACCAGCGCGCCGAGCCCCGTCTGGAGCGGGAGGGAAACCCCCTTTGCCTCCGTCTCCTTTTTCGTCCCGGCCAGCGGGGTCATGCTCCCGTCGGGGGCCAGGTAGGAGAGCGTGACCTCCCGGGTCGCGCCGGTGATTTGATAGGAGACGGACACGTCGGCGTCCTCCCGCATGTCGAGGTAGAGGACCGCCGCCTGCCCGTGCACCTTCGCGTTCCGCGTGACCACGCCGATCCCCCCGTCGACCACGGCGGAGGTGATGCTCCCGCCGGTGATCTCGCCGAACGCGGCGGCGGTTTCGTCCTTCCAGGGGACCTCCTGGTTCGGCTGGGGCGCCGAAATCCCCAGGCGGGCGCAGGCGGCCAGCGTAAGCGCGGCAAAAAGGGCCGCGGCCAAGGGCAGTGCGGTGCGTTTCATCAGAAAGCCTCCAATCCTATGACCCGGGGAATCCGGGTTCGATTTCGTGCGGGGGAGGGAGGGATCAATCCTGCGGGAAGAGGGAGGAGAAATCCCCCATGTCGAGGTCGTCCGCGTACTGGTCGGCCTGGGTCTTGGAGGTCAGCGCGACGAGGTACCCGGCGGGCAGCCGGCCGGCATATTTTTCCTCCAGCGCCTGAAGCGATTCCTGGTCCGCCCTGAGGGCGCCCGCCCATTTTTTCCCGGCGGCGGTCAGCTCGCCGATCGGGCCCATGACGTCCTTGAACGCGCCGAACGGGTTGTCGCTCCCATAGGTGGTGCCCTCGAGCGCGGCCAGCTCCCTGGCCGGCTTCATCACGTCCTCGACGCAGAGATAGACGTCGCCGACCATCCGCGTCTCCGCCGCCATCAGCTCCTCCAGCTCCGCGCCCGAAAAGCCGCGCGCCGTGAGCGCGTCCCGCGCGTTGTCCAGAATCGCGTCCCGCGCGGCGGCGGCCTCGGTTTTGAATTCCTCCCCGGACAGCTCCCCCTTCAGGTAGCGGCCGGTCGGGCCGTCGACAAACTCCATCGCAATCCGGTTGGCTTCGGCGATATAATCGCCGTCCTCGGCCGAACCGGAGGCCGCGTCCGCTCTGGAGGAGGCTTCCCCGGCGCCGAAAAGGCTCTCCGAAACCGGGTCGTCGGGCGGGGAGAAGCCGGCGTAGTTGACCTTCTTGGGGTCGAGCCCCTCGACCGAGATGTCGAAGGAGCATTTCGCGCCCGCGCCGGAGAGCTGGATTTCGCCCAGTCCAGCCTTCAGGGAGAGGGGGGTGCGGTCGGCGGACGAGTCGGCGTTCGTCTCAAACAGCCGGGTGCGGTTCCCGTCCGCGTCCCGGTAGCTCAAGGTCACCGTCCGGTGCACGTCGGAGAGCGTGAAGGAGACGGCGGCCTCCCGGTCCTCCGCGAGGTCGAGGTAGAGGACGGTGGCGTCGCTCTCGATGGAGGCGCTGCCCCAGACGGAAACCGTCCCGTCCTCCGCGGTGCCGGTGATTCCGCCAAAATAGTTGCCCGATTCCCCGCCCAGCGAAAAGCCGCCCGAGTGGGACGGGATGAACATGCAGGAGGTGAGCGCCAGCGCGGCGCAGAGAACCGACGCGGCGGTTGCAAAAAAACGTTTCATATAAACTCCTCCGCTTGTATTATGTGTGTGATTAAATTGATACAATAATACAGTAAAGAGGGGGAAATGTCAACCATTTCTCACGCGAAGGGCCTAAAATTTTCCAAGGGCTTGTCGCCCTGTGGGCGGTTTTCGATATTCCGCCCGAGGGTCTGAGGGCTTTTGTTCGCGCCCCTCCGGGGCGCTTTAGGGGAGCCGCCTACGGCGGCAAGAATTGCCGGGTCCCGCCCCGGCAGGCGGGTCCATTTCTTGATCGCCCAAGAAATGGACGAAAGAAGGGCGCTCAAGGGGGACTCACTTGAAGAAGGCGGGGCGCAAAGCTCGCCCCCCTTGAGAATCCCCCCACCGCTCACGTCCAGCCAACTGCAAGAAGAAGGCACGTGCAAGCGTACCCGCTTGGAGGGGGCACACGGGGAGAATTCTGTTCCCGCAGGGGAGACGCGGCCTTTCCCGGACGGCACACATCGTCCCCGTTTTCACGGAGCGTCATACGGTCCCTGCAAAAAGCGGCCGCCCTTCGGGCGGCCGCTTTTTTGTATGCAGTTGATCAGGGGGTGGCCCATGGAGGGGGGCGGCTCGCCCCCCTTCATGAAGCGCGCCGGGCGGGCGTCGCGGCGAAGCCGCGCTCCGACCCGAAGGGTCGGGCAGTCCCGCCCTTCCTTAACGTCCCTTTGGTCGGGACGCCAAAGGGACGCGCGCTTATCTTTCCCACTTGTCGCAGAGGGAATTGACCTGGTCGGCGAATTTGGCGAGGTCCTTGTTGGCGCCGCCGCGGTTGTGCTCGATGACGGCCATGAGGCGTTTCCCGGCGGCGTAGAGGCGGCCGAACACGCCGGTATAGACGCTTTCGGGCTTGGCGGCGGGCTTCATGAGCTCGCGCTTGACGCCCGGTTCGAGCATGGTGTTGGTCAAAAGGTCGAAGCGCGCGCCGTAGTCGGGCGCGGTGACGGGGACGTTATAGCGTTTGGCGAGCAGGGCGGCGAAGGAGTCGCAGACGTCCGATTCGCCGTGCACGACGAAGATGCGCTCGACGGGCGTTTCAAACGCGTCGAGCCAGCGGAGCAGTCCCGCTTGGTCGGCGTGGCCGCTGACCCCCTCGAGGGAGACGATTTCGGCCTCCACGTCGATCGTCTCACCGAAGAGCTTGACGGATTTGGAGCCCTCCAGCAGCGCGCGCCCGAGGGTCCCGGCCGCCTGGTAGCCGACGAAGACGACGGTCGACTGCGGCCGCCAGAGGTTGTGCTTGAGGTGGTGCTTGATGCGGCCCGCCTCGCACATGCCCGACGCGGAGAGGATGACCTTGGGGGTGTTGTCGAAGTTGATGGCCTTGGATTCGTCGCTCGTCACGGCGAGGTGCAGGCCGAGGAAGGTGATCGGGTTGATGCCGTGGCGGATGAGCGCGGTGGCCTCCTCGTCAAAGTCGGCGCGGTTGTCCTGGAAGATGCTCGTCGCCTCGACGGCCAGCGGGCTGTCGACATAGACGGGGAAGCTGCTGTGCCCGTGGACGAGCCCGCGCGCCTTGATGTCGCGCAGGAAATAGAGCATCTCCTGCGTGCGCCCGACGGCGAAGGAGGGGATGACGACGTTGCCGCCCCGGTCGAAGGTGCGCTGGATGATTTCGGCGAGGCTTTCGGCGTAGTCGGGCGGGGGGTTGTGGAGCCGGTCGCCGTAGGTGGATTCCACAACGACGTAATCCGCCTCGGAGATATAGCTGGGGTCGTTGATGAGGGGCTGGTTGAGGTTGCCCACGTCGCCCGAAAAGACGAGCTTTTTGGTGACGTCCTCCTCGGTGACCCACAGCTCGATGCTCGCGGACCCGAGCAGGTGGCCCGCGTCGATGAACCGGATGGCGATCCCGTCGCAGAGCTGCTCCACCTGGTTGTAGACATAGGGTTCGAGCTGGGAGATCGCCGTCTCCGCGTCCCGCATGGTGTACATCGGTTCGATCTCCTCGCGCCCCGCGCGCTTGCCCTTGCGGTTTTTCCACTCGGCCTCAAACTCCTGGATGTGCGCGGAGTCGCGCAGCATGATGCCGCAGAGGTCGCAGGTCGCGTCGGTCGCGCAGATCGCGCCGCGGAAGCCCAGCTTGGCCAGCAGGGGAAGGCGGCCGGAGTGGTCGATGTGCGCGTGGGTCAGCAGCACATAGTCGATTTCGCCCGGCGCGAAGGGGATTTCCTGGTGCTCATATTCATCGGGGCCCTGCTGCATGCCGCAGTCGATCAGGAGTTTCTTCCCGCACGCCTGCAAATAGTGACAGCTGCCGGTGACCTCGTGGTCCGCGCCCAAAAAAGACAGTTGCATAACCCAAACCTCCCGATATCGTTTTTTTCATTCTACTACAATCCGGACATTCGCACAAGGAAGAGAAAGAGGAACGAATAGAATTTCTATTCGTTCCTCTTATCGTTGGCCGCCTGTTCCTTCCGGACGGCCTCGATGGCTTTCAACTGGATGATCTCGTAGTGCAGGCGGCGGTTTTCGTCCTCAAGCCTGCTGTAGCAGCGGTAATCGATATGGTGCTTGATGAGCAGCACGACGATCGCCGTCAGGAGAATTGCGACAAGCAGCAGCGCGAAGATGAAGAGGTCCCCAAGCTGCAAGTAGTAGCCGCCGAACAGCCTGTACCGTTCCAGCCCGGCGGCGTCGGAGAAAAGCTGGTTCATTCCGGTGCCCTCCTTTTTTTGTTCCTGCCGCGTCCGGGCGCGCCGTATCCGTTTCCGGCCGCCGCCCGGGCTGTCCCCACGCCCTCGCCCGGATTTCGTTAAATCCTTCTTTAGCGAAACAGCCTCACGCCCGGGGGCCGGGGAGAGCCGTCCTGTCAGCCCGGAGCCGTCCCCGCGGCGTCCCCGAGCCGCTTCCCCTGCCAGGAATCCCGCCGTGCGAGCTCCTTGTCGATCTCGTTGAGCACGCAGAGCTTTTTGCGGCTCCAGTCGGGGCCGATCAGCGCCTGGGGGTCGCCGTCGCCGGTGAGCCGCCCGATCACCGTTTCGGGCGGAAGCCATTCGAGCTGGTCGCAGACGGTTTGGACGTATTCGTCACGGCGCATCAACGGGAACGGCCGTTCCCGGTACTGGTCTGCGAGCGCGGTGCCCTCCAGCAGGTGCAGCAGGTGGATTTTGACGAGGTGCGGGCGCAGCCCGCCGACCCGCTTCGCCGTCTCGACCATCATTTCGCGCGTCTCGCCGGGCAGCCCGTCGATCAGGTGCACGCCCGCGTTCACGCCGCGCGCCCGCAGCTTTTCAAAGCCCTCGAGGAAATCGGCATAGCTGTGGCAGCGGTTGATCCGCTCCCCCGTCGCGTCGTGGACGGTCTGGAGCCCGAGCTCGACGGTCAGGTAGGTGCGCCGCGCCAGCTCCCCGAGCAGGTCGCACACCTCGCCGGGCAGGCAGTCGGGCCGCGTGGCGACCGCCAGCCCCACCACCCCGGGACAGGCGAGCGCCTCCTCATAGATGCGGCGCAGCGTGTCTGCGGGCGCGTAGGTGTTGGTGCGCGCCTGGAAATAGGCGATGTGCCGGGGGGTGTCCCACTTGCCCGCCATGCGCGCGGCGACCAGGGCGAACTGCTCCCGGACGGGCAGGCGCGGGTCGCCGCCGAACTCCCCGCTTCCCGCGGGGGAGCAGTAGACGCACCCTCCCCTCCCCTTCGTCCCGTCGAGGTTGGGGCAGGTGAAGCCCGCGTTCAGCGGCACGCGGGAGACCTTGCCGCCGAACCGGCGGGAGAGCGCGTAGGTATAGGTGTGGTACCGCTTGTTGCTGTCGGAATACGGGAAGGGATTTTTCATTCGATGAAGGAGAACTTCGTCACGTCGAACATCCCCATGTCGGTGATGCGGATGTCCCCGATGACGGGCAGCGCCATGAAGCTCAGCGTGATGAACGGGTCGATGCCCTCCGCGACCCCCTGCCTTTTCGCAAGGGCGATCATCCCGTCGAGCGCGGGGATGAGGGCGTCCGCGTTCTCGCTGCTCATGAGGCCGGCGACGGGCAGCGGCAGCGTGCCGAGGATTCTGCCGTCCGCGGCGATCGTGTAGCCGCCCTGCACCCGCTCGATCTCCCGGACGGCGGCGAGCATGTCGGTTTTGTTGTCCCCCACGACGATGAGGTTGTGGGAGTCGTGCGCGACGGTGGTGGCCACCGCGCCGTGGGTGAGCCCGTAGCCCGCGATGAGGCCCACGCCGACGTTCCCGGTGGCGTGGTGCCGCTCGAAGACGGCGATCTTGCGCAGCTTCCCCGCCGCGATGAGGGAGTCGATCTCGGCGGCGGGAACGTCGGTGCGGGTGGTCGTGACGTTGCCGGGCATGACGTTGATGACCGGGTAGCTCTCCCGCTCGGGCAGCGCGAGGCAGCCGTCGGCGGGCGGCGCGAGGTGGACCGAATGGGTGATCGGGTCGTCCTCCCCCGCGCTCCCGGCGGGCCCGAAGGAGAAGGCGCCCCGGACATATTCCTTCCCGTCCTTGTAGACCGCCTGCACGTCGATCTCCCGCAGGTCGGAGAAGACGACGAGGTCGGCCCGGAAGCCGGCGGCGACCGCGCCGAGGTCGTAGAGCCGATGGATGCGCGCGGCGTTGATCGTCGCCATCTGGATCGCCTTCACGGGGTCGAGACCGGTTTCGACCGCGCGCTTCACGTTCCAGCGGATGGTCCCCTCGCGGCGGATGTCCGCGAGGTGCTTGTCGTCGGTGCAGAAGGCCATGTGGGAGGTGTCCACCCCATCGGCCAGCGCGCCCTCGATGATCGGCGCGAGGTTTTTGCAGGCCGAGCCCTCCCGCACGAGCACCGCCAGCCCGGCGCGCAGCTTTTCATGCGCCTCGGCCCAGGAGGTGGACTCGTGGTCGGTGCCGGTGCCCGCCGCGATGTACGCCTGCAACCCGTTGCCGGTGATGCCGGGCGCGTGGCCGTCGACGACGCGCCCGGAGAAGAGCTCGAATTTGGCCATGACCTCGGGGTCGCGGCCCGCGACGCCCGGATAGTTCATCATTTCGCCCAGCCCGAGCACGCGCGGCTCCCCGGTAAAGGGCCGCATCTTTTCGGCGGTGAACACCTCGCCCGCGTGCTCGAAGGGGGTCGCCGGGACGCAGGAGGGCAGCTGCACATAGTAGTTGACGGGCAGCTTCGCGGAGGCGTCGAGCATGAACTGCACCCCCGCGCCCCCCGCGACGTTCGCGATCTCGTGCGGATCGGTGACAAGGGTGGTCGTGCCCCAGCCGAGCGCCTCGGCGCAGTAGGCGGGCGGCGAGACCATCGACGACTCGACGTGCACATGCGCGTCGATGAAGCCGGGCGCCACGAACTTCCCGCCGAGGTCGACGACCTTTTTCCCGCTGTCATAGCTGCCGACGCCGGCGATATACCCGTCGGCGACGGCGATGTCGCCGGGGACGATCTCCCCGGTGAAGACGTTGACGACCCGCGCGTTTTTCAGCACGAGGTCGGGCTCCCGTTCGCCGAGAGCCGCCGCGATGAGGATTTCCCGTTTCATGAAAGCACCTCCAAAAGCTGTTTTCTACCGGATCGCCCGGCATTCCAGATAGTAGCGTTTTTCATGCGCGTGCCCCATCGAGAAGGTCTTGCGGGGCAGCGCGCCGTCGAGCAGCACGGTGGGAAAGAGCTGCGACTTCTTCATGACCGGCAGCAGGAAGCCGATCGTTCCGGGGCTTTTGCAGAGGTGCCCGACCACCTGTTCGCCGTGGATGTAGTCGACCTTGCCGCCGAACCGGCCGAGGTACCAGTCGATAAAATTCTGCAGCGTCCCGGCGGCCAGCTGGGCGGAGGGGTTGGCGACGTGGAGCCGCCCCCGCCGGGAGCCGCAGACGTATTCAAACGACTGCGCGCCCACCGCGTCCTCGCAGGTGTCGTAGTAGTTTTGGAGCTCGCGGAGCACCTGCTCGGGGTCCACGCCGAAGAGGATGCGGTGGATCGGCTCGAACTCGAGCGCCTCGTCGTGGACGTTCACGAGCTCGACGAGCGCGTAGCGCGCGGGGTGGCCCTCCCGTTCTTTTGCGGGGAGGGTTTCCCTGAGCCGCTCCCAGCAGGCCTTGGCGGTGGCCAGCGAGTGGTTGCCGTCCCCCACCGCGATGAGCAGCGGGCGTTTGCCGGGGAAGCGGCCGCTGTAGTCGCCGAGCTTTTCCGCGAGCGCGCCGAACGCCTCGTCCACCCGCGCGGCCTCGCCGCCGGACACCCGCCACCCGCGGATGCGCCCGCCCCCCTCCATGAGCTCGAAGTCGTAGAGCGGGGGGAGGCCCCCCGTCCGGGCGCGCAGCGGCTCGATGACGGTGCGGCCGGGGTCGTCGATCAGCACCATGATGTGTGGGCTTTCAAGCGGCGCGTCCTCCCGCACCCGGATGCGGGGGGGCAGGCGGCTTTCCACCGTGCCCTCGGTCGGGCGCACGAGCGACTGGCTGCCCGCACCGTATTCGTATTCCTCGAGGTCGAGCTTGCCGACCAGCCCCTGCCGCACCTTGCCGGGGGCGAGGGTGCGCTGGAGGTAGACGTAGCTTTCGGGCAGGGTGCGGAAAATCCCTTCGTCCAGGTAGCGGCGCATCGTCCCGTTGATGCGCGGGATGCGCGCGGCGGCCTCCTTTTCGCCGAGGTAGACCTCCGGCAGGATCATGCCGAGCGTCGAGGGGGCGTCCCCCACCTCGCGGGCGACCCGCTCCCAGTATTCCGGCTCGGAGGTGTACTGGTCGCACGCCACGACGCTCCAGCGCGTCATGTCCGCCTCCCGCGGAATCAGGATATCCGCCGGGGAAAAGCCTGTTTTGTTCATCTGCATAACCGCCTTGTCGTTTGTTTTTGTGCCCGGCCCGCCGAACCAAATTCCCGGCGCGCCATAGTATGGGTTAGGCGCGGGTCTCCCGCGCGGTACATACGGGTGGTGTTGGGTCCATGCTGTTTATCTTTGTCACGGCGCTCGCCTTGAGCGCCGACGGGTTCGCCGCGGGCGCCTCCTTCGGCCTGCGCGGGGTCAAAATCGGCGCGGCGGCAAAAACCGCGATCGCGCTGCTCTCGACCGGCTTCGCCCTCGCCGCCGTCGCGGCGGGCGGCGCGCTCGGGACGGTCCTTCCCGCGGGCGCCGGGCGCTGGATCGGCGCGGGCATCCTGATCCTGCTCGGCGCGGGCGCGGCGGTCCGCTCCCTGCTGCCGGGGCGGGCGTCCTCCCCCGCCCCGAAAAAGCCGCCCCTGCAAAAGCGGTTCCACGCGCTGGGGCTGACGATCCTCGTCGTCAGGGAGCCGGCGGCGGGAGACCTCGACAACTCGGGCTCGATCGACCTGGGCGAGGCGCTGCTGCTCGGTTTTTCCCTCTCGGTCGACATGCTCGGCGCGGGTGTCGGGCTCGCGCTGGCGGGTGCCGGGTCGTTCTGGCTGCCGCTGGCCGTCGGCGTGACGCAGACCGCCTGCCTCGCGCTCGGCGAGGCCGTGGGCGGGCGGCTCTCCCGCCTGCCCGTCCCAAAACAGGCGCTGGGCGTCCTCTCGGGGCTGCTGCTCGCGGCGCTCGGGGCCGCGCGGCTTTTGGTGTAACCCCATGATACCACATTCCCAAACGGATTTCCACCGCGGAAAGGCAAAAGGAGCGCCCCGCCAGCCGGCGGGGCGCTCTCTCCATGGATGCGTGTTTTTTCAGGTTTTGTCCGCCGTTTCGTCCAGCGGCAGGCTTTTGAAGCTCTCGACCGTCCGGGAGACGATCTGCTCCACCGGGATGCGCTCGATGCTCGACGCGCCGATGAACCCGACCGCGGAGGTGTGGCGGAAGACGGCGCGGGCGTCGTCGGGCGAGATGATCGCGCCGCCGTGGCAGAGGGGGATGATATCGGGGTTTTCCTCGAGCCCGGCCCGCAGGATCGCCTCGGTCTTTTCCATCGATTCCTCGAGGGTGCCGTCCGACTGGAGCCCGATGTCCCCGCCCTGCGTCAGCCCCGCGTGGGAGACGAGCACGTCCGCGCCCGCCGCGGCGTAGCGCCGGGCGTCCTCGGGGCAGAAGACGTAGGCGAGCGTGAGAAAGCCCATGTCGGCGGCCATGCGCATGGTGGCGATCTCCCGGTCGAGCCCGAGCCCGACGTGCTCCAGCTCGTAGCGCAGGCGGCCGTTCATCTTGCCGACGGTGGGGTAGTTGATGACCCCCGAGTAGCCGACGTCGGCCATCCGCTCGAGGAAGCGGCGCATGTCGCGGGTGGGGTCGACCCCGAAGATGCCGCCGACGACCGGCGCGCGGCGGACGGCGTTGATGATGAGTTCCTCCCCCATCTCGAGCACCATTGCGTTGGCGTCCCCGACCGGGAGGTTCCCCAGAATCGAGCTGTAGCCGTTCATGCGGAAGTGCCCCGAGTTATAGACGACGATCAGGTCGATGCCCGCGCGGTCGACGATCCGGCCGATCAGTCCCACGCCCGCGCCGCTCCCGATAATCGGGCGGCCGGCGGCGATTTCGGCGCGCAGGTTTTCGAGGATGGTGTCGCGGTTGATTTTCGTTCCTTGCATTGGCAAATCTCCTTACAGTTCTGGGACTGCGGCGGGATCAGGCGTGCGCCTCTCCCCTGCGGACCGCGTCCCAGTCGATCATGCGGATAAGCTCCCGCACAAGCAGTTCGGCGAAAGCGGGGTCGTTGAGGTGGCAGTCCCTGGTGATGACCGGGACCTGCGGGGGCATCTTCGCCTTGACCTCGCTGATGAAAACGGCGTCGGTCTCCGGGTCGTGGAAGACGTTGCCCGCCTTGTCGATCTCGGAAAACCCCTGTGTGGGGATGACCAGCCTGGTGTTCCCCGCCGCATCCCCGAGCCTGCGGACGAAGAGCTCCGCGAGCGCCCGCATGTCCCGCTTGTCGGCGCGGATTTTGAGAAGGCTTGGATTGTGGTAGTAGCGGACCTTGTCCATCTGCTCGGGGCGCAGCTGCTCCTCGGGGCCGATGTTGATCATTTCGAGCGCGCCCGGCACCACGATGTAGGGGATGTTCGTCTCCACCCCGCCCCGCAGCCGCTCCGGGCCGATCGCGTAGGCGCCCCCGCCGACCTCGTCCGCGAGCTCGGTGGTCGTGATGTCGAGCACCCCCGCGAAAAACCGTTCGCGGATCATCTTTTCCATGATCTTGCCGCCCGAGACGCCCCGCGCGTGGAAGATCACGATTTCATAACCCATCTCCTCGAGCAGCTCCTTGCAGCGCTGGACGCAGGGGGTGGTCACGCCGAACCCGGTGATGCCGATCGCCTTTTTCTTGTGGCGGGCGATCTTGGGCCCGTCGATCATCGCGCACATCACGGCGGCCGCCTGCCCGAGGATGTATTCGGTCAAAAAGTTGATGCTCTGGATGTCCGCGACCGAGTTGATGAGCAGGATGTCCTGCCCCTGCACGTAGGGCACCGTGTTGCCCGAGGCCATCGTGCCGACGATGATCTTCGGGATGCCCAGCGGCAGGTTCTGCATCGCGTAGCTCGCGATGGTGGTGCCCCCCGAGCCGCCCAGCGACATCATGCCGTCGAGGTTCCCCTCGCGGCAGAGCTTCTGAGTGATGCTCAAAAGCCCCTCCATCATGATTTTGGACGCTTCGAACCGGGAGAGGATGTTTTCCACCGACGAAAACGAGCTGCCCGCGCTCTCGGCGACCTGGTCCTGCGTGAACTGGACCGGGAAGCTGCGCGTCGTGCGCTTGAGGCCGATGTCGATGATGCTCACCTGCGCGCCGCGCTCCTCGAGCTGCGCCTTGAGGTAGAGGGTCTCCTCCCCCTTGGTGTCGAGGGTGGAGCAGATGACAATCTTTTTACGTGCGTCCATCCGGAAGTTTCCGCCTTTCCCCAGTATTTCCGCCCCTTCAGGCGGTCGGTTCTTCCGCGCGGCCTGCGCGGGCCGCCCGCCGCCTCCGGCAGAGGTGGGACGCGACGACCAGCGCGATGAGGGCGAGGCCGATGAAGTCGAAGGCGAAATGAGGCCAGATGCAGCAGAAGGCGGCGGCCGCCGCGCCGATGCGTTCCGGAAGGATGAGCTTCTCCAGGAAGAAGTTTTCAAAGAAGATCACGCAGGCGAACGCGAAGACCATGACCATCAGGATGCTCCAGAAGAATTCCCACAGGGTGCCCATCAGCAGGATCTCCGGCCGGAAGATGAACATGAAGGGGATGGCGAAGCCGCACACCGCCAGCCGCATGGAGATGAGGCTGGTTTTCATGAAGTCGCCCTTTGCGAGCCCCGAGGCCACGAGCGCGCCGATCGCGACGGGCGGCGTCACCGCGGAGAGCTCGCCGTAGTAGAAGACGAAGAAATGCGCCGCGAGCAGCGGGACTCCGAAGGCGGTCAGCGCGGGCGCGCCGAGCAGCGCCGCGAGGATGTAGGCGGGCGCGGCGGGCATGCCCATGCCGAAGATGAGGCAGGTGATCGCGACGAAGAGGGCGAGCAGGAAGAGGTTGTCCCCCGCCAGCGTGATGACGAACTGTGAGATCTTGGAGGGCAGGCCGGTGGCGGTCAGGATCTGGACGACCACGCCCATGACCGCCATGACCACCGCGATCATCGCCATCGACTTGGAGCCGATCGCCAGCCCGTCGAGCGTTTTGCGGACAAACCCGCGGACGCAGCCGGCCAGCCCGTTTTTACGCACCTGCTGGATCAGCCCGACGAGCAGCAGCGCGAGGATCGCGTAGAAAAGAGAGACCTGCGGGGAGTACATTTTGACGAGGAAGATGATCAGGACGACCAGCGGGAGGATGTAGATCACGAACTCCAAAAACGCCTTTTTGAAGTGCGGAAGCGCGTCGTCCTCGTTCTTTTTGTCCCCCAGCTTGATCGCCTTGATGTAGATGCTCAGCGCGATGCCGAAATAGTAGAGCAGCGCGGGCGCCACGCCGATCAGCGCGATCCGGATGTAGGGGGTGCTCGTCCACGAGGCGATGATGAAGGCCGCCGCGTTCATGACGGGCGGCAGGATCGCGCCGCCGGTGGAGGCGGCCGCCTCGCACGCGCCCGCGAACTCGGGCGGATAGCCGCGCTTTTTCATGAGCGGGATGGACACCGCGCCGGTCATCGAGATGTTGGCGGCGACGCTGCCCGTCACCGAGCCGACCAGCCCGCTGCTGAGCACGGCGACCTGCGCCGCGCCCGAACGGACCTTCCCGCTCGCGGCCATGGCGACGTTCATGATCGCGTCGAGCGCGCCGAACGCCTGCATGAGCCCCGCGAAGATCGAAAAGAGGACGATCGTGTTGGCCGAGATGGTCCCCAGCATACCGAACACGCCGGTAAAATTGGTGGTGGAATAGGTGATGACCCGGTCGAGGCTGAGTCCCCCGTGGTAGAGGAACCCGGGCATATGGGGCCCGAAGTAGCCGTAGGCCAGCGCGATCAGCACGATGATGGGGATCGTCTTGCCCCAGGTGAGATAGGTGCCGATCATCAGCACGGCGAGCAGGATGGCGCCCGAAAGCACCTTGCCCGGCGGGTTCTGCCCCATCGAGGTCTTGAAGGCCTCGTAGTTGGCGGCAATAAAGACGGTCACGCCCACGCTCGCCAGCGCGAGCGCCGCGAGCAGGGAATTTTCGACCGGGTGGCGCCTGTCGTCGAGCTTCATCTTCTGCAAAAAGACGATCACCAGCGCGAAGCAGATGTGGATCGCCACGTGGATGTCGGAAAAGACCAGCAGCTTCTGCGCCGAGATAAAGTGGTAGACGCTCATCAGGATGGCCGTGACGGTGGTCAGCCGGTCGATCGTGCGGTTGCGCCGGCTGTAATCGCCGGGCAGGTTACGCTGTTGCATGGATGCCTCCTTTTTCCTTGCGGGCGGGCCTCCCGGCCCTCTTCCGCAGCACGGGACAAGCCCGCCCGCGCCGCCCGGGCCTCCGGGCGGCGGATCGTGGTTCGGTTATTCGCCGTAGACGGTGAAGCGGTCGTCCCACAGCCCCGCTTCCTTGAGCGCGCGCGCGGCGCCCGGGTGGAAGGGCACGTCCTCGACGCAGACGCTCGTGACGTAGTCCTTGAGCGGCTTGAGGTCCTGGGTGATCTTGCCCAGCTCCTCGATGTTGGAAACGCACGCCTTGGTGAACTCATAGACCGACTCCTCCGGCACGTCGGCGTGGAAGATCATGACGCCCGCGTTGACCGGGGAGAGCCTGGGGTCGCCCTCCGGGATGATGTCGCACTCCGCGTGGGTCAAATCCTGCGCCATGATGCCGGAGTTGATCTCGTGGATTTTGGCGCCGACCTCGGGCGGGAGGGAGAGGATGTTGATGTCGCGCACGGTGAGCAGCTCGATGATGCCCGCCGGCGGCACGCCGTTGCCCCAGGTGCCGACGCACGCGTCGACGCGGCCGTCCTTGAGCGCGGAGAAGCCGTCGCTCCAGGTGAAGTATTCGATGTTGACGTCGTCGAGGACGCCCGCTTCCCGCAGGACGATCTTGAGCACCTCGGTAGAGGCGGAGCCCACGTCGGGGAAGGCCATCTTTTTGCCGCGCAGGTCCTCGTAGCTCTCGATGCCGCTGCCCTTGACGGTCAGCACCGGAAGCCGCCAGGAGACGAACCCGAACGCCTGGAGCATCGAGCTGGCGGGGATCTCCTTCTGGAAGGGCTCCTCGCCGCGCAGCGCCTGCACGAGGTTGATCGAGCCGGTGTAGCCGCCCTCGAGCTCGCGGGAATCGAGCAGGTTGATGATCTCGACCGCGCCGGTCGTCGTGACGGTGGAGGTCTTGATTTCGGAGTTGCGGTTGACCACCGAGGACATCGCCTCGATCGCGACGTTGTCGGTGCCGCCCACCGAGCCGGTGCCGAGGCGCAGCGCCCGCATGGGCGCGGCTTCCGCCTGCGGGGCGTCGCCGCCCTGCTGCGCGGGCGCGCCGCAGGCGGCCAGCAGACAGACCAGCGTAACGGATAAGAGGATGGAAAGGATGCGTTTCATGGAAAAAGCTCCTCCTTTTTTCAAATCGGAAATCAACGGTTCAAGTCGGCTGCTGCTTGCAAGCATGTAAAAAAGATTGACCGGAATATATGCACCTTGCATAGAAGCAATCTTTTTTATTTAGCTCGATTATAGCATGTTATCTAAAATTTACAATAACGTTTGGGCTATATGACGAATTTTCTTGCAATGTCCATAATCTTCTGGAAGGCAATTCGTAGGAGTCCACAAGCATTTTCCGGGTTTCCCCGTCAAACCGCTTGACATCTTTCAACATTTTTGTGGGATCGTCCAATTTCCCAATCCGCGGGGGTGGGGAAAAACGGAAAAATTTATCCGTTTTGCCCTTTTTTGCCCCGCTTTCTTGTCGAAAACCCATAAAAGCGCGAACTTTTTCCATTCCGGCCAAAAATACCACAGGTTTCTTTGCGGTTTTGACCGGGCTTTTCCCCGGCGTCCGGCAATCTGCCAAAAATGCCGCCGTCCGCTGGGCAGTTTTCGCCAAGCGCAAAAAAACAACCGGGCGGCCGCGATCTCTGTCACAGCTGCCCGGTTGTCGATGCAATTGTTTCGCGGGGTCATGCGTCCTTGTGCGCCAGCATGGCCGCGCCGATGATCCCCGCCTTGTAGCCGAGGGTGCAGGCGGTGATGCGGGTGTACTTCTCCCCGCGCCCGCCGAAGATTTCGGCGTAGGCGCGTTCCCGCAGCGGCGCGAGCAGCGTTTCCCCCTCCTTGGCGACACCGCCGCCGAGGCTGATGACCTCCGGCTCGAAGATGTTGATGATGTTGGTCACGCCGCAGGCGAGGTAACCGATGTACTCATCGACGACCGCCCGCCCGGCGGCGTCCCCCTCCTTTGCGGCGAGGAAGGCGGTGCGCCCGTCCGCGCCGCCGTTTTCCGCGGCGATCGCGGCGAGCCGGCTGTCAGGGTGGGCGGCGGCCGCCTCGTTGGTCAGGTTGATGAGCCCCGTCGCGGAGGCGTAGGCCTCGAGGCAGCCGCGCCGCCCGCAGGTGCACGGCCGTCCGCCGTACCGGATGACCATATGCCCGAGCTCGGAGGCGGCAAAGTTGTAGCCGGTGAGGATTTCGCCGCCGAGCACCACCCCGCAGCCCACGCCGGTGCCGAGGGTGACGATGACCGCGCTCGAAGCGCCCCGCGCGCTTCCGGCGCACACCTCGCCGAGGGCGGCGACGTTCGCGTCGTTGCCCATCGCGACGGGCAGCCCCAGCGCCCCGCTGAGGCTGCGGCGCATCGGGTAGTCGCGCCAGCCAAGGTTGTTGGAGTACTCCACGACGCCGGTTACGGGGTTGACGGTGCCGGGGCAGCCCACGCCGATCCCCCGCATCCGCGAAAGATCCAGCCCGGCGGACGCGAGCGCGTCCCCGGCGGCCCGGACGATGTCCGCGCACACCTCGTCCGCGGAGCGGGGCAGCGCGGTCGGCAGGCTCCCCTCCCCGAGGATGGCGCAGCTCTCCGCATCCACGATCCCCACCTTGATGTTGGTCCCGCCCAAATCGACGCCTATGTAATACATCGCATTTCCTCCTATACCGTTGTGAGCAGCAGCTCGCCGTTCCCGGCGAGGGTGAAGCCCGGCGCGTCCGCCGGGACGAAGAGGCTCTCCCCCGCGCGCAGCGGGAACGCCTCCCCGCCGCAGGAGAGCGACGCCTCCCCTTCGGTGCAGAGCACCGAGAGGAAGGAATCGCCCGTCATTTCGCGGCAAAAGCGGCCCGAAAGGGCCAGCGCGTCCACTGTAAAGTAATTGCACTTTGCAAGCCTGCGCAGGCGGTAATCCGCCTTTTCGGCGAGCGGCCCGGCGCCGGGCGCGTCCGCGTCGGCGGGCCTGCGCAGGGTCACGTCGAGCGCCTTGTCCACATGGAGCGCGCGCGGCTTCCCGTCGGCCCCGACCCGCCCGAAATCGTAGACGCGGTAGGTCGTGTTGGAGTTCTGCTGGATTTCCGCGAGCAGGATGCCCGCGCCGATCGCGTGGATCGTGCCCGCGCCGATGAAGAAGACGTCCCCCCTGTGCACGGGGGCCCTGTGGAGCACCTCGGTGATCGTGTGGTCCGCGATCCTCCGGCGCATCTCTTCCGCTGAGATCTCCCGCTCAAAGCCGAAATAGAGGAAGGCGTCCGGCTCACAGTCGACGATGTACCACATCTCGGTTTTGCCTTGTCCTCCCTCGACGCGGCGGGCGTAGCCGTCGTCCGGATGCACCTGGATCGACAGGAACTGGGCCGCGTCGATCAGCTTGAGCAGGATCGGGAACTCCTTCGCGCCCGCGCAGTTTTTGCCGAGCGCCTCCGGGTGCTCCGCGGCAAACCGGGAAAAGGGCGTTCCCGCGTACTCCCCGCAGGCGATCACGCCGTCGCCGTCGGGGTGGGCCGAAAGCTCCCAGCTCTCGGCCAGAACGGGCAGCGCGGTGCGCTTGCCGTAGGCGGTCTTTAACCGGGTCCCGCCCCACAGGTAGTCCTTACAGGCGGGCGTCAGCCGAAACGGCTGCATGGCGATTCCCCCTCATTCGTCAAATCGTTCCGATTCCACATACGCGCAGAGAAAATGATAGATCGCCAGGTGGCATTCCTGTACGCGGTAGGTCTCCCGCTCGGGCGCGCGGATCGCGCAGTCGGCGAGCGGAGCGAGTTTTCCGCCTCCCTCGCCTGTCAGGGCGATCACCTTTGCACCCCGGACGCGGGCCGCCATGGCGGCGGCGCGGACGTTTTCCGCGTTGCCCGACGTGCTGATGCCGAGGAACACGTCCCCCGGACGCGCGTAGGCGTACGCCTGCTGCGCGTAGACGAGCGCCGGGTCGATGTCGTTTTCAAAGGCGCTCATGAGCGCCGCGTGCGCGCAGAGGGAGATGGCGGACAGCCCGCCCTGGAGCTTTTCGGCGACGGCCTCCCCCTCCCCGCCGAAAAGTGCGGCGAAGGCTGCGCGTTCCGCCCCGGGCAGCGGGCGGCGGAGCAAAAATCCCTTCATCAGCTCGCCGACGATGTGGTCGGCGTCCGCGCAGGAGCCGCCGTTTCCGCAGACGAGCAGCTTGCCGCCCCGCCGGTAGGCGTCGAGCAGCAGGCCGCAGGCAGCGGAGAGCTCCTCCCGCAGCGCGCCGAACGCGGGATGCCGCGCAAAAAAGCCGTCGGAAAGCCGGCTGGTACGTTCTTTCATACAGGTTCCTCCGCGGTTTCGATGTGGTAGCGCGCGACCGAGAGGGCGGCGATGTCCCCCACCGATTCGGAGAGCGCGCTCGGCAGCACCTCGCACGCCGCGCGGGCGGCGGGCAGCGCCTCCCGTTCGAGGACCTCCCGCGCCGCCGGCCATATCTCATTATAGCATCTGGCAAAGATGCTGCCAATTATGATTTTTTGGGGATTTATCATGTCAATGATGACGGAAAGCCCCCGACCGAGCTGGACGCCTACCTCGCGCAGAATCTTTCGGGCGAGCGGGTCGCCCGCGGCGGCCGCCTCCCCCACCCCGCGTGCGTCCAGCGCGGGAAGCGCCCCCTCGTCGGGGCAGAGGGCGGGGCTTTTCCCCGCCTGCAGCTCCTCGAGCGCGAACGCACGCGCGAGCTGAGCGATTCCCCCGCCGCTGCAGAACCCCTCGAAGGAGCCCGCCTTACCGTAGCCGACGGGGCCGTGCGCCTCGAGCCGGATGTGGCCGAGCTCCCCGGCCATGCCCGACGCGCCCTCATAGAGCCGCCCGTTGAGGATGAGGCCCGCGCCGAGCCCCGTTCCGAAGGTGAGGAAGACGAGGTCGCCGCAGTCCCGCCCCGCGCCGTACTGCCATTCGGCCAGCGCGCCCGCGTTGGCGTCGTTGCAGAGCCAGGCGGGCAGGCCGGTGCGCTCCGACAGGATTTTTGCGGCGGGCACCGCGTCCCAGCCCG
>NZ_CABUCJ010000044.1 GCF_902490045.1 uncultured Anaerotruncus sp.
CTACTTCATCTACGACAACTTCCTCGAGGCCGCGCTGGAGCTCGCGCCCCTCTATCCGGACACCAAGTATATCGGCCTGTGGATCGACCTTGATCCCGCCAAGGCGCAGCCCAACCTCAAGCCCCTCTTCTTCCACCCCGAGCAGGGCGCCTTCCTCTGCGGTGCGGCCGCGGCCAAAATGAGCGAATCCGGCAAGGTCGCCTTCCTCGGCGGCGGCGTCAACCCCGGCATCGTCACCTTCCTCGCGGGATACGAGGCGGGCGTCAAGTACGCGGACCCCGACTGCGAGCTGGTCGTCACCTGGGCCAACACCTTCGACGACCCGCTCAAGGGCAAGGAGCTCGCCTCCAGCCTCTACAGCCGCGGCGTCGACGTCATCTTCCAGGCGGCCAACCAGACCGGCCTCGGCGTCTTTGACGCGGCCAAGGAGGCGGGCAAATACGCCGTCGGCGTCGACGTCGACCAGTCGCCGCTCGCGCCCGACAACATCATCGCGTCCACGCTGCTCGACCACGGCTACGCCACCTTCGATTCGATCTCCAAGGCGTTTAACGGCGAGTTCACCAACGAGCAGGTCTATTACGGCCTCAAGGAGGGCTCTCCCGTCATCGCCGTCAATGGGAAGATCGTCCCGCAGGAGGTCCAGGACGAGCTCGCGGAGATCGAGCAGAAGATCATCTCCGGGGAGATCGAACCCCCGAAGACCACCGAAACCAGGTAATTTGTCCCGTCCCTCCGGGCGCGGCGCCCGGAGGGACGCGGAAACTGTGTGTGGGAGGCAGTCATGGAGGACATTGTACTGCAGCTAAAGGAGATCACCAAGATATTCCCCCACCCGGAAAAGCCGGTCGTCGCCAACGACCATGTGTCGCTCGATGTGCGGCGCGGGGAGGTCCACGCGCTCGTGGGGGAGAACGGGACGGGGAAGAGCACCCTCATGAACGTGCTCTACGGGATGCTCGCGCCCGACGGCGGGGAAATCCTGCTGGGCGGGGAGAGCGTCCGCTTCAAAAATCCGCGCGACGCGATCGCGCACGGCATCGGCATGGTGCACCAGCATTTCATGCTCGTGCCCTCCTTCACCGCGGCCGAAAACCTCGTCTTCACCTTTGAGCCGAGGAAAGGCGTCTTTGTCGACACGGCCGCCGCGGAAAAGACCGCGCGGGAGCTCTCGGAAAAATACGGGCTGGCCGTCGACCCCTCGAAAAAGATGAGCGAGTGCCCGCTGAGCATGCAGCAGCGGGTGGAAATCCTCAAAATCCTTTTTCACGGCGCGAGCATCCTCATCTTCGACGAACCGACCGCCGTGCTGACCCCGCAGGAGGCGCAGGAGCTTTTCAAGGCTTTCGAGGAGCTCAAAAAGGACGGCAAATCGATCATCTTCATCACCCACAAGCTCCGCGAGGTCATGGCGGTGGCCGACCGCGCCACCGTCATGCGCAGGGGCAGGGTGATCGACACGGTCGACATCCGTGAGAGCTCGATGGAGGACCTCGCGGAAAAGATGGTCGGCAAGCGGATCGACGTGACGGTCCGCAAGGTGCGCAACGCCGCGATGGGAAGCGGGGAGGAGCGGGAGACGATCCTCTCGCTCGACCGCCTCTCGAGCGGCGCGAGCCCGTCGGGCACCCGGCTGAAAAGCGTGTCGCTCGAGGTGCGCGAGGGGGAGATCCTTGGCATCGCGGGCGTGGGCGGCAACGGGCAGGAGCTCGTCGTGGAGGCGGTGACCGGCCTTCTGGGCGGCATCAGCGGCGGGAAGATGCGCTACCGGGGCCGCGACATCACCGGCTTCGACGCGCACGGCATCCGGCGGATCGGCATCGCGCACATCACCGGCGAGCGCTATGTGCGCGGCATCTGCGCCGAATCGGACATCCACGAGAACCTCATCATGGGCGCGCACCGGCGCGCGCCGTGGGCCTCCAGGCTCTTTTTGAAACCGAAAAAACTCGCGGCGCTCTCCGACCGGCTGATTGGGGAGTTCGCGATCAAGACGGGTTCCCGCCTGACGCCGATTATGAACCTGTCGGGCGGCAACATCCAGAAATGCATCCTCGCGCGGGAACTGAACCTGGCCGGGGACCTGATCATCGCCGAGGAGCCGACGCGCGGCGTCGACATCGGCTCGATCGAGTTTATCCACCAGCAGCTCATCGACCGCGCGAAGGAGGGCTTCGGCGTCCTGCTCGTCTCGACCGACCTCGATGAAATCCTCTCGCTGAGCACACGCGTCCTCGTGATGTTCGGCGGCGAGGTCATGGGCGAGGTCGACCCCGAGGCGCCCGAGGCCGACAAACAGATCGGCCTGCTCATGGCAGGCGTGCGAAAGGGGGAGGCAACGGCATGAAAAGCGAACTTGGCCAGTCCTTCCTGAGGCTGCTCGTCGCGCTGCTCATCGGGCTGGTGGTCAGCGGCGTCTTCATCCTACTCGCCGGGGAAAACCCCATCGACGCCTACGCCGCCATGCTCTCGGGCGCGTTCATCGGAAAGCTCAACATCCTGACCACGCTGCGCTGGTCGGTGCCCTATATGCTGGCGGGCGTCGCGTCCGCCATCGCCATTCGCGTCGGCATCTTCAACATGGGCCTCGAGGGCTGCCTCTATCTGGGCGGGCTCACGGCCGGGCTGGTCGGCGCGTTCCTGCCCGGGCTGCCCCCCGTGCTCCATGTGGCGGTATGCCTGCTCGCGGCCATGGCGGCCGGCGCGCTCTGGCTGCTCATCCCCGCCTGGCTTAAGGCCTACCATGGGGTCAACGAGGTCATCATGACCTGGATGCTCAGCTATATCGCCGTGCTCGCCTGCCAGTTTCTCGCGGCAGAGGTGTTCCAGCGGCCGGAGGACATCACGAGCGCCGTCCAGCAGGTGCGCACCCCCGAAATCCTCGAGACGGCGAAGCTGCCCCAGCTCGTGCCGCCCTACCAGCTCAACGCGGGGCTCTTCATCGCGATTGCCGTGTGCGTCTGCTACTATGTCTTCTGCAACCGCATGAAGGCCGGCTATGAGCACCGGATGATCGGGCTCGCGCCCAAGTTCGCCGAATACGGCGGCGTGGCCGTCCCGAAGGCGCAGTTCTGGTCGCTGCTCGCCAGCGGCGCTGTCGGCGCGCTCGCCGGCGGCGTCGAGGTGCTCGGCGTCCACTACCGATATGTCCACGGCTTTGCGCTCGACATGGGCGCCAACGGCATCATGGTTTCGCTGATGGGCAGGCTCAATCCCGTCGGCGTGCCGGTGGCCGGACTCTTTATGGGCGCCGTCCAGAACGGCGCGCGGGCGATGTCCCGCGCGACCGACGTCTCGCTCGACACGGTGCGCATCCTCATCTCGGTGATCGTCATCTGCATCACCGCCGAGGGGCTCTATGAGTTCCTGCGCATCAAGAAAAAAATGCGGGAGGGGGACTGAGGATGCTGGAAATCATCTTTAGCGAGCACACCCTTCTGACGGGGATCAGCCTCGCTACCCCGCTGCTTCTCTGCGCGCTCGGCGGCTCGGTGTGCAGCAAGGCGGGCAACTTCAACATCGCGCTCGAGGGGTTCATGCTGATCGGCGCCTTCTTCGGCGTTGTGGGCAGCTACTATTTGAAGAGCGCCCTGCTCGGCATGCTGCTCGCCGTGATCGCCGGGATGGCCGCCTCGCTGCTCTACGGGTTCTTCCTCATCCAGCTCAAGGCACATGAGGTCATCCTCGGCTTCGGGTTCAACATGTTCGCCATCGCGATCACCGGGTGGCTGCTCGGGCCGGTCTTCGGCGGGAAGGGGTCGTTCTACGACCCCACCACCCCCTCGCTCGGCAAGATCGCCATTCCCGGGCTCGACTCCGTTCCCCTGCTGCGGGCGCTGTCGGGGCACAACATCATCGTCTATCTCTCGTGGGCGCTGGTGGCCGTGCTCTTCCTTCTCGTCTACAAAACCCCGCTCGGCTACAAGATCCGCGCACTCGGGGAGAACCCCCGGACGCTCACCGCCAACGGCCTGAGCACCAGGAAGTACGCCTATTTCGTCGAGGGGCTCGTGGGGGTCACCTGCGGGCTGGCGGGGGCGTTCCTCTCGATCGGCAACCTCTCGATGTTTACCGAGAACATGACCGCCGGCCGCGGCTTCATCGCGGTCGCGGCGGTCGGGTTCAGCAACGCGTATATCCCGCTGGCGGCACTGGCAAGCCTCGTTTTTGGCATCGCCAACGCCGTCGCGATCCAGCTCCAGGGGCTCGGCATCCCCACGGAATTTGTCGAGATGATCCCCTATGTGATGACCATACTGATGCTGCTGCCCGCCGCTTTCCGCTATACGAAAAAGCGCCGCGCGGCAGGCGGGCGATAAGGAGGCTTCCAGCATGAAAACGTATATCAAGGGCGGCTGGCTCATCGACGGGACCGGCGCGGAGCCGGTCAGGGACCCGGTGATCGTCGTGGAAGGAAAAAAGATCGCGCAGGTCGGCACCGCGGGCTCCATCGAGATCCCCGCGGGCGCGAGGGTGATCGACCGCGGGGAGGAGTTCCTCCTGCCCGGGCTCATCGATTCCCACTGCCACGCGGGGGAGGACTCCAAGCGGGGCGAGTCGGTGCGCGAACAGCACACCAAGCCCGACCCGCTGCGCGCGCTGCGGGGGTACGTCTCCCTCAACCACGACCTGCAATGCGGCGTGACCACCATGCGCCTGCTCGGGGACGGCGGCGGTCTGATCGACAAAATCCTGCGCGACGCCATCGAGGCGGGCGAGATCACAGGGCCGCGGCTGCTCGTCTGCTGTCTGCCGGTGCGCCCCTCCCACGGCACCGCCCCCGAAATTTCCGAGTTCACCGGCGCGGACGGCGTGGACGAGGTGCGCAAGCGGGTACGCCAGGCGATTTATTACGGCGCCGACGTCATCAAGCTCTTCACCTCCAACATCTCCAACGGCGACACCTTCCTCGACTACCTGCGCGGCGACCTCACCCAGGTGGCCGCCTACACGAAGGAGGAGATGGCCGTCGCCGCCGAGGAGGCCCACCGCTGCGGCAAAAAGGTCGCCGCCCACTGCATCGGCGGCCCCGCCATCCGGTGGGGACTCGAGGCGGGCGTCGACTCGATGGAGCACGCCAACCTCATCGAGGAGGAGGACATCCCCTATTTCCTCCAGTACGGCGGCTACATCAGCGATCCCAACCTGCATCTCTTCTTCGACCCCGTCAAGGGCTTTGAGAGCCCGCACAACAAGTCATGGGTGTGGGACGAGCTGCCCGACTGGTGGCACCAGAAGGTGTGGCGCGCCCGCGAGCAGACCCGCCGCGTCTTCCACAAGGCGCTCGAGGCGGGGGTCAAGTTCGCGCTGGCCACCGACCTCAACCACGGCGGCCTCTGGCTGGAGGCCAAGTATTTCGTGCAGGAGATCGGCGCGACCCCGATGCAGGCGGTGCTCGCCTGCACCCGCAACGGCGCCGACTGCTGCGGGATCCTGGAGGAGACCGGCACGGTGGAGGCGGGCAAGTACGCCGACATCATCAGCCTTACCGGCAGCCCGCTGGAGAACATTGAGCATTTGCGCGACGTTGCGATGGTCATGAAGCAGGGGGAGCTCTGCGCCGGATAAGTCCCGCAAAATAAAGTTTCGGAGGACAAGATGAAAAAAAGCCTGGACATCCTCTTCATTGGGGAATCCTGCGTCGTGCACACGACCGAATATAAGGGCAACGACTGCTTCGGCGGCACCCGCTATAACGAATCCGCACAGATCATGCTCGGTGTGCTCGGGGATATGGGGCACCGCGTCACCCACATCCCCTGCCACCGGGTCCACCTCGATTTTCCCGCCGACGCGGCGGCGCTGGCCCGCTACGACGTGGTGCTGCTCAGCGACGTGGGCGCCTGCACCATGCTGCTGCACCCCGACACGGCGCGCTTCTGCAAGCGCACCCCCAACAAGCTTTCGATGCTCGCCGACTATGTGAAGACGGGCGGCGGGCTCGGGATGATCGGCGGCTACATGACCTTCACCGGCATCGACGGCAAGGGCAAGTATAAGGACACGGTCATCGAGGAGATCCTCCCCGTCGACCTGCTGCCCTACGACGACCGGGTGGAAATCCCCGAGGGCGCGGACCTCACGGCCGACCCGTCGGCCCACCCCGTGCTCGCGCCGCTGCCTGAGAAGTGGCCCTTCGTGCTCGGGTATAACCGCCTGATCCCCAAGCCGGACGCGCAGGTGATCGTCTCCCACGAAAAGGACCCGATCATCGCGCTGCGGGAGTGCGGCGGGGGGCGGACGCTCGCCTATGCGACCGACTGCGCGCCCCACTGGGCGCCGCCCGAGATGTACGGGTGGGAGTACTACGGCGTGCTGTGGGACCGCTTGCTGCGGTGGCTGGCAAAGGAATTGGGAGAATAAAGGGAAAAGCGCCGGGAATCTTCCCGGCGCTTTCGCGTCTTCTAAAGGAGGGCGGCCGTGGGGAAGGCGAGTTCCCCGAGCGCGCCTTCGCCGTCGAAGGGTAGGGGCTGGGGCGGACCTGCCGCCGTGAGGGCGGGATTCTCCAGCGTTTCGGCGAGCAGCGCCTCGGATGCCCACAGCGTTTCGATGTGCGCCGTGTCCTCGATGAGCACGGCACGGAAGGGCCCGGCGCTGCCGCAGGTGTGCAGGCAGGCGAGCAGGGCGGAACGGTCGTCGGGCATCACGCAGGGCATCCGCATGCCCGCCGGGTCGCGGCAGGTCAGCCCGTTCACATAGATGGGGGTGAAATCGATCTTGCTTCGCAGCCGCTCGGTGATGAAATCGGCGTTTCCCATGCCCGCCGCGTTGCCCGCCGAATGGGCGGTCAGGTCGAGCACCGCGAGGCGCGCGGCGTGCGGCGGGCCGATTCCAAGCTGCGCCGAGCGCCCGGTGACGTTCGGGTCCATGCCCGCGCCGCTCAGCTCCTTGCCCATCCTGCGCACGAAGAGCGCGTCGAGCGGGTCGAAGGGGATGCGCGGCATAAGGGCTTTGGCCTCGTCGAGCAGGGCGGGCTCCCGCAGGGGAATCCGCTCCGCCGGGATCGCCTCCACGATGCGCAGCCGGTGGCATGCGTTCTCCACGAGCGCAACCCCGAAGGCGACGCGCGCGTTTTGCAGGATGACCCGCCCGCACTCCCAGATGTTTTCCGCCATGCGGGAGAAGCCGGCACTATGGCAGAGGTCCGCGCCGTACCGCTTGCCGAGCCCGATGACGAGCATCTTCATGACGCCGCTTTCCACCCGGCCGCGAAAGTCGGTGTGGGGCTTCACGCGGCCGACCGGCACGATCCAGTCGGCTTCGGCGGCGAGCCGGTCGATGCGCACGGGGACGCCGTCCGCCCGGCGGCCGACCTCCACCGTGTCCATGCAGGAGCGCACCGGCGCGCCCACCGTCTCTTCGGTGACGTCGTAGCGGGCGAGCAGCTCACGCTGCCCCTCCGCGGTCGCGCCCCCGTGGCTTCCCATCGCGGGCACGAGGAAGGGAAGGGCCCCGCGCGACCGCACTGCTTCGGCCAGCGCGCGCAGGATTTCCGGAAGCCGGTCGATCTGCCGGCTGCCCGCCGTGAGGGCCACCGTGTCCCCCGGGCGGAGGCGTTCGAGCACGCCCGTTTCGGTAAGGGTGCGGCGCACCGCCTCCCCGGCGTCGGGGATCTCCCCGCGGTCGAATTGCCGGCGCAGGGGAAAGAAGCGGGGGAGCGCGGTCCCCCGCAGGATTTCACCGTAGACGTCCATATCGTTCCTCCGTTCTGTAAAAAACAGCCGCTTCGCGTCTGTTTTACATTTTAAGGCCGGCCTGCGGCCATGGCCGATTTTTTATTGCGGTGCAATAAAAAATCCCCGCCGCGGCCGCGGCGGGGACGGGATGAGATTCAGGTTTCCTTTTCCTGCACGATCGCTTCCATGTCCTCGAGGGAATTTTCGATGTGCTCGGTCATGAGCGCGACGCCCGCCTCGACGTCGCGCTTTTCAAACGCGCCGATCAGGGCCTCGTGGGTGGTGATCGCATGGTCGGCGTTGTCGGGCAGCAGGTAGGTCTGCACACGGTAATCCACGATGCACTCCGCAATGATCTTCTCCATCCGGATGAGCAGCTCGTTGCCGCTCGCCTCGGCGATCTTGTGGTGGAGCTCCTCGTCGTAGAAGGCCATTTTGACGTAGTTGCGCGCCTTGGCGCTCTGCATGAAGAGGTCGTGGATCACCCGCAGCTGCTCGAGCTGCCGGTCGCTGATCCGCTGGATGGCAAGCCGCGCGGTCATCGTCTCGATGCCCATGCGCACCTCCATAATGCTCGTCAGGCGCTGGCCGTGCTCCCGGAACCAGCAGGCCACGCAGCTGTCGTCGGTGCGCTCGCTGGGAACCCCCTTGAAGTAGGCCCCCTTGCCGCGCTTGACGTCGATCATGTCGATGGCCTGCATCATCCGGTAGGCTTCCCGCGCGGTCGAACGCCCCACGCCGTACATCTCACAGATTTCCTTTTCCGTGGGCATCTTGTCGCCCACAGCGACGTTTTGTTCAACGATGTAATCCTTCAGGTTGTTGATCACCTGATCGACGATCGAAATCCGTTCGATCGGTTTCATCGTTCCCACCACCTTCATCACGCTCGCCGCCTCCCGCCGTCCGTTCCTGTCCTATTATCCGACAACCGGAAGGGCACTTATCCGCCTCCATTATAGCACCCGCTGCCTTTTTCATCAAGCCTCGGCAGGGATTTTGTGGTTATTTCATGACGCGGGCGAACTCCCTGCGGATCTGCTGCTGGAGCCCGGGCTCGTCGATACCCACGTTGGTGAAAATGAAATCGAGGACCGCTTCGAGGGTCTCTTCGCACGGCTCGATGCCCAGGTCGGAAATGCAGGTCGGGGTGCCGAGTTCCTTTAAGAAGCGGATGTTCTTTTCGATGTATTCCTCCGAGTAGCCGTTGACCGCAAGCTGCACCGGAATGCCCGCCGAAACGATCTCGCCGTGCAGGAGCTTCGCGCGCTGGGGCTTATAGAGCTTGCTCACCGCGTCGTAGAGGCCGTGCGCGATCGCGAGCTGCTTGCTGCCGCTCGAAAGCTGGGAGGTGAGTCCGGTCAGCGCGAGATTGGTGAAGAGGATGTCGTCGACGACCGGCGTGAGGCGTCCGGCCTCCGCGTCCCGCACGCTCGCGGCAGCGTCGGCAAAGTACTTCTCGGTGTTGGACTTTGCCACCTGCAGCGCCGAGACGGGCATGATCGTGATGTCCCAGCCCTTGACGAAGCGGATGCTGAAGTCGATCTCGGGGTATTTGGCCATCGCGTCCGCGATGCCCGCCGCGAGCATCCGGGCGGGGGAGCGGCGGGAGAGCAGGTCGGTGTCGACCAGCACGGCGCCCACCGGCTGGCTGCAGTATTCGTTGCAGTCGGGCGTTCCGGTGTCGTCGTATTTGATGCAGACAGTCGCGTAGCAGGCGCAGGTAGCCGCCGTCGTCGGGACCGTGACGACCCGCACGCCCAGCCGGTCGGCCGCGAGCTTGGAAGCGTCCATGCACTTGCCGCCGCCCACGCCGATGACCAGCTTCGCGCCGTATGTACGGGCGTCCGCGACGATCGAGCCGACCGTCGTCTCACTGCAGAAGCCGGAGAACGGATGGACCTTGTATTCCACGCCGCTCTCCCGCAGGCCCTTTTCCACGTCCGGTCCCGCGATCTCCCACGCGGTGTGTCCCGCGACGACGAGCGCCCGGTCGGCGAAGAGCTTCGCCTCGCGGCCGGTCAGCGCGGCCGCGCCCGGGGTCTGGATGTATCTGCCGGCGCCGAGGATGATCTGGGCTCCGTCTCTCATTGAAACCAACTCCTTTTATTGTTTGCCGTCCGGGCTGAGCCCGAACACCTGAATGGCCGTTTTGGAAAAAATCTGTTCGAGCGCCGCCTCGCTTTTGACGGCGCGGCGGTATTTGAGCAGCTCCCCGGCGGCCTGGACCGGCACGTCGGTGGAGAACATCAGCTTGTCGGGGGGCAGCTCCGAGAGGAAGCTCTCGATCCCCTCGATCCCCACGCCGCTCGGCTCGAGCCACACGTGGTCGAACGCCTTCGCGAGCTGCATCGCCTGCACGGTGAAGAAGTCGGAGCCCGCGTGGGCGATCACCGTTTTGACGTCGGGGAAGTCGCGCACGAGGGGATAGAGGCGCGCGGGGTCCGCGAAAGGAATCCCCATGCCGGTGTGCACCATGACCGGGATGCCGAGGGATCGGGCCGTCTCGTAGACGGTGCGCGCGTCGCGGCTCATGAGGTCGACCGCGTGGCCGTTGGGGGTCAGCTTGACGCCGACGAACCCGAGCTCCCGCACACAGCGGCGGACCTCCTCAAAGTAGTCCTCCGGCGTGTAGTGGGGGCTGAGGGAGACCATGCCCCAGATCCGCCCCGGATGGGCGAGGCAGAGGCGGCTGATGCGGTCGTGGGCTTCGCGGGCGTCGGCCAGGTAGGGGCGGGTGATGCAGGGCTGGACGATGCCGCCGTCGATGCCGTTTTCCGAAAAGGTGCGGAGCAGGAGCTCCTCGGTCACTTCAAAGTCGTAGACGCAGTCGCGTCCGAGGTGGCAGTGGGCGTCGAGTATCATAGGCGACCTCCATTTCAAATGGTTGAATATAAGGTTGTCTGATATCTGCACTCATTATAACAATGCCAAAATGGCGTGTCAAGGGGGTAAAATGTATTGTATCGACAAAAAATATCAACTAATTTTAATGATTTACGACAAAATTGTAGAATGGTGATTGACATGGCTTCTCGGCATGAATATAATGGAGGCAAGATGTCAGATAACATTATAACCCGATAAGCAATGCGGGGCGCTGATGTCAAACAGAATTTAGGAGGAACGCAGCATGACGAGAAAAGAGTTTTCCGAGAAATACGGGCAGATTCTCCTGCCCCTGGTGACCCCCTTCGACGAGAAGGAAGAGATCGACTACAAGGTCTATGAGGAACTGATCGAATACCTCATCAAGAACGACCTGTGCGACTCCCTCATCGTCACCGGCACCACCGGCGAGGCGAGCCTTTGCACCTTCGACGAGCGCGTCAAGCTCATGGAGACCGCCGTCCGCGTCAGCGCCGGCCGCAAACCCGTGATCGCCGGCACCGGCTGCGCCTCCACCAAGGAGACCGTCGCCCTTACCCGGAAGGCCGAGGCGCTCGGCATCGACCTGTGCATGGTCGTCTGCCCCTTCTACAACAAACCCACCCAGCCGGGCGTTTACAACCACTATAAGACAATCGCCGAGAGCGTCGGCGTCAACATCCTGCTCTACAACATCCCCATCTTCGTCGGCATCAACATCGACGCCCCCACCGTCCATGAGCTCGCCAAGATCCCCAACATCATCGGCATCAAGGACGAGGCCGGCATCAACCCGACCCAGGTCACCGACTACTTCCTCGCCACCGAGGACGTGAACCCCGAGTTCGTCATCTTCAACGGCGACGACATCATGCTGCTGCCCACCATCGTACAGGGCGCCATGGGCCTCGTCTCGGGCGGCGCGCACATCTTCGGGCACGAGATCCGCGAGATCATGAAGGCGTTCGCCGCCGGCGAGAACGAGAAGGCCAAGGAGCTCTTCGTCCCGCTCTACCGCTTCTGCAAGAGCTGCGGCCAGAACGGGCGCATCCTGCCCAACTCGATCATGCGCCCCGCCATCGAGCTCGTGACCGGCATCAAGGTCGGCCCCGCCAGGAGCCCGCTCGCCCCCATCACCGACGAGGAGAAAGCGGTCCTCGTGGACGTGCTGAAGCAGGTCGGAAAGCTCTCCTGATCAGATGTGGTTTTGGCTCCGCGGAGGCGGGGCTGTGGAAAGAGAACAAGTAACGGGAGGAAACAAAATGAAAAAGCATCTTGCAATCCTACTGGCAGTGGTAATGATGGCGGCCATGCTGGGCGCCTGCGGCGACACCGCGGCGGCTCCCGCCGCCCCGAGCCAGGACGCGGCCCCCGCCGCCCCGGCCGAGCCTTCCCCCGAGGGCGACGCCGCTCCCGCCACCGACGGCGAAATCCTCATCGGCCTGAGCTGCGCGCTCACCGGCAACTTCCCGCTGGCCGGCCAGCGCACCCGCGAGGGCGTCGACCTGGCGCTCGAGGAGATCAACGCGAGCGGCGGCGTGCTGGGCAAGAAGCTCGTCTATACGATTGAGGACGACCAGAACACCCAGACCACCGCGGTCAACGTCGTCACCAAGATCCTCACCCAGGACGTCGCGGCGGTTATCGGCCCCCACACCAGCGGCAACGCCATGGCGACCAACGAGCTCTATAAGAACGCGCAGGTCGCCTTCCTGACCGGCGGCACGAGCCCCAAGCTCGAGGAGGCCGGCAACCCCTACATGTTCCGCTGCCGTCCCGCGGACACGATCAACGGACAGGTCGCCGCCAAGTTCGCGATTGAGAAGCTCGGCGCCACCAAGATCGGCATCTCCTTCAACAACAACGACTTCGGCACCGGCGGCCGCGACGTCATCATCGCCTATCTGGAAGAGGCGGGCGTGCCCTACGTCGCCGTCGGCCACAACGCGGGCGACAAGGACCTCACCGGCCAGATCATGCAGCTCAAGAGCGAGAACGTCGACTGCATCATCTCCTGGACCGACGACGCGGAGGTCGCGCTGACCGCCCGCCAGCTCTATGAGCTGGGCGTCGAGGTCCCGGTCATCGCCTCCGCCGGCGTCGTCATGGACCAGGTGCTCAACCTGCTCGAGCCCGAATACGTCGAGGGCTGGTACTCGGTCACCGACTTCGTCTCCACGAGCAACGACCAGATCACCGCCGACTTCACCAAGAAGTTCACCGATAAGTACGGCTACGCCCCCGAGCTCTACGCCGCGACCTATTACAGCGCGACCTATGTGCTCGCCGACGCGATCGAGCGCGCCGGTTCCGACGACCCGCAGGCGGTCCGCGACGCGCTCGCGGCCACCGAAGGCCTCACCCTCCCCGAGGGCAGCTACAAATGCGACGACAAGGGCAACCTGCTCCACGGCTGCGTCATCGCGCAGATCCTCGACAAGGTGCCCACGATGGTCGAATACGTCGACCTCAACAGCTGACCGGGCCGCAGGAATCTCTCCCACGCGCCGGGGGCGCGGCGCGGGACCGCCATTCGGCGGCCCCGCGCCCGGCGGCCCCCTTCTCCATGCAGAATACGGCTGTTTTGCGCGCGCCGCTGACAAAACAGCAAAGAATACAGGGGTGAAAGAATGACAGCCGAAATCATCGTCCAATTGATTGTCAGCGGGCTGGCCCTCGGGTTCATCTACGCGCTCGTCTCAATCGAGTACACCATCATCTTCAACGCGACCGGCCTGCTCAACTTCAGCCACGACAAGCTCATCATGCTCGGGGCCTACGTCTTTGCAGGGCAGTTCATCGTCCGCATGGGCGCCACGCCCGTCGTCGCCGTCATCGCCACCGTCGCCACCATGTTCCTCTTCGGCGTGCTCGTGGCAACCGGCATCTTCAATCCCTTGCGCAACATGGCGTCCCCCGTCTTCGCCGTCATCGGCACCGTCATCCTCGGGCGCATCCTCACCGAGTCCGCCCGCGTGATCTGGGGCGCCACCCCCTTCACCGTCCCCGGCTTCCTCAAGGGGATCGTCAAGGTCGGGAACATCGTCATCCCCAAGGCGAACATCGCCATCATCCTCGTGTCCGCGGTCATCGTCACCGCTTTGCAGGTCTTCTTCAAGACCACCAAGATGGGCAAGGCGATGCGCTGCGTCCAGCAGAACAAGACGGCCGCGACCCTCATGGGCATCAACGTGACCGCCAACATCAACCTGACAATTGCGCTCAGCGCGGTGATCTGCTCCGCCATCGGCATCATGGTCATCCCGCTCTTCACCATAGACCTCACGATCGCCAACATGATCGGACTCAAGGGCTTCGCGGCCGGCGTCATCGGCGGCTTCGGATATCTGCCCGGCGCGATCGCCGGAGGCATTTTCATCGGCATCTTTGAGAACCTCAGCACGCTGATCATCCCGACGCTCTATAAGGACTGCGTGGCCTTCGTGCTGCTCATCGTTTTCCTGCTTGTGAAACCGTCCGGCCTGCTCGGACACAGACGCTAGGAGGGGCCGGATATGAAAATCGTAAAACGTGTTTCGCTGGTCCTGCTCCTGGCGGTGCTCATCGTCTTCCCGATGAGCTACGACAACGCCTATGTACATATCCTGCTCAGCCAGACGCTCGTCAACATCGTCATCGTCATGGGGCTCAACTTCATCACCGGCCTCACCGGACAGATGAACCTCGGCACCGCCGGCATCATGGCGCTGGGCGCCTACATCGCCGCGCTCACGAGCACCCGCCTGGGCACCTCGCCCTGGATCGGGTTTCTCCTCGCGATCGTCATGGGTATCGCCATCGGCTGGGTGCTCGGCTACCCGAGCCTGCGCCTCAAGGGCGTCTACCTCTCGCTGACCACCATCGGCTTCAGCGAGATCGTCCGCCTCGTGCTCACCAACTGGGTCGAGCTCACCGGCGGCACGATGGGCGTGCAGGGCGTTCCGCACATCGTCCTCTTCGGCTACCCGCTCGACACCTCCCGCAAGGTCTACTACCTCTATCTCGCGGCCGTCGTCCTGCTCGCCTTCACCGCGTGGCGCATCGTCCACTCCAAGTGGGGCCGCGTCTTCAAGGCGATCCGCGACAACGTCGAGGCGGTCGAGGCGTGCGGCATCGACATCGCCAAGATTAAGATCCAGGCGTTCACCCTCGCGACCGTCTTCGGCTGCCTGGGCGGCGCGATGTACGCCTACCTGATGGGGTACATCAACCCCACCACCTTCACCACCGACCTTTCCGCCAACTACCTCATCATGATGATGCTCGGCGGCATCGGTTCGGTCGTCGGCAACATCCTGGGCGCCACGATGATCACCCTGCTGCCCGAGATGCTGCGCTTTTTGGGAACCAACTACTGGCTCTATTTCAGTATCATCGCCCTGCTCTTCGCGATCTTCCTGCCCAACGGGCTCGTCTCCCTCTTCACGAAGGAGAACCGGCTGGGGATGTTCTGGATGGCCAAAAAAGAAAAGACCGGAGGGCGCGGATGATGGAACCTGTCTTGAAGCTGGAACATGTCACCAAACGGTTTTCCGGGCTGGTCGCCGTCAACGACCTGTCGCTGGAAATGCCCAAAAACTGCATCCATTCCCTGATCGGCCCCAACGGCTCCGGAAAGACCACCACCGTCAACATGATCACCGGCGTGCTGCCGGTGAGCGACGGGACGATTCATTACGGCAGCACCCAGATCAGCGGGAAGCCGGTCTTCCAGATCGCCCGGCTCGGCATCGGGCGCACCTTCCAGAACCTCAAGCTCTTCAGCTCGATGAGCGTCCTCGAGAACCTCATGATCGGCGCGCACCAGATGACCAAGATCGGGCTCATCCAGTTCCTGGTCGACCTGCGCGGCGAAAAGCGGGAGGAGAAGCTGCTTATCGAACGCGCCGAGGAGGTGCTGGAGGAGATCGGCATGGCCGACCTGCGGCATGAGAAGGTCAAAAACCTCGCCTACGGCAAGCAGAAGATGACCGAGCTCGGGCGCGCGCTCATGATGAAGCCCGACCTGCTCATCCTCGACGAGCCGGCCGCGGGGCTCAACCCCTCCGAACGCCGCGAGTTCGTCGATATCCTGCTCAAGACCCACGAGAAGGGGATCGACCTCTTCCTCATCGAGCACAACATGGACGTCGTCATGAACATCAGCACCAAGATCACCGTGCTCAACTTCGGCGCGAAGATCGCCGAGGGGAACCCCTATGAGATCCAGAACAACGACGAGGTGATCCGCGCTTATCTCGGCGACAAGTATAAGCCGGTGGATCTCCCGCCGGCGGTGGAGGGTTAGGCTTATGGCTATGCTGAAGGTAAACGGGATCAACGTCTTCTACGGCAACGTGCAGGCCCTCTTCGACGTGTCCATCGAGGTGGGGGACAACGAGATCGTCTCGATCATCGGCGCCAACGGCGCGGGCAAGACCACCCTGATGAAGACGATCATGGGCATCAACCGCCCCTCCAAGGGGGACATCACCTACAACGGCGAATTCATCAGCAGCCTGAAGGCGCACCTCATCGTCGGGCGCGGCATCGTCTACATCCCCGAGGGCCGCGAGGTCTTCCCGCAGATGAGCGTGCTCGAAAACCTCGAGATGGGCGCGTTCAGCAAAAAGTACTCCAAGGCCGAGCTCGACCGCCACGTCGAGGAGGTCTACGAGCTCTTCCCGCGCCTCAAGGAGCGTGCCAGGCAGCTCGCCGGGACCCTCTCGGGCGGCGAGCAGCAGATGCTCGCGATCGGCCGCGGCATGATGAGCGACCCCAAGCTGCTCATGTTCGACGAGCCGTCGCTCGGACTCGCGCCCGTCATCGTCGACGAGATGTTCGACGCGATCGTCAAGATCAACCGCACCCGCAAGACCCCGGTGGTCATTGTCGAACAGAACGCGTTCATGGCGATGTCCATCTCCGACCGCACCTATGTGCTCGAGGTCGGGCACATCGTGGGCAGCGGCCCGAGCCAGGAGCTGCTCAACAGCCCCGATATCAAGAAGGCATACCTCGGCGGCTGACGGAAGGGAGAAGCTGGCCGCGGCGGGGGCGCGGGCCGGCCGCCGGGCCGTTTCCCACCAGCGGTGGTCCGCGGAAAAGCGCGGGATTTTCCCGCTGGAAATCGGGATTTTCACACTTTGCGCGGGATACGCGGCATGTTAAAATGATCCGGGGAAGGGCCGCGTCCCGCCGGGCGTTTTGGCGGCGCGGAGGGCGCAGCGAGCGTCCGGACGGCTGCTTTAATGTCTGACAATCTGATGAGTAAGAAGGGAGAAGGGGCGGATATGAAACTGGTAAGGGTGCTCCACGAGGGCCGCGCGCGTTACGGAAAGCTCTGCGGCGACCGGGTGGAATGGCTGGACGGCTCGGTTTCGGAGGGGTTTTCTCCGGCGGAGGGCGGCGCGCCGCTCTCCGGGGTGAAACTGCTCGCGCCGGTCGAACCCACCAAGGCGGTCTGCGTCGGACTCAACTATATGGACCATATCATTGAATCGCATGAGAAGGTGCCCGAGACGCCGGTCATCTTCATGAAGCCCGCCACCGCGGTCATCGGGCCGGGGGAGGCGATCGTCTATCCGCCGCAGTCGGCGCGGGTCGACTATGAGGGGGAGCTTGCGATCGTCATCGGGAAGCGCGCCAAAAACGTCCCGGAGGAAGCGGCGGGGGAGTATATCCTCGGCTACACCTGCGCGAACGACGTGACCGCCCGCGACCTCCAGCCCACCGACGGGCAGTGGACCGTGGCGAAGGGTTTCGACACCTTCCTGCCGCTCGGTCCCTGCGTCGACACCGACGCGGACCCCGCGGACCTGCCCATTCGCACCATCCTCAACGGCAGGGTGGTGCAGGACTCCAACACGAAGCACCTGCTCTTCAAGCCGCACATGATCGTCAGCCACATCTCGGCGGTCATGACCCTCGAGCCGGGGGACGTCATCCTGACAGGGACCACCCTCGGCATCGGGCCGATGCGGGTCGGGGACCGGGTGTCGGTGGAGATCGGCGGGATCGGCAGGCTGGACAGCGTCGTGGGCGCGCCGTAAGAAACGGAACGCAGAGGCCGCCGGCAGTCCCGACGGCCTCCTTTTGCCGGAAAAACAGAACTGGATAAAGGGGAAAAAGCGCAGATGAATATTTTCGTGTGCATCAAACAGGTCCCCGGGACCAACAAGGTGGACATCGACCCGGTGACCGGCACCCTCAAGCGGGGCGGGGTGGATTCCAAGATGAATCCCTACGACCTCTACGCGCTCGAGACCGCCCTGCGCCTGCGGGAGCAGAGCGGCGGGAAGGTGTCGGTCGTCAGCATGGGGCCGCCGCAGGCCGCCGAGGTCATCCGCGAGGCCTATGCAATGGGCGCGGACGAGGGGGTGCTCCTCTCCGACCGGCGGTTCGGCGGCGCGGACGTGCTCGCCACGAGCTACGCCCTCTCGCAGGGGGTGCGCAGGCTCGGTGAATTCGATCTCATCCTCTGCGGCAAGCAGACGACCGACGGCGACACCGCCCAGGTTGGGCCGGAGCTCGCCGAGTGGCTCGGCATCCCGAGCGTCTCCAACGTGCGCAGAATCCTTGAAATCGGGGAGGACGGCATTTCGGCCGAGATGGATATGCCCGACGACATCGAGCGGGTGAAGGTGCGGTTTCCCTGCCTGCTCACCGTCGATCAGGACATCTTCCAGCCGCGCCTGCCCTCCTACGTCAAAAAGACGGCGAGCGCCGGGCGGCCGGTCGAAATCCTCACGCTCGACGAGATGGAGGACCGCGAGGAGGGCCACTACGGTCTGAACGGTTCGCCCACCCAGGTGCAGCGCATCTTCCCGCCCGCGGCAAACGACCGCCGGGAGCTGTGGAAGGAGGAGGGGGAGGCCCTCTCCGACCGTCTCTACGCGCTGCTGCGCGACAAAAAGTTTGTGTAAGGAGGCCCCGTTATGCCGAGGCTGGTGATTCATCAGGAGAAAATCCCCGACCCCCGCGCGCTGACGGCGCTCTGTCCCTTCGGCGCGCTCGAGGAACACGAGGGGCGCGTTTCGGTCAACGCGGCCTGCAAAATGTGCCGCATCTGCGTCAAAAAGGGCCCCGCGGGCGCGGT
>NZ_CABUCJ010000045.1 GCF_902490045.1 uncultured Anaerotruncus sp.
GGCCCGCCGCGGTGCGGATGCTGCTCGACCGCTTCGGGGTGTGGGAGCTCTGCGGCGACGCGCCCGAAAAGCGTGCGAATTTGCAGCTCTTCCTCGACTTCGCGGACGACTTCTGCGACCCCGCCCTGCCGCCCGCGCGGCAGCTCTCCGCCCTGCTTGAGCTTTCCGCCCTCTCGTCGAGCGAGCTCGACCGGATGAGCCGTTCCGCCAACAAGGTCGCGGTCATCACCGCCCACCAGTCCAAGGGATGCGAATTCGACTACGTCTTCCTGCCCGTCTTACAGGAGGGGGTCTTCCCCACCTACCAGGCGGCCCGGTCGGGCGAGCTGGAGGAGGAGAAGCGGGTCTTCTACGTCTCGATTACCCGCGCGAAGAAAAAGCTCTTCCTCACCTGGTCGCGCTGCGGGATGAATAACTTCCCCTCAAAGCCCAGCCGCTTCCTCGAGATGCTGGGGTAAGAGATTCAGAGGATGTCAAGGGGGCCGCTTCCCAGCCGGGAAGCGGCCCCCCTTTTCCGATGTTCCTTTTTCTCTAGTAAAAAGGAGTTTCGGGTTTCAGGGGGCTTTCCAAAGCCCCCTGGGGAAGACAGGCGAAAGCTTTTATTGGCCGAGCGGCAGGCGCACGGTGACCGAGGTGCCCGCGCCGGGCGCGGACTCGAGCGAGATTGAGCCGCCGTGGCGCTCGACGATGTGCTTGACGATCGAAAGCCCCAGCCCGGTGCCGCCCGTCTGCTTGGAGCGGGACTTGTCGACGCGGTAGAACCGCTCGAAGATGCGCGCCTGGTGCTCGCGCGGGATGCCGATGCCGGTGTCGGCCACCGTGACGGCGGCCCATTCCCCCTCGCGGCGCACCGTCAGGTCGACGCGGCCGCCCGGGCGGTTGTATTTGACGGCGTTGTCCGCGAGGTTGCAGACGAGCTCGTCGAGCATCTGCCGGCTGCCCTGCACCGTGACGACGTCGCCCGAGACGGCGACCGTCACCTGCTTCTGCTCCGCGGGGAAGCGCAGCGCCTCCGCCGCCCCCTCGCAGAGGGCGCGCAGCTCGACCGGCTCGGCCTCGACGCCGCCCGACTGCTCGATGCGGGAGAGACGGATGATGTCGTCGGTCAGCGCGATCAGCCTGCGGGCCTCGCTGTAGATCCGCCCGGCGAACCGCTTGACGTCCTCCTCCCCGGAGGCCATGCCGTTCTGGAGCATCTCGGCGAAGCCGGAAATCGAGGTGAGCGGGGTTTTGAGCTCGTGGGAGACGTTGGCGGTGAACTCGCGGCGCACCTGCTCCGCCCGCTGCTGCTCGGTGACGTCAAGCAGCAGGACGATGGCGCCCGCGACCTCTCCGCCGTCCTCCCGCACGGGGCTGGCGAAGGCGTGGCACGCACGCCCGTCGCGGTCGAGGATCACGTCGGCGCCCTCGCCGCCGATCGCACATTCGATGCACGCCCCCAGTTCGGCGTCGCGGGAGACGACGAGGACGTTCTTCCCCTCGTATTCCCCCGCCGGGCTGCCCAGCAGGGAGAGCGCCGCCGCGTTGACCGAGAGGACCTCCTTTTCCCGGCCGAGCAGGAGAAGCCCCTCCTTCATGTTGGAGGTGATCGTTTTGATCGTGTCGCGCTCGGCGCGCAGCCGCTCCATCTGCTCGCCGATCAGGCGGTTCTTTTCGCGCAGCTTCCGGTAGAAGGGCTCGAGCTCCTCATAGCCGCGCAGGCTGTCGGTGTTTTCGAGGTCCTCCGCCAGCGCCTCGACCGGGCGCACCAGCCGCCGCGTCAGGCGGGAGGCCAGCAGCATGCTCAGCAGCAGGGTGACGAGCACGATGCCCGCCATGAGCGGGGCCACCCCCGCGAAGACCGCGCCGATGCTGCGGGTCTGCTTGGAGACGCGCAGGACGTTGCCATCGGGCAGGGCCGCCGCGTAGTAGCAGGTGTCGAGCCCCATCGTCTCGGAGCGCCGGATATCCTCGCCGCTGCCCACGCTGAGCGCCTCCCGCACCTCGGGGCGGTCGAGATGGTTCTCCATGCCCGCGCGGTCGTTGTCCGAATCGAAGAGCACCCCGCCCTCCGGGGTGATGAGGGTGACGCGGAAGCTGTCGTACCGGATGTCCAGGCCGGAGAGGTAATCCAGCCGGTCCTCCCCCGCGTAGGCGATCGATCGGGCGATCAGCTTGTGTTCGTCGCGCAGCTCCTGCTGCACCTGCCTCACGAGCAGCCCGTGGGCCGACCAGAGGGTCAGCGCCGCCGTGAGCAGCGCCATGCCGATCGCCGCGGCGCACAGGCTCCAATATACGTTCCGTTTCATCTTGCTCTCCTTTTGGCGCCGTGCGCCTACTCCCCGATCTTGTAGCCCACGCCCCGCACCGTGCGGATGATTTCCCCGCAGGCGCCCAGCTTGTGGCGGAGCGATTTGATGTGCATGTCGACGGTGCGGCTCTCCCCCTCGTAATCAAAGCCCCACACCCGCTCCATGATCTTTTCGCGGGTGAGCACGAGGCCCTGGTTTTTGAGCAGGAAGGCGAGCAGCTCGAACTCCTTGTAGGTGAGGGCGACCTGCCCGCCGGCGGCCGTGACGGCGCGCCTGCCCGGATCGAGGGAAACGCCCCCGTAGCAGAGCGGCGCGGGCTCCTCGCCGGAGCCCGTCCGGCGCAGCACCGCGCGCACGCGGGAGAGCAGCTCCATGACCCCGAACGGCTTGGTGACATAGTCGTCCGCACCCGCGTCGAGTCCCTTCACCTTGTCGTATTCGGTGGCGCGCGCGGTCAGCATGATGACGGGAACGTCCGCCGTGCGCACCGATTCCTTCATGCGGCGCAGGATGGCAAGCCCGTCGTCCCCCGGCAGCATGATGTCGAGCAGCACGAGGGAGGGCGCGGACGCGCCGCACGCCTCCCAGAACGCGTCGGCGCGTTCGAACCCGCGGGCCTCGTAGCCGCCGCTCGCCAGCGCGTAGAGCACCAGCTCGCGGATGCTTTCGTCGTCCTCCACCAGATAGACCTTCGCGGCCATTCAAGTTCCCTCCGTTTCCGGGTCAGATGACCCGCTCGTTGCCGTGCTCGCCGGTGATCGAAAAGACCACCCACTCGGCGATGTTGGTCGCGTGGTCGCCGATCCGCTCGAAATATTTGGCCACCATGATCAAATCGATCGCCTGCTCCCCGTTCGCGCCGTCCTCCCGGATGAGCCGGACGAGGTCGTCGCGCACCTGGTTGAAGAGGTCGTCGACGATGTCGTCGCAGGCGACGACCGCGCGTGCCCGGTCGAGGTCGCGCGCCACGAACGCGTCGACCGCCCCCGTGACCATGCGCACGGTCGCCCACGCCATCTGCGGGATGTGCTCGAGCGAGCCGGCGTAGCCGTCGTTGATGAGGCGGATCGCGATCTCGGAGATGTCCTCCGCCTGGTCGCCGATCCGCTCCATGTCGGTGATCATCTTGAGCGCGGTGGAGATCATCCGCAGGTCGGCCGCGACCGGCTGCTGCTGGAGCAGCAGCCGCAGGCAGCGGCGCTCGATCTGCTTTTCCTTCTCGTCCACCTGCGCGCCGTGCACGATCGCCTGCCTGGCGAGCGCGGGGTCCTTTTCGAGCAGGGCGCGGGAGGCGTCGTTGATCGCCCGCTCGATGAGCGCGCCCATCTCGATCAGCTCGTTGTTGAGCTCGGAGAGCTCCTGGTCAAACCGGTTCCTCATCTATCCGAACCTCCCCGTGATATAGTCCTCGGTGCGTTTGTCCTTCGGCATCGAGAAGAGGTCCTCCGTCGCGCCGAACTCGACCACCTCGCCCAGCAGGAAAAACGCCGTCTCGTCCGAGATGCGGGTGGCCTGCTGCATGTTGTGGGTGACGATGATGATCGTGTAATTCTTTTTCAATTCTAACACAAGATCCTCGATCTTGGAAGTGGAGATCGGGTCGAGGGCGCTGGTGGGTTCGTCCATCAGCAGCACCTCCGGCTCGACCGCAAGCGCGCGGGCGATGCACAGCCGCTGCTGCTGCCCGCCCGAAAGCCCGAGCGCAGGCTTTTTCAGCCGGTCCCTGACCTCCTCCCAGATTGCCGCGTCCCGCAGGGATTTCTCCACGATCTCGTCGAGCCGCGCGCGGGAGCGGATGCCGTGGGTGCGCGGGCCGTAGGCGATGTTGTCGTAGACGCTCATCGGGAAGGGGTTGGGCTTCTGGAAGACCATCCCCACCCGCCTGCGCAGCAGGTTCACGTCCATGCCGCCGTAGATGTCCTCCCCGTCGAGCAGCACCCGCCCGGTGATGCGGCAGCCCTCCACGAGGTCGTTCATCCGGTTGAGGGATTTGAGCAGGGTCGACTTTCCGCAGCCCGACGGGCCGATGAACGCGGTAATCGCCCGCTCCCCGAGCGCGAGGTTCACGCCTTTGAGCGCCTTGAAGTCGCCGTAGTAGAGGTCGAGGTTTTCAATCGAAAATTTGTCCTTCATCCTGTTCCCTAACCTTTCGTAAGCCGCCTGGCGATCACCGCCGAGAGGGCGTTGATGAGCAGCACCGTGACCAACAGCACGACCGCCGTGGCGTACGCCTCGTTGGTGTGGAGCGCCTCGCTCGAAAGCACGTACATGTGGATGGCGAGCGTCCGTCCCGACATGAAGAGGGCGTCGCGGCCGCTGGGAATCTGCGCGACGGTGCCCGCCGTGTAGATCAGCGCCGCCGTCTCGCCGACGATCCGCCCGATGGCCAGGATGACCCCGGCCAGAATTCCCGGCACCGCCGAGGGCAGCACGATCTTGAAGACGGTGCGCAGCCTGCCCGCGCCCAGCCCGAAGCTCGCCTCGCGGAAGGAGTCGGGCACCGACTTGAGCGCCTCCTCGGTGGTGCGCATGATGAGCGGCAGGATCATGATCGCCAGCGTGCAGGCGCCCGAGATGAGCGAAAAGCTCCAGTGCAGCGCGGTGACGAAAAAGAGCATGCCGAACAGCCCGTAGACGATCGAGGGGATGCCGCTGAGCGTCTCGGAGGTGATCCGCACCAGCCCCACGAGCCGGTTGCCCCGGCGCGCGTATTCGACGAGGTAGATCGCCGTAAAGATGCCCAGCGGCGCGGCGATGAGCAGCGAAAGCAGGGTCATCATGACCGTCGTGACGATCGCCGGGAAGAGGGAGACGTTGACCGAATTGTACTCCATCTCAAAGAGGGAGGGCGTGATGTAGGGGATTCCCTTGACGAGGATGTGCAGGATAATGAACAGGAGGGTGCCCGCCGTCAGCGCCGCCGCCAGGACGACGAGCAGGAAGAGCGCCAGCGAAAGCGGCTGCCGGAGATAGGCCCTGATCCGCTGCCGGAAGCCCACGCGGTTGATGGCGGGGAGGCTTTTGGCGTTTTGCATCAGTCCATCCTCCTTTTGAGCAGCGAAAAGCTGAGGTTGATGAGCAGGATAAAGACGAAGAGCACCACGCCCGTTGCGATGAGCGCCTCCCGGTGGAGCCCCGAGGCGTAGCCCATCTCCATGACGATGTTGGCCGTCAGCGTGCGCACCCCCTTGAAGATGCCGGAGGGCATGCGCGGCTGGTTGCCGGCGACCATGATGACCGCCATCGTCTCACCGATGGCGCGGCCGATGCCGAGCACCACCCCCGCGAGGATGCCGCTTTTGGCGGCGGGCAGCACCGCGAAGAAGACGGCGCGCTCATGGGTCGCGCCGAGGGCGAGCGCGCCCTCGTAGTAGCTGTCGGGCACGGCGCGCAGCGCCGATTCCGACACGCCGATGATGGTGGGCAGGATCATGATTCCCAGCAGGATCGACGCGGCGAAGATGCTGCTGCCGTTGACCGCGCCGAGCTTCCGGAAGTGCTCGCGGACAAAGGGCACGATGACCACCATGCCGAAGAAGCCGTAGACGATCGAGGGGATGCCCGCCATCAATTCGACGGCGGGCTTGAGCACCCGGTAGGCGGGACGGGGGCAGAACCGCGCGAGAAAGACGGCGGCCAGGATCCCGACCGGCACGCCGAGGAGGATCGCGCCGCCCGTCACGTAGACGCTCCCGAGGATCATCGGGAAGATACCGAAGGAGGCCGGCACGTCCTGCGGCGCCCATTTGCGCCCGAGGAGGAATTCCCCCGCGCCGATCTCCCCGATCGCGGGAATGCCGCCCATAAAGAGGAAGACGCAGATCACGGCCACCGCCACGATCGACGCGAGCGCGCAGACCAGAAAGAGGAGCTCCATTCCCTTTTCCTTGATTTTATTGGACATCGGCTATTTCTCCTTTGCAGCCCGCGCGGGGCGGGGCGGTTGTTGCGGAGGGCGGCCGGGCGGCGCAGCCGCCCGGCCCCTGGCATGGGAAAGGGGCGGATGTTGATCCGCCCTTTTCCGGAGGAAAGAAATGAAAGGAAGAAAGCTGTTTATCGGAAGCGGGGGCCGGCTCAGCCGGCCACCGCGCTCCACTCGGTAACCGCGCCGGTGAAGACGTCCTTGACCTGCGCGCTGGTGAGTTCCTCGACCGGGTTGCCGGGGGCGACCACGACCGCGATGCCGTCGTTGGCGATGACGGTCGGGGTGAGGACCGCCTTCTCCTCGTCCTTGAGCTCGCGGGAGGCCATGCCGATGTCGCAGGTGCCGTCCATCGCGGCGGTCATGCCGGAGGTGGAATCGCTCGTCTGCATCTCAATCGTGGCGGCGGGGTTCAGCGCGGTGTAGGCCTCTTTGAGCTTCTCCATGACCGGGGAGACGGAGGAGGAGCCGGCCACGACGAGCTTGCCCTCGGGCTTGCTGCCCGCGTAGGGGGCGGCGGCGGCGGCGACCTTGATGTAGCCGTTGTCTTCAACGATCTGCTGGCCCTCGGCGCTCATGATGAAGTCCATGAAGTCCTTGGCAAGGCCGCCCGCCTCGCCCTTGACGGCGATGTTGAAGGGGCGCGAGACCTTGTAGACGCCGGACGCGACGTTCTCGGCGGACGCTTCGGCGCCGTCGATCTTCACCGCCTTGACGGTGTCGTTGAGGGAGCCCAGCGAGATGTAGCCGATCGCGTAGGGGTCGCTGGCGACGGTCGTCATGACCACGTTGGTCTGGTTGGCGATCGTGGCCTCCTCGGTGGTGCGGTCGACCTTGGTGCCGTCCTCGCCCTTCTCCTCGATGCCGAAGAGCTCGATGAACGCGCCGCGCGTGCCGGAGCCGGGTTCACGGGAGATGACCGAGATCGGGTTGGAGGCGTCGAAGCCGGAGGCGGGCGCCTCGGAGGGCGCGGCTTCGGGAGCCGGGGCCTCGGAAGCGGGAGCGGCCGCGCTCGGGGCGGGTTCGTCGGTGGGGGCGGAGGAGCAGCCCGCCATCGCGGAGAGCATCATCAGGGAGGCAAGCGCTATCGCAAGAATCTTTTTCATTTTTTTCACCTTTCTTTACTGGTTGTTCCTTTCCTGAGGTACGCGATAAGAATACCTTCCCTGTGTAAAATCACAAGCCGCGCTGTGTAAAATCCGCGTAAAATGATGTGCAGACTGTCGAAAAAACCCGCTTTACATTTGACGGACCCGACAGGCTTCATTTTTACGCAACAATTTGGACAGACAATTCCCCGATAAATGTTAAAAAATCTTCAAACGGGTTTCACATCTGCCCGTTATACTGAAGCCACTCCAAAACGAAAGGCGGGATGCCATCGGGACGCAGTCCAAATCTGTTTTCCAAATCCTGATCTTTTCTTTCTTCTCCTCATACACACTGTCAGCCTGCCGGGCGGCCGGAATACCGGCCCGGCGGGCGGGACAGACCAACGCCGCCTGCGCCTTGCGCAGTTTCAGATAGATGGAAAAAGGGGAACGGCCCGCGGGCCGTTCCCCTTTTTTGGAGTGCTCAGTAGTTTTCCGCCTTGACCTGGAACCACGCCTGCGGCTTTTCGCAGACGGGGCATTTGGGCGGGGGCGTGGCGCCCTCGTAGACGTGCCCGCAGTTGAGGCAGATCCAGGTGACGCTCTGCGGCTTCTGGAACACCGTGTTGCCGTCCACGTTGCCCTTGAGGTGCCGGAACCGCTGCATGTGCTCCTCTTCGATCTTCGCCACCAGCTCGAACAGCGTCGCGATCCGGTCGAAGCCCTCCTCGCGCGCCTCCTTCGCGAAGGTCGGGTACATCGTCTCGTACTCGTACTGCTCGCCCTCCGCCGCCGCCTGTAAATTGTCGGTCGTCGGCTGCATGCCGTTGTGCAGGAGCTTGAACCAGATCTCCGCGTGCTCCTTCTCATTGTTCGCCGTCTCGAGGAAGAGGTCCCCGATCTGCTGGAACCCGTCCTCCTTCGCCTTCGCTCCAAAGAAGGTGTATTTGTTGCGCGCCTGGCTTTCGCCCGCGAAGGCCGCCAGCAGGTTGGCCTCGGTTTTGGAACCCTTTAAAATTTTCTGCTGCATGGTCAAATCTCCTTTGCCAAAATTCTATCCATAGAATTCCCATGCAAAATCCGTTTCATACGGGAGATGCGAAAAATTCAGCGAAAGAGCCTTCTTTCTTTTCGATTGCAAAAGAAAGCCGCAAAGAAAATGCTCCCGAAACGGGGCCCGGGTCCGGACCCCCGCCCACGCAAAGGCCCGGCGTCCCTTCCGGAACGCCGGGCCTTTGCTCACCCGCGGCTTTTTGAAAAAAGCCGGCAAAAATATTCCTTTTTCCCTCACGGGACGCGGACATGGCGATGACGCGCGTCCCGCCTGAATCAAACGTTTTTCCCGAGCGCCTCCACCGCGTCGGCGGCGGGATCCATCCAGTCGCCCTCGAAGAGCTCGACGACGCCCTTGTCGCAGACGGACGCCAGCCCGGGGTTGAGCGGCAGCTTGGCGAGCACGGGCAGCCCGTAGCGGGCCGCGATCCCGTCGACATGGCTTTCGCCGAAGATGTCGATCCGCCTGCCGCAGTCGGGACACTCGACATAGCTCATGTTCTCGACGATGCCCAGGATGGGGATGTTCATGAGCCGGGCCATCTTGACCGCTTTTTCGACGACCATTTCGACCAGCTCCTGCGGGGAGGCCACCACGACGATCCCGTCGAGCGGAATCGACTGGAAGACGGTCAGCGGCACGTCGCCCGTTCCGGGCGGCATGTCGACGAAGAGAAAGTCGACGTCGTTCCAGATCACGTCGGTCCAGAACTGCTTGACCACCCCCGCGATCACCGGGCCCCGCCACACGACCGGGTCGCTCTCGTTCTCGAGCAGCAGGTTGATCGAGATCACGTCGATGCCCGTCTTGGTGCGCACCGGCAGGATCGCCTCGCCCATGCCCGACGCCTTTTCATGCAGGCCGAACGCCTTGGGGATCGACGGGCCGGTCACGTCGGCGTCCATGACGCCGGTGTGGTAGCCGCGCCGGTTGAGCAGCACCGCAAGCATCGAGGTGACAAGGGATTTCCCCACGCCGCCCTTGCCGCTGACCACGCCCACCACCTTGCGGACGCTGCTCAGCTCGTGGGGCTTCTCGAGGAAATCCTCCGGCTTCATCTGCCGTTCGGCGCAGTTTTCGCCGCACGACTCACAGTTGTGTGTACATTCGCTCATGCAATCAGAACTCCTTTACAGGGTTAATATCATAGCTAACAGTATATTGCGGGCGGGCGGGTTTGTCAACGTCCTCCACCAAATCGGTAGAATTAAAAAATCCGCGAAAATGTGCTATAATAAACAGTAAAGCGGGCAAACCCGGCCGGGTCATATGTGCAGCGCCCTTTGGGGGCACTCCTCCACGCACCGGAGGCACAGGATGCATTCCGTGCCGTTTGCCCGCCCGCGGGAATTGTCCACCATGTCCACCTCCATCGGGCAGACCTTCCCGCATCTGCCGCAGGAGACGCACCGGCTGGTATCATTCTTGACCCGCAGCAGGGAAAAATAACTCGCGGGCTTCAAAAAAACCGTAACCGGGCAGACATATTTGCAGAACGCCCGGTTGTCCCGGCAGCCAAACGCCAGCGCGACGCCCGCCGCGTAGTAGAGGAGATTGCCGGCGAGAAAGCTCCAAAACAGAATCCTGTCCATGCCGGCGGCGCCCAGCAGAAAGAGGCTTCCCACAAAGGCGAGGGAGGCGGCGAACACGAGGTACCGGACAAAGCCGAGCTTTTTGCGGGGACCCCGGGGGACCCGGAAGGGCAGAAGGTCCAGGACCATCGCCGTCCAGCAGGCGTACCCGCACCAGCCCCGCCCGAACAGGAGCGGCCCGAAGATTTTCGCGACCGCGTAGTGGATGACCGCCGCCTCGAACACGCCGGAAAAAAGGCCGTACCAAAACCCCTCGATCTGCATGTTTTCCCCCCGGATGACGCCGAGGTAAAGCAGCATGTAGAGGCCCACGGCGAACTGGACCAGGCGGCGGGCGTGTTTGTAACGCCGGCCGTAGAAAAACACGCCGAGCGCGAGGCAGGTGCCTATGTAGCTGAAATTGAGCAGGTAGAACCGGTTTGAGAGCGTGAGCCAGAGGGCCACCGCGACCGCCTCGAACAGCAGCCATAGCAGCACGGGAATCCATATTTTTTTCACGGTCATTTCTCCGTTCCAGCAAACTGTTTTCTATGCCGTCCGTTTCAGTTTACCGCAAAGCCGCGGGGATTTCCAGCATTAAATTGAACCAGCGCCGGGAGGGAATTTTATGGACCGGGTGATTTTACACTGCGACTGCAACGCCTTTTACGCCTCGGTGGAGACGCTCCTGCGCCCCGAGCTGGAAAAGGTTCCGATGGCGGTGTGCGGCGATCCGGAGAGCCGCCACGGCATCATCCTGGCCAAAAACGAGCGTGCCAAAAAGTTCGGCGTTGCCACCGCCGAGACGATCTGGCAGGCAAAGCGGAAATGTCCCGGCCTCGTCCTCGTCCCGCCCCACCGGGGGGAATACGTCAGGTATTCCCGGCTGGTCAACGAGATCTACCAGCGGTACACCGACCAGGTCGAGCCGTTCGGCATCGACGAGTCGTGGCTCGACGTGACGGGCAGCCAAAACCTCTTCGGGACCGGTCCGGAGATCGCCGACGAAATCCGCCGGACGGTCCGGGAGGAGCTGGGGCTCACCGTGTCGGTGGGGGTCAGCTTCAACAAGGTGTTCGCCAAGCTCGGCAGCGACTACAAAAAGCCCGACGCCACCACCGTCATCTCCCGCGAAAACTTCCGCCGGATCGTCTGGCCGCTGCCGGTGGGCGCGCTGCTCTACGTGGGGAAGGCCGCGCAGGAAACGCTCGCGCAGCTCCAGGTGCGCACCGTCGGCCAGCTCGCCGCCTCCGACCGCGCGCTCGTCGCAAAGCGGCTGGGCAAGATGGGCGAGATGATCCACGACTACGCCAACGGGCTCGACGAAAGCCCCGTGCGCGCGGCGGACGACACGCGGGAGATCAAATCGGTCGGCAACGGCATGACCTACCGCCGCAACCTCGTGGGGCTGGAGGACATCCGCCTCGCGGTCCTGACCCTCAGCGATTCGGTGTCCGCCCGGATGCGGCGGCACGGGGTCAAATGCCGGACGGTGCAGGTGCTCATCCGCGACCCCGGCTTCAAATCGATCTCCCGCCAGCGCGCGCTGCCCGCCCCGACCCATCTGGGCAGGGAGATCGCCGAGGCGGCGCTCGCGATCATCCGCGACGCGTGGGACCTGCGCGCGCCCATCCGCATGATCACGATCACCGGCGCGAACCTCACCGACGCCGGCGGCGCGGGGGAGCAGCTCTCCCTCTTCGCGCCGCCCGACGACAAAAGCCGGGAGAAGCGAGAGCGCCTCGAGGCCGCGATGGACGGCATCCGCGAGAAGTTCGGGCAGGACGCGATCGGCCCCGCCGGGGTGCTCGGCAACGACATCGGCATCGGCGGGGCGGGCTGGAACAAGGACGAGTGAAGCCCCCTTTCCGTAAGAATGCCGTAAGAATCTTTTGCGGCTTCGTTCACAATTCCGCCATGTTTTGTGGACGCGCGGTGCTATAATGAAATTGGGAAATCGCGGGAGCGGGCAGGAAAACGCCCGGTTTTGCGCACTGTTTCCGTGAAACCCGCACAGACGGCAAATTCGCCCTAGAAAGGGGACTGTCATATGAAAAAGACCGCATTGCTGCTGGCGCTGCTGCTGGCCCTGTCCGGCTGCCAGCCCGCCGCGCCCGTCGAGGCGCAGAACAGCGGGGGAACGCCCTCCGCCGGAGAGACTTCCTCCCCGGCGTCAAGCCCGGAGGAGAACCCGCAGGAGGACCCCGCCCCGCAGGCGGACGCCTCCCATGTCGACGCGCCTGAACCGGACGAGCCCCCCCAGACGACGGTCGGCGCGATTGAGCTGCCCGCCGAACCGGCCTCCTCCGACGCGGGCTATTCGGTCGACCTGCTCACCCCCGCGCAGTACGATCTCTATTATCCGTTCAACCGGGGCGGCTACCGGCAGTTCCAGACCGCCGACTTTTTCGCGCTGGGGCAGGGCGGCAAATACGCCGTCGCCAATCTGAACGGCAGGCTGCTGACCGTCGTGGAATACGACCTCGGCGTCGAGGGCTGGAATTCGGTCGACGGCATGGTGCCTCTGGGGAAGGACGGCAGGATGGGCGCGATCGACGCGGCCGACGGCGCCGTGCTCGTACCGTTTGAATACGACAGCGTCTGGTGCGTGGGCGGCAGCGACGGCAGCGGCCTCTACCAGGTGCAGAAGGGCGACGCCATCGAGATTGTCGACCGCGGCGGCACCGTCCGCTTCACGATGGAGCGCGGGGACGACTTCGCGGCGCTCAAAAAACGGTTCGTGCTCTATAAGGACGGCATGCTGCGCTTCTACAACCAGCAGTATTCCCCCATCGCCAACTTCGCCTGCGGCGGCATGGAGGTCGTCTCCAGCCCCCGCACCAACGAGGGGGGCCGCGACCTGATCGCCTTCGATTATGAGGGCGCGTGGGGCCTCGCGGACAGCGACGGCAAGTTCCTGACCGACCCGGTCTACGACGAGATCGGCTATTTTGTAGGCTCCTACGCGGTGGTCACCCAGAACGGCAAACGCGGCGTCATCAACGACCGCGGCAAGGTGGTCGTCAAGCCCGAGTGGGACGACATCACCCTCTACAGGAACAGCGCGAGCGTCTGCAAGGACAACCGCTGGGGCGTCATCACCGACATCGACAGCGGCGAGCCCGCCGTCAAGCCCTCCTACGACTATATCATGGGCTTCGGGGATTACGGCTACGCCTGCTTCGAGCGGGGCGGCAAGTTCGGCATCATGGACAAGGAGGGCAACGAGATCGTCCCCGCGCGGTACGACGGCACCCTCTCGACCTCCCGCTCGCTCGACAAGGGCTACTATATCCTCGAAAGCGGCGACGGCCCCTTCAACAGCGGCATCGTCGACGGCCGGGGCCGCGTCATCATCCCGACCGACCACTACGTCCAGCCGGGTACGGACGGGGAAAAGCTCAACCTCGTCATGACCCCCTCGGGCAAGTGGGGCTTTGCCAACGACCGCGGCCAGTTCGTCATCGACGCGCAGTTTGAAAACGCCTCCCCCTTCATCAGCGGCAAAAACGTCGCCTTTGTCCAGAAGGACGGCAAAATCTGCCTGGTCAACCGCAAGGGCGAGCTGGTGCTCAAAACCGTCTTCAGCGACCTCATCGGCTATAACCCCGATACGATGGTCTGCGCCATGGAGTATACCGCCGCGGACGGCACCGTCAAGGGCTGCCTCGTCAAGGTGAACCTCCCCGCCTAGGGGAACTTTTGAAAAAGTTCCCCTGGGAACCCCTCAAAACCTTTGGTTCAGGCCGACCGCCGGCCGCATTCGCAGGCGCGTCCCGTGCGGCGAAGCCCACCTCCGCATGAAGCGAAAAGGAACGGGACGCCCGCCGGGCGTCCCGTTCCTTTTCCAAATAATGCATTGAACCCACGAAGGATTTATGGGATAATAACCGCAGAGCGGTTATTATCCCGGATGATGGAAAGGGGCGTGCTTATGAACGAGGGAAGCGGACGGGTGAGCGATCTGCGCTATTTGCAGCTGCTTGCCCGGCAATATCCGAACACGCGGGCGGCAAGCAGCGAGATCATCAATCTCCAGGCGATCCTCAACCTGCCCAAGGGCACCGAGCATTTCATGTCCGACCTGCACGGAGAGTACGAGGCGTTTTTACATATCCTCAACAGCGCGTCGGGGGCGGTGCGGGAAAAGTGCGACATCCTCTTTGAAAACACGATGACGCGGGAGGAGCGCGCCCGTCTGGCCACACTGGTCTACTATCCCGAGGAGAAGCTGCGGGAGATCCACGAGACGGTCAACGACATCGGGGAGTGGTATAAGCTCACCCTTCACCGGCTGATCGAAATCTGCCGCCTCGTCACCTCCAAATACACCCGCTCCAAGGTGCGCAAAGCGCTGCCCGCGGACTACGCCTACATCATCGACGAGCTGCTCAACACCAACTACGAGGTGCACAACAAAAAGGACTACTACGAAAACATCCTCTCGACGATTATCCACCTCGGACGCGCGGAGGATTTCATCATCGCGGTGTCCGGGGTCATCAAGACGCTGATCGTCGACCACCTGCACATCGTGGGGGACATCTTTGACCGGGGCCCCCGCGCCGACATCATCCTCGACTCCCTCATGGCGCACCATTCGGTGGATATCCAGTGGGGCAACCACGACGCGCTCTGGATGGGCGCGGCCACCGGCAGCCGCACCTGCATCGCGACGGTGCTCAACAACTCGATCACCTACAACAACCTCGAGGTGATCGAGACGGGCTACGGCATCAGCCTGCGCCCGCTGGCGCTCTTCGCCAACGAGGTCTACCGCGACGTGGACGTCTCGCGCTTTTTGCCAAAGGGACCGGTCGACGCGGCCACCTTCGACGCCAAGGATGCCGCACTCGCCGCGCGAATGCACAAGGCGATCGCGGTCATCCTCTTCAAGCTCGAGGGGCAGATCATCCTGCGCAACCCGGAGTTCGGCATGGACGACCGGCTGCTGCTCGACAAGATCGACTACGCGAACCGCACCGTGCGGATTGGGGGCGCCGACTACCCGCTGCGGGACACCGACTTCCCCACCGTCGACCGCGCGAACCCCTACGCCCTCTCCCCCGAGGAGGAACGGGTCATGGCCCAGCTCAAAGCGGCCTTCCTCAGCAGCGAAAAGCTCCAGCGGCACGCGCGCTTCCTCTACACCAAGGGCGGGCTCTACAAGTGCTACAACGGCAACCTGCTCTATCACGGCTGCATTCCCATGAACGACGACAGCTCCTTCATGGAGTTTTCCATCGGCTGCGAAAAGCTCGCGGGCCGGGCCTTTTTCGATCATGCGGAGGCGCTGGCCCGGCAGGGCTACTACGCCCCCGAGGGCTCGCCCGAAAAGCAGTCGGGCAAGGACTTTTTGTGGTTCCTCTGGTGCGGGCGCAACTCCCCCCTCTTCGGGCGGGACCACATCGCCACCTTTGAGCGCGCGCTCGTCCCCGACGAGTCCACGTGGGTGGAACGCAAAAATCCCTATTACTCCTACTACAACGACGCGGACGTCTGCATCCGCATCCTGCGGGAGTTCGGCCTGGAGGGCCCGCACTGCCATATCGTGAACGGCCATGTGCCGGTCAAATCGAAGGACGGGGAAAATCCCATCAAGGCGGGCGGGCGGCTGATCGTCATCGACGGCGGCTTCTGCCGCGCCTACCAGCCGACCACCGGCATCGCCGGCTACACCCTGATCTACAACTCCTGGGGCATCCGCATCGCCTCCCACGAGCCCTTCTCCGGGCGGGAAAACGCCATCCGCAACAACAAGGACATCGTCTCCACCTCGGTGGTGTTCGAGCGGATGGAGTCCCGCATTAAGATCGCCGAAACCGACATCGGCGAGGAGCTGCGCCGCAACATCGAGGACCTCAAATGGCTGCTCATCGCCTTTAAAACAGGTGAGATCAAAGAGAGAAATTCCTATTGATTTTAAAAGGCCGCCCTTTTGGGCGGCCTTCCTTTTTGAGATTTGCCGCCCAGCGGCTAGAAGGCTTGCCGGTGGTCGACCGGCGGCGGTCCTTAGGCTTACCGCTCAGTGAGCAGTGCAGTTGCCGGGTCCCGCCCCGGCAGGCGGGTCCATTTCTTGCGCGCCCAAGAAATGGACGAAAGAAAGGCGCTCAAGGGGACTTCCGCCAGTCCCCTTGAGAATCCCCTGGGAGTACCTTGCCATAACCCGAAGACTGCCGCCACTCCCCACGGGTACACTAGCTGAGGGCTCAATTCAGGTTGCGGACGCTCCCAACCACTTTAAATTGTCACGCGCGCCTTGTCAAGAGAGCCTACCGCTTTATCAAGCTCGTCCAAGAGCATGGCATACAGGTCCCGATAGTCTTCATCAGCGGGACGTTCAATACAAATAAAGCTTTCCTCCGCCTTCCGTATGGCATCCGTCAAGTGGTCGATCTCTGCCAGCAAAACACAAAATAATTTGTAATAGCGCTCCCGATACGTCATATATTTCCCTCCGAAATGATTAATTTTTACATTTGCTGTAATTTTATCTGTATTACAGATAAAAGTCAATATCTGAAATCCAGATATCGCATAATAAATGCGGTGATGGATATGGTGTTTTACAACTTGAGGGCGCTTCGTATCGATAATGATATCACACAGCAGACGTTAGCCAACGTGCTTGGCATTGCACAAAACACTTACTCCCAGTATGAAACGGGAAAAATCGACTTCACCGATGAAATGCTGCTGAAGCTCGCCAAATATTATCATACCAGCGTGGATTATCTGATGGATTTAACCGATGAGAAAAACCCTTATCCTCCGTCGACGCGACACAAACGATAAGCGGCCGCCTTCTGGCGGCCGCTTTTGTCTTTCTGCAAGTTATGCGTCTCTCCCCGGCCGCACCTCTGATACGGCGCCTGAGGCCCTCGAGCAGACGCATTGCGCCTGCCCCATATTCGAGGCTGGCTGCTTCCACGCGGAGGGGGGATTCTCAAGGGGGGCGAGCTTTGCGCCCTGCCTTCTTCAAGTGAGCCCCCCTTGAGCGCCCTTCTTCCGTCGACTTCTTGGGCGCGCAAGAAGTCGACCCGCCCGCCGGGGCGGGACCCGGCAACTACACCGCTCGATGAGCGGCGCCCCCTACAAATCCATTGCCAGATCGCGCGCGGCCTCCAGCCATTCGCTCTTGGCGGCGTCTCCGATTTCGCCCAGGCCGGGCGCCACGATGACGCCGCGGTCCTCCCAGCCGAGATAGTCGGCCATGACCTCGTAGTTCGCGACGGCGGGCTCAAAATCGTCCTCCTCTTCGGAGGCGCCGCAGAGGATGAGCGCGCTCTCCTTATCCGCGAACGCCCGGCGCTTGTCGTCGCCGTGGCAGAGCGGGTAAAACCGGTCGATGACGGCCTTGAGCTGGGAGGGCAGTCCAAAATAGTAGATCGGCGCGGCAAAGACGATCATGTCCGCCACATTGAGCTTGGGGTAGAGCTTCTGCATGTCGTCCTGCTGGACGCAGGGCAGGCCGTCCTTTTTCCAGCAGCGCTCACACGCCAGGCAGCCCGCGATCTTCATGCCGCCGACCCGCAGCACCTCCACCTCATGCCCCTTTTCCCGCGCTGCGGCGGCGAACGTCTCCGCGAGGACCTGGCTGTTGCCCTTTGGACGCGGGCTCCCCACCAGGACCAGGATGTTCTTTTTCATGCCACATTCCTCCGTCCGGTCAAAATGCGATGATGACGCCGCCCTCGTTGGCATACATTGTACTGATGCCGCGGGTGGGGGCGACGACGATCTCCTTGAAGTTGTAGCGGCGGGCGGCCTCCGCGCGGATAAAATGCGCCTGCCGCTCGTTGTTGCAGTGGGTGATGACAAGGGTGCGGTCGGAGAAATTGCTCCGCCGCTCGCCGATGATGTCGACCAGCCTTGTGAAGGCGCGCACCGAACCGCGCGCCTTTTCGTAGAGCTTGATTTCCCCGGCGTCCCCCATCATGATCGGGCGCAGCGACATCGCGGACGCGACATAGCCGGTCAGCCTGCCCATGCGGCCCGCCTTGATCAGGGTGTCCAGGTTCTCCACGATAAAATAGGTCTTCATCCCGTGGATAAACGAGGTGACCTCGCGGACGATCCCGTCAAACGACATTCCCGCCTCGGCGCACTCCTTGATCCGGAGGCCGACGGCGATCTCCCCCGCGGACGCGGAGAGGGAATCGAAGACGTGCACGCGGTGGCCCGGATGCTCCGACTCGACCATCTCTTTCGCGACCATCGCGCTGTTGTAGGAGCCGCTCAGCTTGGAGGAAAGGGTGACCGCGAAGACCTCCTTCGCCTCGAGAAAGAGCCTCGCCCACACGTCGGGCGCGGGGCAGGCGGATTTCGGGATGTGGCGGCTCTGCTTCATGGCCGCGAGAAAGTGCGGGATATCCATCGAATCGTCGTCGATATAGCTCACATCGTCGAGCAGGATGGTCAGCGGAGCCGTTTTAGCGCCCAGCGGCCCGGTAAGCGCGGGAACCAGCTCGCAGCAGCTGTCGGCAACCAGTTTGTATTCCATCGTTTCAGTTCCTTTCCTGCGCGGCCCCAAACGCCCTCCGCCGCAATCCAAAACGGCGGCGCCGTTTTGCGGCCGCCCGGCGGCCGG
>NZ_CABUCJ010000046.1 GCF_902490045.1 uncultured Anaerotruncus sp.
AGTACGGCGACCCTGTCGACGCCGACCTGTGGTTCTACGACTTCGTCGGCAATCCCTCGATCCCCTCGACCTCCCGCGCCTACCTGACGCTGGGCATCCCGTGGGACGATGATGACGACTACAGCCCCGACCCGCGTGACGTCTATATCTACCGCCTCGACAAAGACGGCTACCTCGAGGATGTGACCGCGATGTTCACCTATTCGGAGGATGACCGCGAGATTGAGGGCTGGACCACCCGGACCCGGACGCTCGGCACCTACATCGTTTCGGACACCGAGCTGGACATTGACAGCTACTATGACGACGATGACGACACCGAGGTCCCGTCGATCGACGTTTCCAACAACCAGAAGCCGGTCCCGAACACCGGCCGATAAACCTGAAATCCCCTCCGAAAGGCCCCGCGGACAGTGCCCGCGGGGCCTTTCCGCGTCCTGCCGCAAAAAGATAGAACAGCGTGGGCAGAGAGAATTCAGCGGAATTTATGTGCATATTGCCAAAAAGAATTCCCTTGACACCGGATATTTTGTGTGCTATATTTACAGTAGATTGTCGACATAATATATACTTACTGACGACGAAAAGAATACCGAGAAGGGTGGGATATCAAATGCCGCACATCATAAGGGACGTTCCGCGCTGTGATCCCGCGCTGCTGCGCGCATACGAGGGGCAGGCGGCCGCGACCGTCCATGAGGCGATGGGCCGCAGGGGCGCGCTCGACCCCGCGATCAAACCGCTCGCGGCCGATATGACCGTCTGCGGCCGCGCGCTCACCGTGCGCTGCCACACGGGCGACAACCTGATGCTCGTCAAGGCGGTCAGCATGGCGGGCCCCGGCGACGTCATCGTCGCGGACATGGGTTCGGCGGTCGCCTCGGGGCCGTTCGGCGAGGTGCTGGCGGTGGAATGCATGGCGCGCGGCGCGGCCGGGCTGGTGGTATCCTGCACCGTCCGCGACAGCCGCGAGATCATCCGGATGGGATTCCCCGTCTTTTCCGCCGGGCTCTGCGTGCGCGGGACCGCCAAGGCGACGCTCGGCACGATCAACCACCCCATCTGCATCGGCGGTGAAATCGTCCGGCCGGGCGACCTCATCGTCGGGGACGCGGACGGCGTCGTGGTGGTGCCGCTGGAAGAGGCGCCGGACATCCTGCGGCTCGCCGAGGAACGGACGGCCAAGGAGGCGGCCGTTATGGACCGGCTCCGCGCGGGAGAATCGCTCTTCGATATCTACGGGTACCAGAGGGTGTTCGACTCGCTGCACTGTGTGGAAGAATAGGACTGCCTGTGCATACGATTTGTCGAAAATGTTTCGTTCCAGTGTATGATCAGATTGTACAGTGTGAAGATTTATAGTATAATAATACTTTAAGGTGCTTGTCTTCGCATGGATCATTTTTGAGCGCAAGTTACATTGGAGGGAATAAACATGGCAGACAGATCGACAGGGGCGGCCGGACGGGCGTACGATTACCTTTACAGCGGGATTTTATCCGGGGAATTCCCACTGGGGTCCCCGATTGCGGAGGTGGAGATCGGCGAGGCGTTGGGCCTGAGCCGTTCTCCGGTGCGCGAGGCGCTCAAACGGATGGAGGCGGAGGGGCTTGTGTCCCATTTCCCGGGAAGGGGAACCTTCGTCACCGACATCACGCAGCGGGACCTCGAGGAAATTTTCGAGCTGCGGATCATGTTCGAGCTGCACGCCCTGCACACCGCCTGCCGGTACTTTGATGAGGAGATGCTGGACCGACTGGAACAGGCCTTTTTGGATTTGGGCGAAAACTCCGACCCCCAGCAGTATTACGACGCCAACCATTTGCTGCATACGTCGATTATCGCATACGGGGGCAACAGCAGGCTGGAGAAGTTCTACGACATGCTTTCGGCGCAGTTCGCGATTGTGAACCGCATTTCCGCGCGGGACCCCGAGCACTTCAACGCTTCCAAAAAGAAGCACCTGAACATTATCCGGGCGTTGAAGCAGCGGGACGAAACGAGCGCCGAGCGGTATCTTTTCCAGCATCTCAACGAGGTCCGCGACCGGACCATCAAGGAGTATTCGGAGCCGTTCCCGATCAAAAAGGCCCGCTCCCTCCCGGCCAGACGGTTGGAAAGCGAATAGCGGCGCGCAGCGCGTCCCTACAAAAACGCGCCGCCGCGGAGCTTCTTCCTCATCAGTTTCAAAAGGCGTCTTCCTCCCTCCCGGAATTCCGGGGAGCGGAAGGGGATTGGACCGGAATGAACCTGATGGGGATATTTTTTTACAAGGGGGCTTTTCGATGAGGATCGGAATGATCGGACTGGGCGCCATGGGGCTGCCCATTGCCAAGCGGCTGCTGGGCGCGGGGCATGAACTGCGAGCCTTTGACCTGTCCGCCCGCGCCGCGGGCGAGGCGGAGGCGGCGGGCGCGCGCATCTGCCCGACGGCGGGGGAGGCCGCCGTGGATACCGAGGTGCTCTTCTGCTCGCTGCCCAACGCGGCGATCGTCCGGTCGGTGCTTGAGGAAATCCTCGGGCAGGAGTCGGCCGGCGCGTCGGTCATCGCCGACCTGAGCAGCATCGCGCCCGAATCGGCGCGGAAGTTCGCCGAGATGGCGGCGGCGCGGGGAATCACCTACATGGACTGCCCCGTGAGCGGCGGGGTCGGCGGCGCGGCCGCCGGGACGCTGACCGTCATGGCGGGCGGTCCGGACCAGGCGTTTGAACGGATGCGCCCGCTCTTTGAGACGATCGGCAGGAAGGTCTGCCACATCGGACCGGTCGGCGCCGGCTCGGGCGTCAAGATGGTCAACAACTACCTGCTCGGCTGCAACATGGCCGCTGCCGCCGAGGCGCTGGTGCTCGGCGCAAAGATCGGGCTCGGGCTCGACACGATGTACGACATCATCCGGGAGAGCTCGGGACGCAGCTTCATCATCGAGAATAAGATTCCCAACTTCATCAAAAAGCGTTCCTTCGAGGGGGGCTTCGCGGTGGATTTGGAATACAAGGACCTGGGGCTCGCCGTCGAGACGGCAAAACAGCTCTCAATGCCGATCCCGATGGGGAGTACGGCGGTGCAGATGTTTGAGACAGCGCGGGCCAAAGGATTTGGCAGGCAGGACATCACCTCGCTCTTGAAAATCTGGGAAGAGCTGATGGACACCGAGGTCAGATAGGGGGAGACAGCATGAAGCCGGTTTCGGAAACCGCAAGGGAATTGGGTTATGACTACGGACACATGACGCTCGGGGAGTGTATCCGGGTGGCGGAGGAGACGCGGCAGAGCGTCGGCGAGGTCGTCCTCCGGGAAGCGATGGACGAGACGGGACTCGGCTATGAAGCGGTCGCCGCGTGCATGGAGGAGGCGTTCGCGCACAACCTCCGCGCCGCCGGCATCGGCGCCGCGTCGGGCAAGAGCTTCCTGCTCGGCTCGGTGGGGCAGGACCTCGCCGGGGAAAACGGCGCGAAGATCGCCGGGGACCCGTTCGTCGACCGGATCGTTACATACACCCTCGCGGCGCAGGTGGGGAACCACACGATCGGCCTCTGCCCCTGCGCGGGCACGGGCGACGCCTGCCCCTACACCGGATTTGTCAAGGCGATGAAGGAGTTTTACACCGACGAGGCGCTCATCAGCCGGGTCATGGCCGTCATCCTCAAGATCGGCGGCATCTTCCGGGTCGGCAAGCGGACGACCGGCTGCAACATGGAGGGAATCGGCGCGGGAGCGGCCGCCTCCGCTGCCGCCTTCGTCGAGCTGGCCGGGGGGACCCCCGCCCAGATGGAGCGGGCGGTCGTGCTCGCGATCTCCCCGACGATCAGCGTGCCCTGCACCCCGCGGGTGCTCGTGCCGGGGCTGTGCGCCACCCACATCGGCGGCGGCATCCTCATCGCGCGGCTGGCGAGCCAGCTGGCGATGCACACCTCGATCCCCTCGACCGTCCCGGTGGACGTGATGATCGCCATGGCGGCGCAGTGCCACCTGGCCTCCGCGAAGCATGTCGTTCCCGTGACGATCGAATACATGGAGCCCTTCTTCAAGCATGACGAACGGGTGGAGACGTACATCGACCCCGCCGTGCGGGAGGCGGAAAAGCGGCGGCAGGAGGAACTGATCGTCCGCGCGGCCGCCGAAAGCCGCGAGCTCGCGCGCCGCTCCAACCCGATCACGAGGCCGTTCGCGGAGGCGGTCGTCGGCGGCAGCAGCCAGGGGGTCGGCTCCCCGACCAACTGCGGGCGGATCGCCCATTTCCTGTCGGAGGGGCGGATCAAGAAGGTAAAGATCGAGCTCTATTCCGAGCTCTTCGCCCGGCGGGCGATCAACGTACCGGGCATTTTGATGGCCGCGGTCGACGGGGCGGGCACGAGCGACGCCGACGCCTACCGGGAGATCCTCGAAGAGGTGCGGCGGCGCGGGATCGAGGTGGAGATCCTCGAGGTCGACGAGCCGTCGGTCCAGCGGGTGACAATCGAGGCGGAAAAGCAGAATTCCATGGTGGATTCCCTCAACCGGGGCGGCGCACGATTGGTGCTGCGGGACGCCCGCCCCAGCGTGGAACGCGCGCGGGAGATCGCGGAGGAGCTGAACATCGTCCTGATCGACCAGTGACCCGCCGGGGAATTTCCGGGGACGCGGCCTGCAAAAATATGTCGACATTTTGTCGATCAAAATTATACAGTATTTGCAAAGAGATCAAATATCTGGAATCAAACCACGCGGAAGGGGATGCGGCGGAATGGGCGTCGTTAACAGGCTGGTCGGCGGGATGCCGATCCCCCGGATGGTCCGGGTCCGCCAGAAGTTCGACGACGCGCACCTTGCGGACGTCGGCGCGGCGGTGCGGCGGACCCTCTGCGAAAGCGGCGTCCTGCGCGGCGTAAAGCCGGGCATGCGGGTCGCCGTGACCGCCGGGAGCCGGGGCATCGCGAACATCGCCCTCATCCTCCGCACAATCGTGGAGGCCCTGCGCGAGGCGGGTGCCGCCCCCTTCGTCGTTCCGGCGATGGGCAGCCACGGCGGCGCGACGGCCGAGGGGCAGCTCGACGTGCTGCGGAGCCTCGGGGTCACAGAGGCCTTCCTGGGCTGCCCGATCGAGTCCTCGATGGAGGTCCGGGAAATCGGGCGCACGCCCGATGGCCGCCCGGTGCAGATCGACGCGCGCGCGGCGGCGGCGGACGGAATCGTGGCGGTCAACCGCGTCAAACCCCACACCTCCTTTACCGGCCCCTACGAGAGCGGGCTCATGAAGATGCTCGCCATCGGCCTTGCCAAACAGGCGGGCGCGGAGGTCTGCCACCAGGAGGGCTATGCCAAAATGGCGGGGAACATCGAAAAGTACGGCCGGGCGATCCTCCGGGACGCGAGGGTGCTCTTCGGCGTCGCCATCCTGGAGAACGCCTACGACCAGACCTGTGAGGTCACGGCGCTTCCCCCGGGGGAGATCGCCGGGCGGGAGCCGGAGCTCCTCTTACGGGCCAAGGCGCTCATGCCGGGGATTCTCCTCCCTGACGTCGACGTGCTGGTGGTCGACCGGATGGGCAAGAACATCAGCGGCCTGGGGATGGACCCGCATATCACCGGCTGCTTCGCCACGAGCTATGCGAGCGGGCCGCCGCGGCCGGGCAAGCTGGCCGTCCTCGACCTCACCGACGAGACGCACGGCAACGCCAACGGCATCGGCGTGGCGGATGTGACCACCCGGCGGCTGTTCGAGCGGTTCGACCCGGAGGTCACCTATCCCAACGCGATCACGGCGACCCTCACCCAGGCGGTCCGGATGCCGCTGGTCATGGACAGCCACAAGCTGGCGATCCAGGCGGCGATCAAGACGGCGCCTGGATTCGACAAGGCGCGCATCCGCATGGTGCGGCTGCGGGACACGCTGCACCTGAGCGAAATTTTTATCTCCGAGGCGATGCTTCCCGACGCGGCGGAGAATCCGCGCGTCGAGGTGCTGGGAGAACCGGAGGAGCTCTCCTTCGACGGGGAGGGCAACCTCTTCTGAACCGGTCGTTCCGGCCCGCGCGGGCCCGACAATAAAGAATCCCATGCAGGAATTGACGAAAGGGGAGATGTATTTGCGAACGGAAAAAGTAGCAGTCATCACAGGCGCCACCCGGGGCATCGGGAACGCGGTCGCCCTCCAGCTGGCAAAGGACGGCTATGCGGTCGTCGGATGCGGGACCATGGACCCCGCCCGGGCCGAAGGGCATATGAAGGAGATCATGGACGCGAGTCCGGAATTCCTCTATGTGCAGGCCGACGTTTCCAGGGAGGAGGACCGCAGGAACCTGATCGACAGGACGCTTGAACGGTTCGGACGGATCGACGTGCTCGTCAACAACGCCGGGGTCGGCTCGCTGAAGCGCACGAACATCCTCGACGTGACCGAGGAGAGCCTCGACCGGGTGTTCGGCATCAACCTCAAGGGCTACCTCTTCCTGGGGCAGCTCGCCGCCAAACAGATGATCAAACAGGTGGAGGCGGGGGATTCCGCGCCCAAGCCGGTGATCATCAACATGTCGTCCATCTCGGCGTACACCCTCTCGGTCATGCGGGGCGAATACTGCATGTCCAAGGCCGCCATCGCGATGCTGACCCAGCTGCTCGCCTTCGCGCTGGCCGACTACGGCATCAACGTCTATGAAATCCGCCCGGGCAACATCCTCAGCGACATGACCCTCCCGGTCAAGGAGCATTTCGACAAGCTGATCGCCGACGGCCTGCACCCGCTGCGCCGCTGGGGAACCGGCGAGGACTGCGCGAAAGCCGTGTCCGCGATCTGCAAGGGGTATCTGCCCTATACGACCGGCTCCGCCATCGACGTCGACGGCGGCTTCCATATGAAATGGATCGACTGAGCATCCGCCGGGGCGTCCGCCCCGTACACAAGAGTCCTCCATGCTGCGCATGGAGCTATGAAGAGGAGGCGCAAAAAATGAAAAGAAACAGACTGCTCAGCATGCTGCTCGCTACGGTAATGGTCCTGACGCTGCTTGCCGGCTGCGGTTCCAAGCCCGCCCCGGCGGCCCCCGCCGAACCCGCCGCCCCCGCGTCGGAAGCCCCGTCCGCGGAGCCCGCGGCCCCGGCTGAAGAGCCCGCCGGCGAAAAGTTTGTCGTGCTCAACAGCACCAAGGGAATGGATAACCAGTACTACGTCGAGCTCGACCGCGGCGGGAAGGAAGCCGCCGCCCAGCTCGGCATGGAGTATGTGACCCTTTCCGCCGAGAACAACGAGCAGAAACAGGTCGCCGACCTGGAGTCCGGTCTGGTCACCTACCAGCCCGACCTCGTCATCATCATGCCGATGAGCCCGTCGATCGTGCCGGCGCTCTGTGACCTGTGTGAAAACGCCAAGGTCCCCTTCATCACCCTCTTCGACTATCCCGAGGGGATGGACTTCACCAACTACGAGTACCACCTGGCCCACCTGCTGACCGACCTCTTCCAGGAGGGCAAGACCGAGGCGGAGTACCTCTTTGAGGCCATGGGCGGCGAGGGCAGCATCATTGCCATCGACGGACCTGCCGGCAACACCACCGCGGTTCGCCGCCACGAGGGCCTGCTGTCCGCCATGGAGGAGTATCCCGGCATCACCCTGCTGGAGTCCCAGCCCGGAGATTTTGACCGTTTCGCGGCCGCCCCGGTGTTTGAGGACATGTACATCAAGTACGGCGATCAGATCGACGGCGTATGGTGCGCCAACGACGATATGGCCATGGGCGTCATCGAGATTCTCGACGGCGTCGGCAAGCTGGGCGAAGTGAAGATCAGCGGCCTGGACTGCCTGCAGGATTTCCTGGACCACATGAAGAAGGGCAACACCTGCGTCAGCCTCAGTGGCGACGCCCCCGGCATGCAGGCCCGCGCCGTCTGCTTCGGCTATGACTACCTGACCGAGGGGATCCGCCCGGTCACCGACGAAAACAAACATGCGATCTGGGATCCGCCGGTCGTAACGCCGGAAAATGTCGACGAGTACTACGAGCTGTGGTATGGCGCGCAGGCCGCCGGCCGCGACTGGACGGCCGACAGCAAGGTCAAGCATCCGGCCTAAGCGTTTACACCGGCATGTAAAGGTTCTCTGTTGCGGCAGGCATACCCCGCGTCCGCAGGGTATGCCTGCCCGCAAATCACGACGCACAATCGGAAGCCAACGCTGCTGTGCGCAGCCCTTTGACGGGCTGTGCCGGGCGGACGGCCCGGCTTCCCATCTATAGCGGGAGGAGCGTAGCAAGTATGCAACAGACCGACGACAGGCAGAGTATCCTGTCCATGCGCGGCATCCAAAAAAGTTTTGCCGGCGTCCAGGCGCTCAAGGGGGTTTCGCTGGAACTCTATCCCGGCGAGGTCCTCGGGCTGATCGGGGAAAACGGCGCCGGCAAGAGCACCCTGATGCGCGTGCTGATGGGCATCGAAAAAAGAGACGCCGGGACGATCCTGTGCCACGGGGAAGAATTGAACCTGTCCAAGCCGATCGAGGCCTATGAAAAGGGGATCGGGATGGTGTTCCAGGAGCAGGCGCTTTTTCCCAATCTTTCCGTGGCGGAGAACATCTTTCTCGGCCATGAAGAGCATTTGCAGACGGCGGGCTTTTTGCACTGGGGCGAGATGTACCGCGAAGCAAAGATGGTTCTGGAGAAGGTCGGGCTGGCGGACCTCGACCCGAGGACCCGTTTGAGCAGGCTGAGCTTTTCCCAGAGGCAGATGGTGGAGATCGCCCGGGTGCTCTATACGGCGCTCCACACCGACCGGCAGGTCATCGTGATCCTTGACGAGCCCACGGCCGTACTTTCGCCCAGCGAGGTGGAAAACCTGTTCGCCATCATCCATTCCCTGCGGGAACAGGCCGCGTTCATTTTTATTTCGCACCACCTGGAGGAGATCATGGAATACACCGACCGCGTCGCCGTCATGAAGGACGGCTGCAATGTGGGCGATGTCATGACCAGGGACGTGGACATCCGGGTCCTGCAGGAAATGATGGTGGGACGCGAATTCTCCACCGACTTCTTCTTCGCGCAGGAGCTGCGCGTGCCGGAGGACGAGGTCGTCCTGCGTCTGGAGGGCGTTACCAACAAGGAAGTGAAGGACGTCAGCTTCAGCCTGCGCAAGGGGGAGATTCTGGGAATCGCGGGGCTGATGGGATGCGGCAAGGAAGACCTCTCCAAAATCATCTTTGGGGATTCTCCGGTGGAGAAGGGGACGATCACCGCCGCGGACGGCACCCAGCTGGGCAACAGCATTGGCCTGGCGGTAAAAGCGGGGATCGGCTATCTGCCCAGCGACCGGCGCAACGAAGGGATTTTGGGCGTCTTATCCGTAACCACGAATACTACCATCGCCAACCTAGACAGCTTTACCAGGGCGCTCGGCTTTATCGACCAGCGCCGTGAACAGCAAGGCGTGGATGATTATATTAGCCGGCTGAAGATCAAGACCCCATCCGGCAGGACGAAAATCATGAATCTTTCGGGCGGCAACCAGCAGAAGGTCATTTTGGCGCGCTGGCTGAGCCTGAAGCCCCGGATCCTGCTGATGGAACAGCCCACGAGAGGCATCGACGTGGGCGCGAAACAGGAAATTTACAGGCTGATGCGCGAGCTCGCCAACGAAGGGATTTCCATTTTAGTGGTATCCGATGAGATGCCGGAATTGATCGGGCTGTGCAACCGCATCGTCACCATGAGGCGCGGCGCCGTCACCGGAGAAATTGACTGCCAGAAGGAGGATAAACCGAATGAAAGGGACATCATCCGCTACATCGCGTAGATCCGCGCCGCCCGCCCGCCGGGAAATCGACTATTCCCTGATCATTGCCCCGGCGGCGCTGGTTGTCTGCGTGATCTTTTTCACCATCATGAACCCCCGCTTTATTTCGCTGGATAACCTGATGAATATCCTGCGCCAGGGCGGCCCGCTGTTTATTGTGTCGTTCGGCCTGGTGGGGGTCATCCTGATCGGAAGCATCGACATCTCGTCCGACGGCCTGCTCAGCCTGGCCGGCGTTTCGGCGGTCATGCTCGCCAACATCGTCCAGGACGGCGGAGGCTGGCTGAGCGTCCTGCTGGGCACGGGAATCGGCCTGGTGTTCGGCGTGTTCATGGGATTTCTGGTCTCCTATGTGCGCCTGCCCTCCTTCCTAGTCACTTACGGCACCTCGACCATCTGCCGCGGCATCGCCTTGATCGTGTCGGGCGGCATCGCCCAGAACACGATGTACGTCCAGTTCAAAAAGCTGGGCTCCGGCAGCGTCGGCTTCCTGCCCACGCTGGCGATTTTCGCGGCCGTGATCCTCATCCTCATGGTCATCCTCACAACCAAGACCAAGTACGGCCGTTCGCTGTACGCCATGGGCAGCAACGAGCGCGTGGCCGGGCTGTGCGGCCTGCCCACCCGCAAATATAAGCTGATCGCCTTTACCGTCGCGGGCGCCTGCACCGGCCTCGCGGGCGTGCTGATGAGCGCCCGGCTGGGCGCGGGCACCCATTCCCAGGGCCAGGGCATGTCGCTTGACGCGATCGCCGCGGTCGTCATGGGCGGCACCTCGCTCAGCGGCGGCAAGGGCAGCGTCACCCGCACCATCACCGGCGTGTTCGTCATCCTGATGCTCAACAACGGCCTGAACCTGATGGGCGTCTCGCCCCACGTCCAGATCCTCGTCAAGGGCATCGTCGTGATCCTCGCCGTGGCCGCCTCCTCCGACTGGAAGAGCAGGGACATCGTCAAGTAATCGCGGACAACGCGGAAGGAGGCGTTTTTAATGAAAGACACCATGAAGGCGGTCGTCTTCAAGGAGCTGGGCTCGGTGGTCCTGGAGGACCGCCCGGTCCCCGTGATCCTGCACCCGAAGGACGCGATCGTCCGGGTGACGCTCGCGGCGATCTGCTCGAGCGACATCCACATCAAGCACGGCATGATCGCGCGGGCGAAGGAGGGGGTCATCCTCGGCCATGAGATGGTCGGGGAGGTCGTCGAGACGGGCGCAGGGGTCGAAAAGTTCCGGAAGGGCGACCGCGTGACCGTCAACAACGAGACCTTCTGCGGCGAGTGCTTCTTCTGCCGTCGCGGATACGTCAACAACTGCTCGATGGAGGGGGGCGGCTGGGCGCTCGGCTGCCGCATCGACGGCGGGCAGGCGGAATACGTGCGCGTGCCCTACGCGGACAACGGCCTCAACCACATCCCCGACGCCGTGTCGGACGAGGCGGCGCTGCTCGTCGGCGACGTGCTCGCCACCGGCTTCTGGGCCGCGGAGATCGCTGAGATCTGCCCGGCGGAGACGGTCGCGGTGATCGGCGCGGGCCCCACCGGGCTCTGCACGGCGATGTGCGCGCGGCTCTATTCCCCGGCGCGGCTCGTCGTCATCGACGTGTCCGACGAGCGGCTGGAATTTGCAAGGGCGCACGGGCTCGCCGACCTCACGATCAACCCCCTCCGGGAGGACCCGCTCGAAATCGTGCGCGGCCTCACCGACGGCAGGGGAGCCGACCGGGTCTTCGAGGTCGCGGGCGGGCGCAACACCTTTGAGACGGCGTGGCAGCTCGCGCGGTGCAGCGGGACGGTCTGCCTCGTGGCCCACTACGAGGAGGACCCCCAGAAGCTGCCCCTGCGGCAGATGTACGGCAAGAACCTCGTCTTCAAGACGGGCGGGGTCCACGCGAACGCCTGCGCCAAGACCCTCTCGCTCATCGAGGCGGGCATGCTCGACACCCGCCCGCTCATCACCCACCGGATTCCGCTCGACGACGCGCTCGAGGGGTACCGGCTGTTTGAAGCGCAGGAGGACCATGTGATCAAGGTCGCCATCACGCCCCGCAGGGGATGAGGACGGCGCCTGAAACGGAAAAGGAGGTTCGGTATGGCAACGGAACCCAACATCAGGAAACTTGTCGTCTTCCGGGAGACGATCCGCAGCGAGGGAGGCTGTGAGCTGGAAAAGCCGCTCAAAAAGTGCGCGGCGGCCGCGGTCATCAAAAATCCCTACGCAGGCGCCTATCAGGAGGACCTGACCCTGCTCATGGAGTATGGGGAATACCTGGGCGGCTACCTGACCCAAAAGGCGGTGGAGGCGATGGGGATCGACCCGTCGGAGGTCCACAGCTTCGGCAAGGCCTGCATCGTCGGGCTGGACGGCGAGCATGAGCACGCCGCCGCGCTGATGCACCCGCGCCTGGGCGCGCCGATGCGCGCCTATCTCGGGGCGGGCAAGGCGGTCATCCCGTCGGCCAAAAAGATCGCGGCCCCGGGCGCGACGCTCGATGTGCCGCTGCTCCACAAGGACGCGATGCTCGTTCGCTCCCACTACGACGCGATCACCATCCGCATCCCCGACGCGCCCCACACCGACGAGGTCGTCGTCGCCGTCGCGTTCACGACGGGCGGCAGGCCCTACGCGCGCATCGGCGGCGTTTCGGCGGAAGAGATCAAGGGACAAAATGGGCTCGATTAGAGCGGAAAGGGCGTGATCGGATGAAACCATATGTGCGCAAGGAAGTTGTAATCATCGACGAAATCCGCGCGGAGATCGGAAAACCCCTGCCCGTGCCGCTGCGCAAATGCGCCTCGGTGGCGATCGTGGAGAATCTCTTCGCGGGGAAGCGGGTGGAGGACCTCTCCCTCTACGGCGAATACGGCGAATGGCTCGGCCGGCGGCTGGTCGAAAACGCCCTCGAGGCGCTCGGGGTGGGACCGGAGGAGATCCAGAGCTACGGCAAGGCCGTGGTGACGGGGCTGGCGGGCGAGCAGGAACACGGCTCGGCGCTCCTGCACATCGCCTTTGACGGGCCGGTGCGGGAGGCGCTGCGGGACACCCTCTCGATCATCCCTTCGACCGAGAAGGCGGGTCCCGCGGGCTGCTCGGTCGACGTGCCGCTGCACAGCAAGCGGGCCGTCAAGGTGCGGACCCACTACGACGCGATGGAGGTCTCCGTCGCGGACGGCCCGAGGCCCGACGAAATCATGGTGGTGCTCTGCCTGACCACCGGCTCCCGCCCCTTCCCGCGCGTGGGCGGCCTGCTGCTCGACCAGGTCAAGGGCGTGGACGGCGTGAGCTGAGGAGGAATGTGAGATGCCTGACCTGATTATCACCAACATCGGCACGCTTGTAAGCGGCGACTGGGAACATCCGGTTCTGGACTGCGACACCGTCGCGGTCCGCGGCGGCCTGATCGACGCGGTGGGCGGCGCGGAGCTGCTCGGCCGCTACCCGGACGCGCAGGTGATCGACGCGATGGGGGTCACGGTGGCCCCCGGCCTGATCGATTCCCACTGCCACCCCTGCGTGGGGGACTACACCTTCCGCCAGAAGGCGGCGGATTTCCTCGAGAGCGAGGTGCACGGTGGGGTCACGACGATGATTTCGGCGGGGGAGCCCCACTTCCCCGGGCGGCCGAAGGACGCCGCCGGCGCGAAGGCGCAGGCGATCTTCCTCTCCAAGTGCTTCCGGAACCAGTCGCCGCTGGGCGCGAAAATCCATGGCGGCGCGCTGATCCTTGAGCAGGGGCTCACCGAGGCGGACTTTGCCGAGATGGCGCGCGAAGGGGTGTGGCTCGTCGGGGAGATCGGGCTCGGCTCGGTCAAATCCCCGGCCGACGCGGCCCCCCTCGTCGAGATCGCCAAGAAGCACGGCTTCAGGGTCGCGATGCACACGGGCGGCACCTCGATCCCCGGCAGCTCGCCGGTGAGCGCCGACGACGTCATCCGCACCGGGCCGACGGTCGCCTCCCACTGCAACGGCGGCCCGACCTCGATTTCCACGGCGGAGGCGGAGCGGATCATCCGGGAGAGCGACGCGGCGGTCGAGATCGTCCAGTGCGGAAACTACCGGATGACCAATTTCATCCTCGAGACGGCGGGGAAGCTCGGACAGCAGGGCCGCGTCATCTTCGGGAACGACGCGCCCTCCGGCACCGGCATGATCCCGCTGGGCATCCTGCGCAACATCTGCTACGCCAGCAGCGTCTGCGGCGTGCCCCCGGCGGTCGCCGTCGCGATGGCGACCGGCAACACCGCCCGCGTATTCGGGCTCAACACCGGCGTGATTGCGCCCGGCCGGGAGGCGGACCTCGTCTGCCTCGACGCGCCGATCGGCTCGGTGGCGGATACCGCCCTCGGCGCGATCGAGGCGGGAGACATCCCCGGCGTGACCTATGTGATCATCAACGGCAGGGTCGCGGTGGTCAAGAGCCGTAACACCCCGCCGGGAAACCGGACGCCCCGGCCGGCCGGCCAAAACGACGCCTGAGGAGGACGGACAGATGGGAAAAGGCTTCAGCGACTACTATACCAACCGCGAAAAGGCCCTCGACTTAAAAAAGAGCGCGGTGCTGATCGTGGACATGATGAACGACTTCTGCAAGCCGGGCGGCCGCATGGTGCTGGAGGACGGCTACCTGATCGTGGAACCGATCCAGCGGCTGGTCGCCGCCGCCCGTGCGCACGGCATCCCCATCGTGTGGATCTGCCAGAAGTACAGGATGGACAAATACGACAAGGTGACGGAAAAGCGGGTCGGCACCTGCTATGAGGGCACCTGGGGCGCCGAGCAGATCGACGAGCTGCCCATCCTGCCGGAGGACTATGTGGTCAACAAGCGCCGCTACAGCGGCTTCTTCCAGACCGACCTCGACCTCACGCTGCGGGACATGGGCTGCGAAAAGGTGATTGTCGGCGGCGCGGTGACGAACATCTGCGTGCGCGGCACGGTGGCCGACGCCTTCCAGCTCGACTACGAGGTGTTCGTGCCCAAGGACTGCGTGCGCGCCACGAGCGAGCGGGAACAGGAGTCTCAGCTCTGGGATTTTGAAACGCACTTTGCGACGGTGTGCACGTCGGAAGAGCTGATCGCGGCGATGGAAAACCTCGGGCCGGAGGACGCGTGCCGGATCCGGTGATCCGCGCCCCCCGCAAATATGATAAAGGAGCGATGTATGATGGGAAAACTGACCAGGGAGCTGCGGGAGCGGCTTGACAGGCTTTCGACGACCAACGTCTCCGACGCGCTGGACGCGCTCGGGCTCAAGGGCTCGACCTACGGCGTCAACAAGATGTACGAGGGCTGTGAAAAGATCATCGGCGAGGCGGTCACGATGAAGGTGGTCGCCGCGGGGCTCACCAAGTCGACCACACACATGGGGGTCAACGCGATCGAGGCCGCGAAGGAGGGCGACGTCATCGTCATCGACAACGGCGGCCGCATCGACGTCAACTGCTGGGGCGGCGTGCTGAGCACGGGCGCCAAATACAAGGGCGTGTCCGGCGTGGTCATCGACGGCGCCTGCCGCGACCTCGACGAGTGCATCGAGCTGGGCTTCCCGGTCTACGCGCGCGCCACCATCTGCGCGACCGCCCGCGGCCGCGTGATGGAGGAGGCGACCAACGTGATGGTCTCCTTCCACGGCGTGCAGGTCCGCCCCGGCGACATCGTCATGGGCGACATCACCGGCGTGGTCTTCATCCCGCAGGAACGGCTGGAGGATGTCGTCGCCAAGGCGGAGACGCTGCTCGAGAAGGAGGAGGCCATGTGCCGGGACATCAAATCGGGCATGTCGATGATGGAAGTCGACAAAAAATACAACTACGAGAACATGCTGAAATGATCAGCAGGACGATGAGAATTTGAGAGAGGGGCGTTCGCATATGCAAATACCGAAACTCGACCCGGCCGTCATAGAAGCCTACAAGAAGCTGGATTCCACCAGCATTTCGGACGCGCTGGACCGCCTGGGTATCCCCGGCGGGCTCTATGGAATCAAACCGGTCACGCCGGGCGTGGTCATGTGCGGCCAGGCGTTCACCGTCCGCTACGTCCCCTGCGGGGAGGTCAAGGGGACGGTGGGCGACTTCCTGGACGATGTGGAGCCGGGACAGGTCTGCGTGCTCGACAACGGCGGCCGCGACTACTGCACCGTCTGGGGGGACATCATGGCGATGGCCGCCTCGATGAAGGAGATCGCCGGAACGCTGATCTACGGCGTCTGCCGGGACGTCAAGGACGTGCGCGCGATCCGGTACCCCATCTTTACGATGGGCTACTACATGGTCACAGGCAAGGACCGGGTGGAGGTCGCGGCCGTCAACGAGCCGGTCACCGTGGCGGGAATCAAGGTCTGCCCGGGGGATCTGATCTTCGGGGACGAGACGGGCGCCCTCGCCGTTCCCTTCGACCGCGCGGAGCAGGTGCTCGCCATCGCGCTGGAGATCGAGGAGAAAGAGGAGCGCATCCGCCAGGCGCTGAAGGAGGGCGTCTCCCTGCGGGAGGCCCGGGCGCGCATGGGGTACCACCATCTCCAGACCAAAGAGGCGTAAATAAAATTGTGGAGGTTTTTCCGTGAACACAAGAGTACTCTATCTCGATAAGCTCAACGAGCACATGGAGCGGATGGTTCTGGACATGTGCCCGCCCGACGTCACGCTGCGGTTCCTGAACCCCACCGTCGGGGAGAAGGGGACGCCCGAGGACGCCGACTGCTTTTTCGTCACCACCTTCCGCACGACGAAGGAGATCATCGACCAGGCCCCCAGCCTCCGCCTCATCCAGCGCACGGGTGTGGGCGTCGACATGGTCGACGTCGCCTACGCGAAGGAGAAGGGCATCCCCATCTCGATCTGCAAGGGGTTCAACGCCTCCTCGGTGGCGGAGCTCGCGGTGCTGGATATGCTGGCGCTCTACCGCCGCATCATCACCCTCGACCCGCTGGGCAAAAAGGGCGAGTGGCACACCTGGACCTACCGCCACGACAGCTATGAGCTGCTCGGCAAGACGGTCGGCGTGATCGGCGGCGGCACGATCGGCCGCGAGGTCATCAAGCGGGTAAAGGCGTTCGGCACCCGCGTCGTCTACAGCGACGTCTTCCGGATGCCCCCGGAGGAAGAGGAGAAGCTGGGGTGCGAATACGTCTCCTTCGACGAGCTGATCGCCTCGGCGGACATCATCACGATCCACGCGCCGCTTCTGGACGGCACCCGCGGGATGATCGGCCGGGAGCAGTTTTCCCGCATGAAGGATTCCGCCATCCTGATCAACACGGCGAGAAGCCAGATCGTGGACGAGACGGCCCTGCTCGAGGCGCTCAGGGAAAAAAAGATCTGGGGCGCGGCGTTCGACGTGTTCGAGCCGGACGACCCGATCTTCGGGATGGACGAGGGGCTCAACCTCATCACGACGCCGCACATCGGCGCGGCGACCTACGACAACTACTACCGCGTCTACAAGTTCTGCCTGGAAAACGCGCAGCGGATCGGCCGCGGCGAAGAGCCGCTCTTTCTGCTCTGACTTTTCCGGCGTCTCCCCATAAAAAGCGGCTCCGCAAAATTTTGCGGAGCCGCTTTTATGATGCCGTATGAAATGCGTTCAGTCGCCGAGAACGGTGACCGCCGCGCTGGCGCCCAGGCGGTCGCAGCCGTTCTCCAAAAAGAGGCGCAGGTCGGCCTCGGTGCGGATGCCGCCCGACGCCTTGATTTTCACCTGAGGCCCGATGTGATCGCGGAAGAGGAGGATGTCGGGCAGGGTCGCGCCGCCGGTGCCGAAGCCGGTGGAGGTTTTGATATAGTCGGCGCCCGCCTCCGTGACGAGCTCGCACAGGCGGATTTTTTCCTCCTCGGTGAGGTAGCAGGTCTCGACGATCACCTTGAGGACTTTATCTCCGGCCGCCCGCCGCAGCGCGGCGATCTCCGAGAGGACCCTGTCGTAGTCGCCGTTTTTCACGTCGCCAAGGTTGACCACCATGTCCACCTCGCCCGCGCCCTCGGCGATGGCCTGCTCGGTCTCGAAGACCTTGACGGCGGTGGTGCTGTATCCGAGCGGGAACCCGATGACGGTGCAGATGTTGAGCGCGGGGAAGGTCTCGTGCGCCCGCGCGACATAGGAGGGCGGGATGCAGACTGAGGCGGTATGGTGCGCGAGCGCCTCCTCGCAGAGCTTGCGGATATCCTGCCAGGTGGAGACGGCTTTGAGCTGGGTGTGGTCGACGTGGCTGTAGATTTCCTGTTTCTCCATGATAAACCTCCGTTTTTTGAATCGGCGAGCAAGCTCAGCCGGTATAGACGTTGATGCCGGAACCGCGGTAGAAGGCGAGGTAGCTGCCGTCGGTCTCCGGGTTGGTGACGACGTTGCCGATCCGGTCGATCGCGCAGAAGAAAGCGAAGGCGCGCTTGCCGAACTTGTGGCGGTCGGCCAGCAGGTAAAAGTTCCTGGAGTTTCCCAGCAGGTGGTTGTAGAGGGGCAGCTGCAGGCGGCTGTTGATCGAATAGCCGTATTTGAGGTCGATGCCGTTCACCGTCAGGAAGACCTTGTCGAAATAGAGCCGCCGGAGGGATTCGACCGTGTATTCGTCGAGCGTCTCGATGTAGTTGCTCCCCACGTGCACGTCGCCGCCCAGCAGGATCATCGAAAGCCCCTGCGACTTGGACAGCTCCACGACCGCGTCGACGTTGGAGGTCACCACGGTGAGCCCCTTTTTGCCGCGGATGCGGCGGGCC
>NZ_CABUCJ010000047.1 GCF_902490045.1 uncultured Anaerotruncus sp.
TGGTTCCTTTCTTGGGCGATCAAGAAAGGAACTCGCTGTCGGTCGACTACCGACATGCTCCAACGCTCGATGAGCGGAAAATCCAGAGTGATCGCCGCCGGTCGACTACCGGCAGACTGGGCGGCAAATCCCCCGGCGGAGCGTCAGTTTTGTTGCGACTTTATGGAGGATTGTTGCGTGTTTTATTCAGCGCATTGACAGCGGTACCCGCGCCGACTATACTGAAATTACAGAAAACGACATCCATCCAGTTATGATAAGGAGTGATCGCACATGTCAATTTTAGTCACCGGAGGCGCCGGCTACATTGGGTCCCACACCTGCGTGGAGCTGCTGAACGCGGGCAAGGAAATCGTCGTGCTGGACAACTTCGTCAACTCCAAGCCCGAGGCGCTCAAACGCATCCGCCAGATTACCGGCAAGGACTTCAAGTTCTACGAGGCCGACCTGCTCGACAAAGCGGGCGTGGAGCGGGTGTTCGAGCAGAACCAGATTGACGCGGTCATCCATTTCGCGGGGCTCAAGGCGGTTGGAGAATCCTGCCGCATCCCGCTGCGCTACTACCACAACAATCTCACCGGCACGCTCGTCCTCTGCGAGGTGATGGCGGCGCATGACTGCAAAAAGATCGTCTTCTCCTCCTCCGCCACCGTCTACGGCATGGAGAACCCCGTCCCCTTCCGTGAGGACATGCCGCTGCCCCACGCGGCCACCAACCCCTACGGCACCACCAAGCTCTATATCGAGCAGATTCTCACCGACCTGTGGAAGGCCGACCCCGCGTGGAGCGTCGCGCTGCTGCGCTACTTCAACCCCATCGGCGCGCACAAAAGCGGCCTGCTCGGCGAGGACCCCAACGGCATCCCGAACAACCTCCTGCCCTACATCGCGCAGGTGGCGACCGGCAAGCTTGAGGACCTAGCCGTCTACGGAGACGATTACGAGACGCACGACGGCACCGGCGTGCGCGACTACATCCATGTGGTCGACCTCGCGGTGGGCCACCTCAAGGCGCTCGACTACGTCCTCGACCGCACCGGCGTGGAGGCGATCAACCTCGGGACCGGGCACGGCTACTCGGTGCTCGACGTGCTCCACGCCTTCGAAAAGGCCTGCGGCAAGCCGATCAGGCACCACATCGCGCCCCGCCGCCCCGGCGACATCGCCAACTCCTACGCGGACGCGTCCAAGGCGAAGGAGCTGCTCGGGTGGACGGCCGAGCGGACGCTCGACGACATGTGCGAGGACAACTGGAATTTCAGCAAACAGAATCCCAACGGGCTTTGAGCCCTTCCTGGGAGGCGGCGGAGGCCGCCTCCCCCTTTTTTGTCCCTTTCGTCATCTTCTTGATATTCATGGGGAAAACTGCTATGATGTGACTTGTTTGAAACGTGTTGGCCCTGCCGGAAAAATCGAGGGATGTTTATGCCAAAGAAAAAACAAAAGATGCATGCAAAATCCGTGTTCAGCCTGCTTTTCGGCAAGCTGTCCATCGTCATCCTGCTGATGCTGGTCCAGCTTGCGATCCTGCTGGCGGCGGTCATCCTGCTGGGCGACCACTTTGTGGCCGTCTACGGAATCCTCACCGCGCTGAGCGTCACAATCGCGGTCTGGCTGGTCAGCAAGGATGAAAACCCCGCCTACAAGCTGGCGTGGATCATTCCCATCCTGATCTTCCCCATCTTCGGCGGGCTCTTCTACCTCATGTTCGGCAACAAGAGCATGCCGAAGAAGCTCGCCCGGCGGATCACGCTGGCCGAGAAGAGCGCTCCCCGCGTGCTCGCGCAGGACGCCTCCTGCGTCGAGGAGCTGCGGGAGGCGGATCCCGACCTGGCCACCCTCTCCGACTACATCCTGCGCACCACCGGGTCCCCCCTCTGGAAAAACACCCAGTCGGAATACCTGCCCATCGGTGAAACGATGTGGGCGCGGATGCTCGAGGAGCTGCCCAAGGCCAAGCGGTTTATCTTCATGGAGTATTTCATCCTCGAAGAGGGGGTCATGTGGGAGCCGATCTTCAAAATCCTCCGCGAAAAGGCCGCGGAGGGGGTGGACGTGCGCTTCATGTACGACGACATGGGCTCGATCATGACGCTGCCCTCCAACTACGCGGCCAAGCTGCGCAAGGCGGGCATCAAATGCGCGCTCTTCAACCCCTTCCAGCCCCACCTCAACTCGATGATGAACTACCGCGACCACCGCAAGATCACCGTGATCGACGGCAACGTGGGGTTCTGCGGCGGCATCAACATCGCCGACGAATATATCAACGACTACGAAAAGCACGGCCACTGGAAGGACACCGGAGTGCTGCTGCGCGGGGACGGCGTGTGGGGGCTGACCGCGATGTTCCTCTCGCTGTGGAATTTCACCGTCCCGACCGACAACGATTTCGCCCGGTTCCGTCCCACCCGCCCCGAGCCGAGCGACGGCTTCGTGCAGCCGTTCGGCGATTCCCCGCTCGATCAGATCAACGTCTCGGAGGAGACGTACATGCAGATCATCAACCGCGCCACCCGCTACGTCTACATCACCACCCCCTACCTCATCCTCGACAGCGAGATGGTCACCGCGCTCCAGATCGCGGCGCGCAGCGGGGTCGACGTGCGCATCATCACCCCCCACATCCCCGACAAATGGGTCGTGCACCAGACCACCCAATCCTTCTACCAGCCGCTGCTCAACGCGGGGGTGCGCATCTATGAATACACCCCCGGCTTCGTCCACGCGAAGATGTACGTCTCGGACGACAAGGTCGCGATCGTCGGGACCGCGAATATGGACTACCGCAGCTTCTACCTGCACTTTGAGTGCGGGGTCTGCTTCTACCAGTCGGGCGTCGTCTCCGACGTGCGGGACGACATCGTGAAGACCTTCGACAAGTGCTTTGAAATCCCCCGCGACTACATCAGGCACGTCAAGCTGTGGAAGCGAATCGTGCGCGCCTTCCTGCGTCTCTTCTCCCCGATCATGTAATCGAACGAAACAGAGCGGCCGCCCCCGAGGGGGCGGCCGCTCTGCTTTACAGGAGAGAGATTTACGGCTGATCGGGAATTCCGTAGGGGTATTCGATCCGCAGGCGCAGGTCGTCCGGCAGGCGGGAGAGCGGGACCATGACCGCGGTCCCCGTCGGCTCGCCCTCGAACCAGAAGTTCGTGAAGACGACCGGCTCGGTGATGTCCCAGTTGGCCACCGCGGCCTTCGCGAGCGTTTCGATGTCCGCCGGGTCCTCGAAGAGCGCCTCTCCCGACCCGGCGCGGGCGGCCTGCGCGACAGCGACACCGCCGGCATGGGAGACCTCGACGTCCTCCCCGGCGTAGTCCAGCGCGAGCGCCTCCGGATTCTCGGCGTAATACCGCCGGAGCTCCTCGAGGCTCTCCTTCATGTAGCCGTAGTCGTTGGCGGTGAACTCCGCGTGGTAGGGGACGACCTGGCGGATCGCGGATTCCGAGGCGGTGTAGTAGCCGTTCCCGGTGACGCCCGCGGCGTAGCAGGCGCTGAGATCGGGCGCGATCTCCTCCAGCACCCCTTTCCCCGCGAGGAAATCACGGGTGCGGGGCGTCCGGTCGGTCACGTAGAAGATGCCGTCGGCGCTCGCCCGCTCCGCCCCCTCGGGCGGCAGCTTCGCGGTGAATTCCACCCGTGCGATAAATTCGCCCGACGGGTGCAGGAGGTCCTCCGTCGTCTGCTCCAGCAGGTCCTCCCGCATCGCGTCGAGCAGCGCCTGCGAATCAGCGGCGGGCCAGACCTTTTCGACTGTTCCGCCGCCGAACGCGTTGGAAACCGTCCATTTGGTGATGTCGCGGCCCCGGTCGAAGAAGGCCGGGTGGGTCTGCGCGAGCAGGTCGGGACTCGTCTCCAGCGGGACGAGCAGCCTGGCGGAATAGCTCCCGGAACCGTCGTACCGCCGGCTCAGCGTCCGCCCGTTTTTGAGGGTGTAGGTGATCGAAGTGCCGGCGTGGATGAACTCCTCGCCCGGCTCGAGGGCGATCCCCTCGTAGGGGCGGTACCGCTTGGCGATCACATCCCGGTGGAACGCCTCCACCGCCGCGAGGTCGTCCGGCGACGAGAGCGCCACCTCTGTGTAGCTCTCGGCGGCCCGGCCGCTCTCCTCCCCATCGCCGGGGATGGGGTCGGGCTCTACCCGGTAGACGGAGATCTCCCCGCCGAACCGGCCGGTATAGCTCAGCTCCACCCGCGCAACCTCGTCCGGCGCGGGCACGCGGCCCTCATAGCCGAACGCGCCGGTCAGCGGGACGAGCGAGACGAGCACGACGCCGGCGACCATCGCCGCGCCGAGCGGCAGGCTGTGCGCGAGCGTCTTGAAGCCGCGGTTGAGGACGACCTCGGCCACCGCGTAGGCAAGCGCGCCGATGAGCGCCGTCCACAGCAGGAAATCGGTCGGCCCGTGGTTGGAGGAGCAGGCGATCAGGCCGGCGGTCACGCCGCAGACCGCGGTGCCCGCCAGCTTGACCAGCACCTGCAGGACGCCGCGCGAGGAGGTGGTCTCCGCGACCTCGGTCCTGCGGCGGCGGTAGACGCGCACGGCCGCCAGGAAGATGAGCAGTCCAAGCAGCAGCCAGACGAGCAGCGCAAGATTCGCGCCCAGCAGGTGGTTCGGCCCAAACAGCCTGATCACGGAGGAGGCGCCCCGCGTCCCGTCCGCGACGGCGAACCGCTCGAGCATCAGCGTCACAGGGGAGAGCCGGACGACGAAGGTGAGGGAGTCCCTGCCCGCGCTCCAGCCGAAGAGGAAGAGCTCGGTGACGGCGAGGCCGAGCGCCGAAAGGACGGGGGCGGCGAGCAGCAGGGTCCCCGACAGCACGAAGGTGTCGAAGACGGTGCCGACACAGACCGAGACGAAGGTGGTGACCGCGTAGATCGCGAAGCCGCAGATCATCCAGCCGAGCGCGTCGAGCCAGAGGCAGGCGGCCACGCCGGGCAGGAAGCCGAATTTTGCGGTCTGGACCGCCATGATGAAGAGGTTGGAGACGATGAGCGGCAGCCCGACGATCGTCATGCCCACGGCGGCGTTGGCCGTCAGGAGCATCCCGCGGGAGACGGGGACCGCGTGGTAGACGTCGGACGCCTTCTTGGAGTGCATGTAGCTGTTGAGCACGAGGGCGAGGATCATCGGCGCGAGCAGCGCGATCATCGTGAAAAAGACGATCGACACGCCCGCGAAGTTGCGGCCGAGGCCCTCGAAGCTGTAGAAATACATCGGGTTTTGGGCGAGCATCTCAGGCGCGTACGTCTGGAGGCGGGCGATCTCGGCCGGGTCCACCTGTTTAAACGCCTCAAGCGCGAAGAGCAGCGGGTAGCAGACCGCCACAAGCGCGGAGTAAAGCCAGAGATAGCCCCGGTTGCGGCGCAGGATGTCCCGGTAGAGCTCACAGAACCGGCCGGGCTTAGAAGAGGATGTTGTTGTAGTCATATCCGACCGCCTCCATTTCATGAATGAATACCTCCTCGAGGGTGAGCGGGACCCCTTCCGCGAAGACGGCGCCCTTCCGGAGCAGGCAGTCCGACGCCTCGGCGGAATTCCCCCGCACGACGAGTGTCACGAGGCTGCCCGTGCGGGCCGCCTGCATGACGTCGAGCTCCGAAAGCGCCGCGTCGTCCATCCCCTGCGGAAAGGCCGCGTGTACCTTGCAGAAGCCGAGCTTGAGCTCGTCGATCTCCCGCTCGAAGAGAATTTTGCCCTGGTGCAGAAGTCCCACGTGGTCGCACAGGTCCTCGAGCTCCCGCAGGTTGTGGCTTGTGATCACGACGGTCATCTCCCGCGCCGCGATGTCGTCAGACAGGAGCTTTTTCACCGCGCCGCGCATCACCGGGTCGAGCCCGTCGAACGCCTCGTCGAGCAGCAGCAGGTCGGGTTCGCAGGAGAGGGCGAGCAGCAGCGCGGCCTGCCGCTTCATCCCCTTGGAAAAGGCGCCGAGCTTCTGGCGGGGGTCCAGGGGGAAAATTGTGCAAAGTTTTTTGTATTTCGTGTCCGAAAACCGCCTGTAAATTTGTTTATAGAATGTGGCCATCTCTTCGAGGGTGCTCTGCGGCAGGAAATACAGGTCGTCCGCGACGAAAAAGATCCGCTCCTTGACCGCCGTGTTCTCGTACACCGGCTCCCCGGCGACCGTAATCTGCCCGCCGTCGGGCATGTAGACCCCCGACGCCAGCCGCAGGAAGGTCGATTTGCCCGATCCGTTGGACCCCACGAGCCCGTAGATCGAGCCGGCGTGGATTTCGGTGTCGAGCGAGGAAAGCGCCGTGAAATCCCCGAAGCACTTCACGAGCGACTGCGCCTTAATCATGGTCCGTTCCCTCCTCATATGCCGCTTCGACCGCCCCGAGCGCCTCTTCGCGCGGAATCCCCGCGCGCCTGCCCTCCGCGGCGGCCTCCTTCAGTTTTTCCAGGCTCTGCCCGCGGAGCATCCGCGCCGCCGCCGGGCCCGGCGATACGAAGCTGCCCCTGCCCGCGACGGAATAGATGACGCCGCTGCGTTCGAGCTCCTGATAGGCCTTCTGCACGGTGTTCGGGTTGACGCCCAGGTCCCGCGCGAGGCTGCGCACGCTCGGGAGCTGCTCGTCGGGCGCGAGCGCCCCCAGCGACACCAGCTCGGAGAGCCCCCGGACCAGCTGCTCGTAGATCGGCTGGCGGCTCTGCAAATCAAGCGACAGCACGGTTCCACCCCTTTCGGTCGGTCAATTGTATTGTCTGTATTAAAACGATTAGTACAGTCGTAGCTTACCACACCCGCCCGGAAAATGCAAGGGGAAATTGCAGCTTTTTCCGAAAGAGGGCGTTTTTAAAGGTTTTATGAATTTTTCCCAATCCATTTGACACCCGTAAAAATGATGGTATACTTTAGGGAGATATGATCTGAAATTGCTTCCTGACGGCGGGCCCGCCGCGCCGGATTTTCAGCCGCAGGCCCGCGTGGGCGCTCTTCCGGGTCCCTGTTTTTTTACACTGAATCACGAGGTGGATTGCTTTTGAGGAAAACCAAGATCGTCTGCACCCTCGGCCCCGCGTCCGACAGTGAAGAACGGATTCACAGCCTGATCTGCGCCGGCATGGACGTCGCGCGCTTCAACTTTTCCCACGGCTCCCACGAGAGCCACAAGGCCACCTTCGAGCGGGTCAGCCGCCTGCGCGAAGAGCTGCGCCTGCCCGTCGCAACCCTGCTCGACACCAAAGGCCCGGAAATCCGCCTCGGCGTTTTCAGGGGCGGGAAAGCCGAGCTGCACGCGGGCAGCCATTTCACGCTGACCGCCGACGAGTGCGAGGGGGACGAGACGCGCGCGTCGATCACCTTCCCCGGGCTCGCCGAGGACGTGGGCAAAGGGGACACCATCCTGCTCAACGACGGCGCGATCGAGCTGCGCGTCACCGGCACCCACGACGGCGCCATCGACACCGAAATCATCAACGGCGGCGTCATCTCCGACCACAAGGGGGTCAACGTCCCCGGCGTGCGCCTCTCGATGCCCTATATCAGCGAGCGCGACCGTTCGGACATCCTCTTCGGCGCGGAGACCGGCTTCGACTTCATCGCCGCCTCCTTCGTCAGCCGGGCGGACGACATCCTTGAGATCCGCCAGCTGCTCGAGCGGCAGGGCAACCAGACCATCCGCATCATCGCAAAGATCGAGAACGCGGAAGGGGTCAGGAACATCGACGAAATCCTGCGCGTCTCGGACGGCATCATGGTCGCGCGCGGCGACATGGGCGTGGAGGTCCCCCTCGAGGACGTGCCCGTCTTCCAGAAGCTGCTGATCAAAAAGTGCTACAACACCGGCAAGATGGTCATCACCGCCACCCAGATGCTCGAGAGCATGATCCACAGCCCCCGCCCCACCCGCGCAGAGGCCGCCGACGTGGCCAACGCGATCTACGACGGGACGAGCGCGGTGATGCTTTCGGGCGAGACGGCCGCGGGCGACTATCCCGTCGAGGCGGTGCGCACGATGGCGCAGATCGCCGAGCGCGCCGAGCGGGACATCGACTACCGCAAGCGCTTCTGCTCCCGCTCGAACGAGCGGCTTCCCGATATCACCAACGCGATCTCCCACGCCACCTGCACCACCGCCTACGATCTGGGCGCGGCGGCGATCATCACCGTCACCTGGTCGGGCACGACGGCGCGGATGCTCTCCAAATACCGCCCCGACATCCCGGTCATCGCCTGCACCCATGAGAAAGCCACCTACTGGCAGCTCGCCCTCTCGTGGGGGGTCACGCCGCTGCTGTGCGACGTCAAGGAGAGCACCGACGACCTCTTTGCCCACGCCGTCGCAAAGGCGAAGGCGGCCGGGTATGTGCACGACGGGGACATCGTGGTCATCACCGCGGGGGTCCCGCTGGGGGTCAACGGCACCACCAACCTGCTCAAGGTCCACGTGGTCGGCGACATTCTCGTCGCCGGACAGGGGGTCAACAAGCGGTCGGCTTTCGGCAGGCTGTGCGTCGCGAAGACCGAGGAGGAAGCGCTCAAAAACTTCAGCGACGGCGACATCCTCGTCATCCCCCAGACCTCCAACACCCTGCTGCCCATCCTCAAGAAGGCGTCCGGCATCGTCACCGAGCGGGGGGGCCTGAACTCCCACGCCGCGATCGTCGGCATGGCGCTCGACATCCCCGTCATCGTCTTCGCGGAGAACGCGACCTCGATCCTCAAATCCTCCTCCGTCGTGGAGGTCGACGCCTCGGCAGGTACGGTCAGCAACCGCACCCGGACGGAATAAAACGCTGGCAATGCCCCCCGCGGGGCGTCACGATAAATGAGTCTACGATAAAGGAGTCTGTATATGAAACGCTTACACCTTTCCAACCGTTTGATCGCGCTGTTCCTGGCGATTGCCATGCTGCTCACGATGGCGGCCTGCGGCGAGCGCGCAAAGCCGGGCGAGGACGAGGGCCCCTCCTCCTCTGACGTCTCCTCCCAGCCGAAAATCCCGGCGTTCATCAACCCCTTGGAGGATGTCGACCTCACCCCCGTCGCGGAACCCGTGGCTCCCGAGGGCGAGCTTCTTGAAAACCTCAACAAGGCCTACAACATCAACAACGACGTCGTCGGCTGGATCCGTGTCCCCGACACCCTGATCGACGACGAGGTGCTTCAGTACGTCTCCACCCCGCCCCAGCCCTCCGACAACCTCTACTACGAGCGTAAGGACATCAACAAGAACTACAGCTTCTACGGCTGCTACTGGGCGGACTATGAGAACAAGATCGGCAACCGCAACGAGCTCTCCCAGAACACGATCATCTACGGGCACAGCATGTCCGACACGATCAGGGACGACCCGGAGCAGGACAAGTTCACCCAGCTGAAAAAATACCTCGACATCGAGTGGGCGAAAAAACACCCCTACATCTACTTCTCCACCGCCGAGGACGATATGACCTGGAAGGTTTTCGCGGTCTCCTATGTGGACACCAAGCTCTCCTACAACCTGCCCGAATATAAGGATCAGAACTTCAACGAGCTGATCGCGGAGCTCAAGGACCGCTCCCAGTTCGACATCGACGTCGACGTGACTCCCTCCGACAAGATCCTGATCCTCTCCACCTGTACATATCCCACCGGCTACTCCAACAAGGCGATCGACGAGGCCACCAAGTTCCTCATCTGCGCCCGTCTGGTCCGCCCGGGCGAGTCCACTCCCGACACGATCGAGATGGCCGTCAACCCCGACCCCAAGAAGCCGCAGTACAACTGACCGCATATCAGAAAGGGCCCGCAGGCAAAGCCTGCGGGCCCTTTTGCTATGCTTCCGCCTTAAAAATATCCTCCCGCCAGCTCGGCGCGACAGCCTTCCCGGGCGGGCAGAGGAAAAACCGCGTTTCGTCCCACTCCCCCGCGAGCAGCGCGTCGAGCAGTCCGGCCCCGCCGGGGACCGCCTCGAACCGCCAGCCGTATTCCCCGGCCGCCTCGCGCGCGCGGCGGGCGTGCGCCGGGCTCGGGCAGGCGGGCGGGTCGATGTAGACGCAGGCGCCGTAGGCCGAGATCCACGCGTTCTCCTGCTCGAGCAGCCACGCGGCGTTGTCGGGGCCGTAGCGTTCGGCGTATTCCCGCAGCTTTGCGTCATACCAGGCGCGGGAGGGGGTCTTCGCAAAGTCGAGCCAGCCGGGCGTGTACCAGTAGATGCCGTCCCGGCTGTGGAAGTAGTCGAGGTAGCGCCGCTGGGAACCGAGCAGGATGCCGATGCAGTCGTCGGTGCGCGGCAGCACGAGGGGCAGCCGCCCGGCGCGCACCCCCGCGAGCCCGCCGCCGCACAGCCCATAGCAGAGCACGACCGCGTCGAGCCGCTCCCCGGGCGGGGCCTGCGCGTCGGCGCGTTCGATCTCCGAAAGCGTCTCCCGCAGGCGGCGGCGCAGCTCATCGGGCGTGTCGTGCAGCCCCTGGGGAAGCCAGTGCGTTTCCACGGCGCTGCGGCTCTTTTCGGCCGCGGCGGTAAGCTCCCGGCGGAACACCTCGCAGGCGACCGCCGCCAGCCTCGTCATCCGATGCCGCCGTAGGCGACGCCGAGCACCACCACGGCGGCGGCGAGGAAGACGTAGAGATATTTGGCGAGGAAGTCAAAGCCGCGCACAAGCGGCTTTTCCCTTCCGGTGGTCAGCTCTTTTTTGATGGCGGGCAGTCCGAGCACCCAGTAGATCATCACCGCGCCGAGCACCGCGCCGACCGGCACGATGTAGATCGTGATGACGTCCATCCAGCTGCCGGTATAGGGCTCGTACTCAATGAAGAGGCCGACCGCGAAGACGACCGCGCCCGTCAGCAGCACGGCCGGGGTGCGCCCGAATTTGAACTGCCGCTGGACCGCCTCCGAGCAGACCTCCAGCATGTTGATGAGGGAGGTGATCCCCGCGAAGAGCACCGACAGGAAGAAGAGCACCGCGAAGAGCCGCCCGGCGGGCATCTGCGCGAAGACCTTGGGCAGCGTGATGAAGATGAGGGGAGGGCCCGCCTGCGGGTCGAGGCCGAAGGCGAAGACCGCCGGGATGACCGCCATGCCCGCGACGAGCGCGGCGGCGGTGTCGAGCAGGGCGGTGAGCGCCGAGGCGCGGGGGATGTCCTCCGATTTGGAGAGGTAGCTTCCATAGATGATCATCCCCGAGCCGGTGATCGACAGGGAAAAGAAGGCCTGTCCCATCGCCATGACCCAGGTGGTGGGATTGAGGAGCGCCTCCCACTTGGGGATGAAGAGGTATTTGTAGCCCTCCGCCGCGCCCTCCAGGAAGCCGACGCGCACGGCGATCACGAGGAAGAGGATGAAAAAGGCGGGCATCATGACCTTGTTGACCTTTTCGATCCCTTTGATGATGCCGCTGACGAGGAAGAGCACGGTCAGCAGCACGACCGCCAGGTGCCAGGGCACGCTGCCGAACCGCCCGGTCGCCTGCGAAAAGTAGGCGTCCGACGCGGTGGAGAAGAGCTCCCCGGTGGCCGCGCCCGCCATCGAGCGCAGCACCCAGCCGACGATGACCGCGTAGCCGATCGCGATGCCGAGCGACCCGAGCAGCGGGAACGCGCCGAGCAGTCCCCCGCCCCGCCTGCCGCGCGAACGCATCGCGTAGTCGTAGGAGCCGACCGGGCCGGTCCCGGTGAGCCGGCCGAGCGCGAACTCGCCCGACAGCCCCACAAGCCCGAAGAGCGCCACGAAGAGGAAGTAGGGGATCAGAAACGCCGCGCCGCCGTATTTCCCCAGGCGGTAGGGGAACATCCAGATGTTCCCCATACCGATCGCCGAACCGACCGACGCCAGGATGAACCCCAGACGGGTGCCAAAGGTGCCGTTCGGATTTTTGTTTGGTGCATCCATCTCATAATCCTCCGATCATTCTGTTTTTTCCCGCGCGGGACAGAAAAAACCGCGGCAGGGGTCCTGCCGCGGTTTTCGGCTGCGAAATCTTACTTGACGACCTCGCCCCAGACCTCGCCGGAGCAGCCGGCCGCGTTGGCCTCGTCGGTGTCGATGTGCATCGCCGGGCGGAAGCTCGGGCTGACGCGGATGACCACGTCGCCGAAGACGAGCGCGCGGCCGGGATTGTCGATCCTGACCGAGACGATCTCCTTGTCCTTGACGCCGATCTTTCCGGCGGTCTCGGGGTCGAGGTGAACGTGGCGCTTGGCCGCGATGACGCCCTGCTTGAGCTCCACCTCGCCGCACGGACCCACCAGCTTGCAGGGGGCGCTGCCCTCCACGTCGCCCGACTCGCGGACGGGCGGGGTGACGCCGAGCGTGCGCGCGTCGGTCAGCGCGATCTCCACCTGGGTGGAGGGGCGGCAGGGGCCGATAATCGACATGTTCAGCGTCTTTTTGGGGCCGACCACGTCGACGCGCTCCTCACAGGCGTACTGTCCCGGCTGGGAGAGCTCTTTCTTATAGTGCAGCTTGGCGCCTTTGCCAAACAGCGTCTCGAGATCCTCCTCGGTGACGTGCAGATGGCGCGCCGAAGTCTCAACGATAAATCTTTCAGACATTGATGTTCCTCCATTTTGTGAAATTTTTTTACCATGTTTATTTTACGCCCTGCGGCGTTTTTTTTCAAGTGGCTTTGTTGCTGATTTCCGCTCCAATCTGTGCTATAATAGATACACTTTGCATATTCTGCCGCATGGGAGGGTCCGGAATGTATGAGAATTTCGACGAGCTGCGCGAGGCCGCGCTCGCCTGCCGCAACTGCAAACTCGCCGAGACGCGCCACAACGTCGTCTTCGGCACCGGCAATCCCGCCGCCAAGCTGATGTTCATCGGCGAGGGCCCCGGTGAAAACGAGGACCTCCAGGGGGAGCCGTTCGTTGGGCGGGGCGGGCAGCTGCTCGACCGGATGCTCACCCATGTGGGCTTTTCGCGCGAGCGGGACGTCTACATTGCCAACATGGTCAAATGCCGTCCGCCCAAAAACCGCGACCCCGAGCGCGACGAGCTGGACGCCTGCATGGGCTGGCTGCGCAGCCAGGTGCGCCTTATCCGCCCCAGAATCATCGTCTGCCTCGGACGGGTCGCCGGCTGCGCGCTCATCGACCCGGGCTTCAAGGTCACCCGCCAGCACGGCGAGTTCTTCGAAAAGAACGGCACCGTCATGATGGGCACCTTCCACCCCGCCGCGCTGCTGCGCAACCCCGCCAACACGCCCGGCGCCCTCGATGACTTTGTCCGCCTGCGCGCGAAGTACGACGAGCTCTCTCAGGGGAACTTTTGAAAAAGTTCCCCTGAAAACCCCTCAAAATATTTGGTGCAGGCGGGCCGCCGCCCTTCGCCGCCGCATACCGTGAGACAAAAAGGCGGCCGCCCGGAGGGGCGGCCGCCTTGGTATGCAGTTTGCCGGGTGGGGGTCCCTTACATGATGGGATCGAGGGGCAGGAGCTTGCTGTGAATTTTGACGAGCTTGGAGGGGTGCTCGGCGCGGAAGCGTTTGACGATACGGTCGAGCACCATCGAGCCGTTTTCAAAGGTGACGGTCGGCAGCATGAGCACATACTGTGTCGCGGAGAAGCGCGAGACGATGTCGCCCTTGCGCAGGCTGTTGCGGACCGTCTCGAGGAGCTGCTTCATCGTCTTGCCCAGCAGCTTGATCTCAGGCACGCCGTCGTGCATGTCGGTCACGGTGAGCAGGCCGATGAAGATCGACTGTCCCGTCCGCGCCGCGCTGCGCGCCTCGACGCGGTACATGTTTTTGAAGACCTCGTATTCGCAGTAGTAGGCGCCCTTGACGAGGTTGGACTCGTTGAGGTCCTCCTTGATGACCTGCAGGTCGGTTTCCACGCTGTTGACCGTCTTGCTGATCTCGCGGTAGAGGTTGCGCAGGGGCTCGCTCGGGCTGACCCCCAGCTCGCGGTAGAAGAGGTCGGTGACGTAGTTGTAATGGGAAAGGGCCTGCTGCTGCTTGCCCTGGTGGATCATTGCGTCGATGAGGGTGATGTGCGCGCGCTCCTCGAACTGGTCGATGATGATCGCCTTCTGGGTGATCGTCTCGATCATCTGATAGTCGCCGCGCTTCTGAAGCAGCTGGCAGGCCTCCTGCACGCACTTGAAATAGAGCGCGTGGAAATAGGTGCTCAGCGGCACCACCCACTCCTCGAAGTGGGAGCTGTTCAGGAAGTCCCCCTTGTAGAGGTCGAGCGCCTCCAGGTAGATCCGCAGGCGTTCCTCCTCGGTCAGGTTCTTATTGGCCGCCTCGCCGTAGAGCCGCTCGAACTCCTCCGCGTCAACCGTGCAGTTGAGGCCCTCGTTCCACGAGTAGCACCCGTGCTCATAGACGATGACGCTCTTCGCAAAGGGGACGTTGTTGTTCACGAAGAGGGTGCGGATGCGGTAGACGAGGTTTTTGAGGGCGTTCGCGGGCTGCTCGCTGTCGTTTTCCGACCAGAGCACCCGGATGAGCTCCTCGTTGGAGATCGTTTTGTGCCGGTAGGCGATCAGGTATTCCAGCAGACTCCAAACCTGATGGGTCCGCGCGGAGGAATCGCTGATTGTGACTTCTCCCATCGTGATATTGAAGCCGCCCAGCATCTCAATCTGAATCGGGGAACCGTCGTAGTTTGGTACGCGTTCTGCCATGGATGTTCTCTCCTTATGTCGACATGGAGGGCATCTGCCCATCATTTGGAATTTCCAGCAATTTCCCGTTAATATCCAAGTTTCTCCTGTAATAACTATAACAATTTTTTTCTGAAATTACAATTAAAACTTTTCTTTTCTTATTCCGTGATGTATAATAAGTATCAAACAATCTCGAAATTTGTAATATTTTGAAAAAATGTGACTGATTGCCTGTCATTGTCCGCGCGAAAGACGTTTCCGGCGCGGGAAGAAAGGAGGCGGGCCGTCGTGCAACCGATCTTCTGCCGGCTCGGGCAGCGCGTCCCGCGGCTTGTGCTGCTGCCGGCGGTTCTCGTTCTTCTGGCCGCGCTGAGCGCCCTGCCCGCAGCAGCCGCGGCGCCCGCCGGGACCTATGTGCGCACCCCCACCGCGCCCGGGACCGTCGTCCACGGCGGCTCCAAGGCCGGTTTCGACGCCTCCAACGCCTCGCAGGGCTATATCATGGCCTGGTACGGCGGGTCCGCGGACAAGGTGAAGGTCCAGATCACGGGCGGCGGGAGCACCTATACCTACAACCTCAACACGGCGGGACGCAAGGAGGTGTTCCCGCTCACCATGGGGGACGGGTCCTACACCGTGGCGATCTACGAACGCGTGACCGGCAACCAGTACGCGCTCGCCTACAGCAAACAGATCTCTGTCAAGCTGGAAAGCGCCTTTCTGCCCTTCCTCTATCCCAACCAGTATGTGAACTTCTCTGCGTCGAGCCGGACGGTGAGCGTCGCCGGCACCCTCGCCGCCGGCGCGGCGGATCAGCTCGGGGTCGTCACAAATATTTACAACTATGTCATCAGCCACATCACTTATGACAGTTACAAGGCGGCGAACGTCCAGTCGGGCTATCTGCCGTCGGTCGACAGCACGCTGGCGGCCGGGACCGGCATCTGCTTCGACTACGCGGCGGTGATGGCCGCCATGCTCCGGTCCCAGCAGATCCCCACCCGACTGGAGGTGGGGTACGTGTCGGGCGGGACCTACCACGCGTGGATCAGCACCTACATCGCCGAGGTGGGCTGGGTGGACGGCATCATCCAGTTCGACGGCAAGAGCTGGAAGCTGATGGACCCCACCTTCGCCTCCAACGGGGGAAGCAGCCCGGAGATCATGCAGTTCATCGGCAACGGGGCCAACTACCAGATGAAATACCGGTATTGACAATATAAGGGGTGACATCATGGGCAACCAGAAAAACAGGCGGGCCGTCGAAAAGCCGCTTTCCCCGCGGGAGCTTTCCGCCTTCTGCGCGCAGCTCGCGATGCTCGTCCGCTCGGGGATCCCCGCGGCGGAGGCCATTTCGATCATGCGGGGGGACGCGGGCGGCGGCCCGGGCGGGGAGCTGCTCGCCGCGATCGGCGAGCGGCTGGAGGACCGCGCCGCGCTCGGCACCGCGCTGGCGGAGGCGGGGGTATTCCCGCGCTACTTCGTCAGCATGGTGGAGATCGGGGAGAGGTCCGGCCGCCTCGACGAGGTGCTCGACGCGCTGTGCGCCTACTATGAGCGGGAGGAGTCGGTGTCGGAGGGCATCCGCAGCGCCGTCGCCTATCCGCTCGTCATGATCGTCATGATGGCGCTCGTCGTCGGCGTGCTCGTCATCAAGGTCCTGCCCGTGTTCAGCGAGGTCTTCGTGGAGCTGGGCGGCGGGGCGTCGAGCTTTGCCGGACAGGTCATGCGCCTGGGCGCCGCCTCGGGGCGGATCGCCATCGCGCTGACCGCCGTCGTGCTGCTGCTGCTCGCCGCCTACCTCCTCATGCGCGCCTTCCCGGCGGGACGCGCCGCCCTCTCCCGGTGGAGCGCGGTCTTTCCGCTCACCCGCGGGATCTCGGCGCGCGTCGCCTCGGGCCGGTTCGCCTCCGCCATGGCGATGATGCTTTCGAGCGGGCTCGATTCCGACCAGTCGCTCGACATGGCCGTCCGCCTCCTCGACGAGGGGCCGATGCGCCGCAGGGCGGAGCGCTGCCGCGAGCTCGTCTCGGGCGGGGCCTCCTTTGCCGACGCGGTCAGCCAGGCGGGCATCTTCCCCGGCGTCTACGCGCGGATGGTGTCGGTCGGCTTTTCGACCGGCTCCGCCGACATGGTGCTGCGCAAGCTCGCCTCCCGCTACGAGGAGGAGGTCGACGCGCGGGTCGCGCGGATGCTCTCGGTGCTCGAGCCCACCCTCGTCGCCATCCTCGCCGTCGTGGTGGGGATCATCCTGCTGTCGGTCATGCTGCCCCTGATGGGCGTCATGTCCTCGATCGGCTGACGGGAGGCGCGTGATGAGACGCTTTGTTTCCAAACGCCGCCGTCCGCTCGCCGGACTCCTGCTCCCGGCCGCCGCCACCCTGGTGATCATCGCGTTCGCCGCTTGGGGGGCCGACTCCGTCTCGGAGGCGGCGCGGGAGGAACAGCTCGGCGCCGTCCGCCGGTCGGTGACCCGCGCGACGGTCCACTGCTACGCCATCGAGGGCTCCTATCCCCCCAGCCTCGACTATCTTGAGGAGCACTACGGGCTCACGGTCGACAAGGCCCGTTATTCCATCCACTACCACTGCTTCGCATCCAACCTGATGCCGGAGATCGACGTGATTCCCCTGACGAAATGAACCTGGACTTCACGGGAAGGGAGGCCGCCATGAACATCCGTTTCCAGCCGCGCAGGCATGTGATCGACCTGCTCTTCACCCTCGCGCTCTTCTGTGTCTTCGCCGCCTCTGCCCTGCTTGTCGTGCTCATCGGCGCGGACGTCTACGAGTCCTCCGCCCGCGGCATGGACCGCAATTTCGATCTTCAGACCTCCCTGCACTATGTCGCCGCGAAGGTTCGCCAGTGCGACGCGGCGGGCGCGGTGCGCGCGGGGGAGCTGGGCGGCGCGCCCGCGCTCATAATCGAACAGGAGTTCGGCGGCGAGGTCTACCGCACCTATCTCTACGCGTGGGAGGGCAGCCTCTGCGAGCTCTTCACCGGCATGGACGACCCCTCCCCCGTCGACGGGACCCCCATCACGAAGGTGCCCGCCTTTGAGGTGGAGCAGGTGAACCCGCGCCTGCTGCGCGTCTCCTGCCCCGATGCGGACGGGCGGGACGCGCAGCTCTATCTCTCGCTGCGCAGCGGCAAGGAGGGTTCGGCATGAGACAGCCCCGCACCCATTCGGGATCGAGTCTCTTTTTGATGGAGCTGATCCTCGCGATCCTCTTTTTCTCGGTCGCAAGCGCGGTCTGCGTGCAGCTCTTCGCACGGGCGCACACGGCGAGCGAGCAGAGCGCCGCGCTCAACCGCGCGGTGCTGGCCGCCGAATCGGCCGCCGAGGCGTTCAAGGGGGCGGCCGACCTCGACGAGGCGGCGCGGCTCACGGGGGCGCATGCCGGGGACGCGCCCGGCGTCCTGACCGCCTGGTACGACCGGGTGTGGAACCCCTGCGCCGAGCGGGACGCCCGCTACCGCCTGGACATCCTGATCCACGGGCCGGAGGGCGGCGGGTCCGCCGGCGGGTCCCTGCCCGGCAGGCCGGGCGGCCTGTGGGAGGCGGAAATCACCGTCGGCAGGACGGCGGGCGGCGCTTCCGAAGAGCTTTACCGCCTGAACGCGCGGCGGTATCAA
>NZ_CABUCJ010000048.1 GCF_902490045.1 uncultured Anaerotruncus sp.
CGCCGGGGCGGGTCCCGGCAACTACACCGCTCACTGAGCGGTAATCCTAAGGACCGCTGTCGGTCGGCCACCGACAAACTCCGCCGCTCGATGAGCGGCAAATCTAAAAGCTCCGCCGCCCGGGAGGCTGCTAAATCGTCGTCGTCACGTCGACGTTCGTGCGCGCGATCACGACGGGAACACTCTCCCCGGCGGCGGCGCGGACGAGCCCGGCGAGGTAGTCGAGCACGATCGTCTCGGTGCCGAAATGCCCCGCGTCGAGCAGGGTGATTCCGCGGTGGACCGCGTCGAGCATCACGTCGTGCTTGATGTCGCCGGTGACATACGCCTGACAGCCCGCCGCGGCGGCCGCGTCAAGCATATTCCCGCCCGAGCCGCCGCACACCGCCACCCGTTCGATCGCGCGGCCGCCGTCGCAGTAGCGCACCGCCTGAAGGTCGAGCATCCGTTTGACGTAGTAGGCGAATTCCGGCGGGGTCATGCCGCGCGCGAGGGTTCCCACCCGGCCGATCCCCTCGCCGGGGCAGGTCTCCTCGAGCGGCGCGGGATCCGAAAGCTCGAGCCGCGCGGCAAGGATGTCGTTGACGCCGCCCCTGGCGATGTCGAGGTTGGTGTGGGCACTGACGACCGACAGCCCCGCCCGGACGAGCCGCCACACGAGGGTGTCTGCGGTGACCCGCTTCATGGGGTGGAAGATCACCGGATGGTGGGTCACGATGAGGTTCGCGCCGCGCGAAACGGCCTCGTCGATCACGTTGTCGGTCACGTCGAGCGCGACAAGCGCGCCCCTCACCTGCTCTTCCGGGTCCCCGACGAGCAGCCCGGGGTTGTCAAAATCCATCGCGAGCGAAAAGGGGGCCGCCGCGTCGATGGCGTTATAGACGTCCTTCACATTCATGCCGTGCACCTGCTTTCCAGTTCTTTTAAAAGCGCCCGCAGTTCCTCATATTCCGGTCCGGGAGCGGCGGCGCGCTCCAGCCCCTCCACCCGCTCGCGGATGAGCCGCGCCGTCTTGGAAAGGTACTGCCGCGCGGCGGGCGACGGGTCGTCGAGCAGCGTTCCGCAGTACGCCTCGGCGGGCGTGAGCGTCCGCGCCCGGCCGGCATAGGCGGCCTGCATGACCGTGTAGGGGAAGTTCCCCGACACGACCGCTTCCTCCCGCAAAACGGCGAAGCCGTTTTCCGCGAGGCTGCGGCGCAGCCGCTCGGATTTCGTCATCGGCTGGAGCACGAAGCGCAGCGCGGGGGCGCGGGTCCAGGGCGCTTTGCCGATGATCTCCCAGATGAGGTCGCCCCCCATCCCTGCAATCACGATGTCGTCCGCCCCGCCCGCCGGGAGCCCGTCGAGCCCCGCGCACAGAATCAGTTTCACCCGGTCGGCGACGCCGTATTCGGACAAAGTGAAAGCCGCCTTCTCCAGCGGCTTCCGGTTGATGTCGCAGGCATAGCCCGCGGAAATCTTTTTTTGCGCGGCGAGCCAGGCGACCAGGTAACCGTGGTCGCAGCCGATATCCGCGCAGCGCGCCCCCTCCCGCACCATCGAGGCGATGGTCAGGAGCCGCGCGTCCAGCCTGGGCAGGCGTTCCATCAGGCCAGCACGTTTTTGGCGTCGGTGGCGTTGAGCCTGCGGAGCAGCGCGTCGCAGTCGACCCCGTGCACCATGCAGGCCTCTTCGATCGTCTCCCCGCGCGAGGAGGGGCAGCCCAGGCAGTGCATCCCCATCTCAAGGAAATATTTCGCGAGGGACATATCGTTGTCCAGCGCCTCGCCGATCAGCGTATCCTTCGTATAGACCATTTTATAAACCTCCGTTTTGGAAATCCGATTTTAGGCTGCGGGTTCCCTGCGGATATTATAACATCTTTTCCGCGCCGCGAACAGGGGGAATCCAACTTTTCATGGGCATGAAAACGGCCGCCGTTATAAAACGGCGGCCGGAAGATGCAAACAGATTACTGCTGCTCCTTCATCTTGGCAAAGCACTCGGAGCAGTAGACCGGGCGGTCCTCACGGGGCTGGAAGGGAACCTTCGCCTCGCCGCCGCAGGAAGCGCAGGTGGCGGTGAACATCTCTCTCTGGGGGCGCGCATTGTTCTTGCGGGCGTCGCGGCAAGCCTTGCAGCGCTGGGGCTCGTTGACAAAGCCTCTCTCAGCGTAGAACTCCTGCTCTCCCGCTGTGAAGACGAACTCGGCTCCGCACTCTTTGCATGTCAGTGTTTTGTCAGTGTACATTTTGGTTACCTCGCTTAAAATTTGATTTACCCGCTGGAACTGCGTGGACCGAGATTGAAAACCAAGCTCTGCCAATGGCGCCAAAGGGTAGTTATTATGCAATCCCTCTCGGGACTGTCACAAAATGGATCGCGTGCGCTTTCACTGGAAAACGCTCCGCAGCTTTCGCCGCACTCTCTGCAAGGCGTTGTCAACAGCTTTCGAGGATGAACCGAGTTCGCGGGACATCTCGTCGTAAGAGTAGGAGCTGAGGTACAATCTTAAAACCTGCCGTTCAAATGGGGACAAAAGGGTGGCTATCTGCCGGTTGCGCGCGGTTGTCTCCTCGCTCGCGATCAGCAGCTGCTCGGGGTCGTCTTCGGGAGACGCGAGCGCCTCCTCCGGCACGTCCCCGCCCAGGGAAAGATAGCTGCGCATCGGCGCGTTCTTGTCGCGCATATGCGCCGTCACGGTGCTGATGAGCTTGTTGTTCACGCACACCGCCGCAAACGTCTTGAAGCGCCCGGGGGCGTCCTCGCGGTAGTTGCGCACCGCCTTGAGCAGCGCGATCATGCCCTCCTGGCAGAGGTCGTCCGCGTCCGGCCCGCCCCGGGAATAGGAACGCGCGCGCGCGTGGACAAACGATCCGTACCGCTTGATCAAGATGGCCAGCGCCTCGTCGTCGCCGCCCTTTGCCCGCAGGGCAAGGGCCTCATCGCTGGCGTCGCAGAGAGAGGTGGATTTTGCAGTGTCGTTCATGAGACCTCGTTCTCCCCGGCGTATAAAACGCAGTGACCAAATTGATACGCTATTTATTATAGCCACGGGGTTCGGTTTTGTCAAGCTATTTCAAAAATAGCGCGCCGGCTCCCCCGGTTTTTTGACGTTTTTCCCAAAATTTCACGCGGCTAATCGCGCACCGTCAAATCGCGCAGCCATTTGAAGCCGAGGATGCGGAAACTCGAGACCACCGTTTTGAGGATTTCGTCGCACTTGAGGCAGAGGAAGACGGCGGGTGCGGGCCAGCCGAGAACCAGCCCCGTCAGGAAGCCGAGCGGCACCGCCACGCCCCACAAAAACGCCGTCTCGCAGATGAGCACGAACTTGGCGTCCCCGCCCGCGCGCAGGATGCCCACCATGCCGGTGATCGCGAGCGACTGGAAGAAGACGATGAGCGCGCCCACGCGGGTGATCCCCCGGGCGATCGAGATCGTCGCCTCGGAGAAGCTGTAGAAGGAGATGACCACCGGCCCGAGCGCCAGCGTCACCGCCGCCGAAAAGAGCCCCAGCACCACCGAGAGCGCCAGCAGCGTGACCGAACGCTGCTTGGCCTTCTCGTATTCGCCCGCGCCGATCGTGTTGCCCACGACGGTGAGTGCGGCGTTGCCCACGCCGAAGATCATCACCGACACGAGCTGGTTGATCACCGTGTAGATCGAGTTGGCCGCCACGAAGTTGGTGCCCATGCGCCCGATGACCACCGCCGTGATCGAGGTGCCGATCCCCCACATCAGCTCGTTGCCGATGACCGGGACCGAGACGGTGAAATATTTCTTATAGAAGCCGCGGTTGCTCGGGAGCAGGTCGCGCAGCGAGAACCGGATCTTTTTCTCCCTCAAAAAGAGGTAGCCCGCCGCGACGCCGAACTCGACGAGGCGGGCGCAGACGGTCGCGACCGCGCCGCCGCGCACCTCCAGCCTGGGCGCGCCGAACTTGCCGAAGATCAGCACATAGTTGAGCGAGGTGTTGACCACCAGCGAGGCGAGGTAGACGGCGATCGAAATGTTCACCGTCCCCACCGAGCGCAGCATCATGATCGTCAGGTTCGCCGCCGTATAGAACGGATAGGACCACCCGAGAATCCGCAGGTACTGCACGCCGAAATCGATGACGGCCTCCTCGGTCGTAAAGATGCCCATGAACTGGCGCGGAAAAAAGAGCGCCACGCAGGAGAAGACGACCGCCGCCGCCATCCCGATCTTATAGGTCATCGCCTCGACCCGGCGGATGACCTCCACGTCCCGTTTCCCCCAGTACTGGGCGATCAGCACGTTGGCGCCGCCCGCCACGCCGAAGCAGACGACCATCAGCATGAACCACAGCTGGTTGGCGATCGACGTCGCGGACAGCTGCACCTCGCCGAGCTGCCCGATCATCAGCGTGTCCATCATCGAGACGGCCACGGTGATCAGGTTTTGCAGCGCGATGGGCACCGCGATCAGCATCAGCGACTTATAAAAGCCGCGGTCGTTTACAAACAGTTTCATTCTCTTCCCTCTCTATCCTCAAACCAAAAAAGCGGGCGGGCCCGCGGCCCGCCCGGGGAGCCTATTCCTCCACGGTGACCTTGACGATGGTCACCGGCTTGCTCGTCCTGCCGGCCGGATTGCCCGCCTGGTCGGTCTCCCCCGTGTCGAGCGCGGCGATCCCGTCGACGACGTCCATACCCTCGATCACGTAGCCGAACACCGTGTGCACATCGTCGAGGTGGGGCGTGCCGCCCACCTCTTCGTATTTTTTGAGCGCCGGGAGCTTCCGGTCCGCGTAGTCCTGCGGGACCCCCGCCGCATATTTGCCGTCAAGCTCGCTGTTGAGCTCGTCGATCCGCGCGTTGATCTCCTCCTGCGTCCCGCCGCCCGCCGCCATCTCGGAGATCTCCCTCTGCGCGGCCGAGACCTGGTCGTTCATATAGAGGTTAAGCAGGTAGTCGGACAGGCTCATCCCCGAGAGCGCGTCCCCGCGCTGCACGATGAAGAACTGGCTGCCGTTGGTGTTCGCACCCGAGTTCGCCATCGAAAGCGCGCCGCGGAAGTTGCGCAGCACGGGCGAGAACTCGTCCTCGAACGGCTCGCCCCAGATGCTCTCGCCGCCGGTGCCGTCGCCGTTCGGGTCGCCGCCCTGCAGCATGAAGTCGTTGATCACCCGGTGGAAGGAGAGGCCGTCATAGTAGCCCTCCCTCGCGTGGGTGAGGAAGTTCTCCACCGCCTTGGGGGCCTCCTTCGGGAAGAGGCGCACCCGGATCGTCCCCTCGCTCGTCTCGATCGAGGCGGTGGGGTTGTCCGCGTAATCGCCCGTGCCCTCGAGCGCGGCGGTCATCTGTTCCATGAGCGCGAGGCCCTCCCCGCCCACCTCGGTCGGGACGGGGCCCGGCTCGGGCAGCGAAGCCGCGGAGGAGCTCTCCTCCGCGGAGGAAGACGGCGCCTGGGAGCTCTCCGCGCTCCCCTCCTTCGCGCCGCACGCGGCGGCGGTGAGCATGACCGCGAGGGTCAGGAATATCGTCAGGATTTTTTTCATCTGCTTGGCTCCTTTGTTTTGATCGTTAGGCTAGTAGTATACCACACCCGGACCGCTTTCACAAGGAACGGTTTGTGAATTTTCCTCCGCGGTTGACTTTTCGGCCGATCCGCGCTATCCTGTTCCCACACACGCCATGCAAAGGGGATTTCTATGATATCGATCGATGAGATGCGGGAGATGCTCGGCGGGCTTCTGGACGAACTGCCCGAGGCCTTTTTCGAGGAACTCAACGGGGGCGTCCGCCTGCTGGAGGAGGCCAAGCGCGACCCCGCGGCGCGGGAGGACGACCTCTTCATCCTCGGCGAATACTGCGAGGGGCCGCTCGGGCGGAGCATCGTCCTCTACTACGGCTCCTTCGCGCGCCTGTTCGGCCGCCTGGGGCCGATGCAGCTGCGCCGGGAACTGCGCAGGACCGTCCGCCACGAGTTCCGCCACCACATCGAGGCCCTCGCGGGCGAGGACGCGCTCGACCGGGAGGACGAGGCGCAGCTCGGCGATTACCTCCGGCGGCAGGCAGCGCGGGAGGACCCGGAGCAGGCCCGGCGCGCCGCGCGGGAAGCGGGCCGCCGGGAGGGACGGCTTTTCCGCCGCCCGCGCAGGTAATTCCATCATCTGAAAGAGGGGAGCGGCATGCCGCTCCCCTCTTCGGTTCCATATCACGCTTTTCCGTTTAACGGTCGGCGCCGTTCCCCGCCCTGCTCCGCTCGGTCCACTGCATGAGGACGCCCTCCGCCGCGGACAGGAAGAGCTCCTGCTGTGCCGTCGGCAGGCGGTCCAGCATCGGCTGGAAGCGGGAGAGATCGTTTCGGGGAAGCAGGTCGACCTCGACGTCGGCGCGGATCAATTCCTCGATCTGGAGGCCGAACGCGGCGGCGATGCTGTCCATCGTGTCGAAGGTTGGGTTCCCGTTGCCGCACTCGATGTCGCTGAGCTTCCGCAGGCTGATTCCCGCTTTCGCCGCAAAGCTCTCCTGAGAAAGGCCCATCTGCTGCCTGCGGAATCTGACGCTCCGCCCAAGTTCCTGCACGGTCACCGGTAATCAACTCCTTCCAATGAAATTATAGGAGTTATTACCTGTTTATGGAAACCATTCTATTTCTAGAACTAAACTTCTTATCCCCCGCAAACCGCGATTCCATCAGCGTTTGGGCGGCTTCCCGGGCTTTCCCGGGAGATAAAGTTTTACATGCGCGCGCTCCCCTTTTTCGCCCGTCCGCCGGTTTTCCGCCCCAAAGCCAAAGGAGGAGCGTCCGCTCCTCCTTAAAATGCCAGCCGCATCTGGTACCAGGTCTCCCCGCCGTGCGCCGACGCGGACAGGCCCTCGCTCCGGAATCCGAACCGCTCGTAGTAGGGGACCAGGCGGGCCTTGCAGGTCAGCACGACGCCCGCCCTGCCCCCGGCCTTCACGTCGGCGATCACCCGGTTTATAAGCCTGGCCGCGCATCCCCGCCTCCGGTACGCGGGCGCCGTGTCCACGCCGAAAATCATCATCCACCGGCCGTCCTCCCGGTAATAGCCGGTCGTCCGGTACATGTCGTCCAGCAGGTCTTTTTCATCCGTGGGCATCCCATTGACCATGGCCGCCAAAACGTCCCCGTCCTCCAGCAGCCAACAGGAAGCCGCGTACGTCTCCAGCCGTTCGGCGAGGGCCTCCCGCGAGGCCGCCTCGTTTTCCGGGAAGCACGCCGCCTCCATTTCGCAGATCCGGTCCAAATCCGCCGGCGCCGCATGGCGCACAGACATTTTATCCGCCTCGGAGCACATCGATTTCACGTCCTCCCCTTCATATTTCCGTTTTGCGGAACGTTCTGTCCCGGCCTCCGCCCGCGGCGGAGGGCGCCAAATAAAAAGCGGCCTGTCAAAGCAAGCCGCTTTTATTTGGCTGGGCCGGCAGGATTCGAACCTGCGAATGCAGCAGTCAAAGTGCTGTGTCTTACCGCTTGACGACGGCCCAATTTGTAAAATTCCCCGCCCGCTGCGCGGCCGGGGAATTTGATGGGGTGGGTAATGAGATTCGAACTCACGGCCTCCAGAGCCACAATCTGGCGCTCTAACCAACTGAGCTATACCCACCATATGGCGTGTCCCGTTTTCAGGGACGGCGCGTTTGCCTATGCCTGGCGCGGAAAGGAAATGGCGCGCCAGGAGTTGAGGCGAGAACGGAGCTGCCTGCGGCAGGTCCGGGCCGCCGTGTCCCGTCCGACGAGAACGCTTCGCGTTCGAGGAGGCCTGGCGCGGAATGAAAATGGCGCGCCAGGAGGGACTCGAACCCCCAACCTACTGCTTAGAAGGCAGTTGCTCTATCCGGATGAGCTACTGGCGCACAATCGGCCGCCCTCAGGCGCGGGGGGTTATGGAGCGGGTGATGGGAATCGAACCCACGTTTTCAGCTTGGAAGGCTGACATTCTACCATTGAACTACACCCGCAGGCTTTAAGCGACGCATTTAATTTTAGCAAATTTGCCATCCCTTGTCAATAGATTTCCGCACCCGCGCGGACCTTTATTTCCCGGCCGCGCGGCCGGCACCTTCCCGCCCCGCGGCGCCCAAATGGTGAACACCCTGTGAATTCTGCGACCGTCGGCCCTATTTTCTTGCAATCCACGGCACATTACGATATAATATTCGTGCACATTCAAGGCCCGAAGCGGCCTTTGCCCCGCATTTGCGGGAGATCTGTCAATACGGAGGCAGCCATGTTCAAAATTTCCCCATCCATCCTCGCCTGTGATTTCGCCAACCTCGAAGCCGAGGTGTCCGCCATGCAGCGCGCCGGCGTCGAAATGGTCCACGTCGACGTGATGGACGGTCATTTTGTCCCCAACATCTCCATCGGCCTGCCGGTGGTCGCCTCTCTGCGCAAAAAGACCGCCCTGCCGCTCGACGTGCACCTGATGATCAGCGACCCGCTCACCTACGCGCCGCAGTTCTGCGACATGGGCGCGGACATCGTCACCTTCCACGTTGAGAGCGAAAGCGATCCGCAGGCCGTCATCGACGCCATCAGGGCGAAGGGCAAAAAATGCGGCATGACCATCAAGCCCCGGACTCCCGCCGAAGCCCTCTTCCCCTATCTTTCCCAGCTCGACATGGTGCTGGTGATGACGGTGGAGCCCGGGTTCGGCGGGCAGAAATTCATGGCGGACATGTGCCCCAAGATCGAGGCCGTCCGCCGCGAATGCGACCGGCTGGGCATCCCGATGGACATCGAGGTGGACGGGGGCATCGATGAGCGCACCGTCCCCGCCGTCGTGCGCGCGGGCGCGAACGTCTTCGTCGCGGGCAGCGCCCTCTTCGGGAAGCCCGACTACGCCGCCGCGGTCGCCGGGCTGCGCGCCGCCGCGGAGCAGGCGCTTTAGCCCTCAGCCGAAGTAGGCGCAGATCAAATCGACCGCCTTGTCGTCCAGCACCTGTTCGGCGTGCTCCCCGAGCCACGCCTCGGCCAGCTCCCCCTCCCCGCAGCGCGGCGCGAATTCGTCGAGCAGCGAGAGGGTCACGCCGCCCGCCTCGTCGAGCGGGCGTACCACCAGCCGCCAGCCCCTCCCCATGCGGTAGAGGGCGCTGCGCAGGATCCGGTGGGAGCAGCGCCGGAACAGTTTGACCGCGCCTTCGATCAGCGTGTCGACGTCGTCGAAGGCATAGACCACGGGCGCGGCGACATGCCGCCGCACCTTCCACCGCCGGGGACGCCGCCGGCCCAGGCCCGAAAAGCGGATTTCGCAGCCGCCCTCCCCCGCGGGGGCCACCTCCACGAGCAGCGTCAGCAGCAGCGAGCGGGTGCGCAGGTCGCGGTAGTCGAGCGCGTCGTAGCTGAGGCCCAGCTCCTCGAGCTCCTCGCGCGTGAGCGCCACCTGCAGGCGGCGCGGGCCGAGCTGTTTATACTCCATCGCACATTCCCCCCGCACTATCTTATGTTCTTCGCAATTTTTTGATTATCGGAGGTTGCTTATGGCGGGTTTTTTCTATAAAGGCATCCTGCTTCAGCAGCATAAAGAGCCCGCGCTCTCCCGGGACCTGCGTGAGTTTGTCAACGCCGACACCATCGGCGTGACGATGGACCGCCCGCCCGTCGGGGACGCGGATTCCCTCACGCCCGCGGAGATCACCGCGCTCGCGCGCGACGCGCATATCGTCGACGAGCGGGACGGCCAGCCGCTGGCGGACAAGCTCGCGGCCTGCCCCGAAGCGCCCCCCCGCCTGCTGATCGCCGACGCGGTCGACGACGAGCCCTACCTCTCCAGCCAGCTGGGCCCCCTGCTCAAGAACCCCGCCCACAGCGCCCTCGGCCTGCGCCTCGCGCAGCGCGCGGCCGGCGCCGCCGAGGCGCAGTTCGCCGTCTATAAGAATCTGACCGACCTCGACATCCGCATCCCGCGGAAGATCGAGGGCTTTTCCGTCCGCCGCATCCGCGGGCGTTACCCGGCGGAATACCAGGCGTCGCAGGCCTTCGAGGCCGACGACGACGTCCTGCTCATCGGCGTGGGCGCTCTCATCCAGCTCGCGCGCGCGGTGCTTTTCAACCGTCCGCAGACCACCACCTTCGTCACCGTGGCGGGGGACTGCATCGGCAACCCCACCAACCTCGAAGTCTCCCTCGGCATGACCGTCGCGCAGGTGCTCGAGCGCTGCGGACTCATCGAGGACCCCGCGCGCGTCGTCGTGGGCGGCTCGATGACCGGCATCTCGGTCATCGACACCGAGAACACCCTCGTCACCCCCTCCACGCGCGCCGTCCTCGCCTTCCGCCAGGACTTCAAAAGCCTCGGGTTCGGCTGCATCGGCTGTTCCCGCTGCGTCCACGTCTGTCCCAAGGGGCTCAACCCCTTCTTTATCTACCGCGCCGTCCGGGAGAAACGGTACGCCGCCTTCCGCACCCTCGACGCGCAGATGTGCATCGGCTGCGGGACATGCAGCTACATGTGCCCCGCCAAGCTCGACCTGGCCGAGACGGTCCAGAAGGCCGCGCGCAGCTTTAAGCCGATGACCGGTTCGATCCGGACAAACGCGGCCCTGCTCGCCAAGAAGGACGCCGCCGACTATGAGAGCTACCTGGCAGATTACGCGCTCCACCGCGCGGAAATCGACCGCCGGAGGGCCCTGGCCGCCGCGCGCCGCGCCGACGAAAAGCGCCGCGGCGAAGCCGCGGCCGCGCACGCCGCCGCGGACAGGGAGGCGGACCGCGTCCTCGCACAGGCGCTTGCGGACCACCGCGCCGCCGACGCACAGGCCGACCGTACCCTCGCGCAGGCGCTCGAGGCAAAACAGGCGGCGGAACGCGCCGCCGACGAGGCGCTCGCACAGGCGCTGCGCCAAAAGCAGGAGGCCGGGCAGGCCGCCGACGGCGCGATCGCGCAGGCCGAGCGCCAGAGGCAGGCGTCCGAACAGGCCGCCGACAAGTCGGTTTCCGACGAGGAAGCCGCAAGGGACGCCGCCGACCGGGCCGCCGAGCGCGCGGACGCCGCCGCGCTCAAGCGGATGCAGGCGGCCGAAAAGGCGGCGGACAGGGCGTTTTCCGACGCGCTCAAGGCGCAGCAGAGCGCCGAAAAGGACGCGGCGAAGGCGCTCGCAAAGGCGGAGCGCAATTCCGCGCTCTCCGACGACGACAGGCAGGCGTTCAAAAAGACGCTGGACGAACTCCAGGCGGGCGCGGAACGGGTCCGTGCCGAGGCGCAGGCCGCCTGCGTCGAGGCGAAGGCCGCCGCGAAGGCCGATTATGAATCCGAGCTTGAAAAGGGCGCGCGCTCCCGCGCCGCCGCCAAAGAGGCGGTCGAAGCGGCGCGGCAGGCCGCGGAGGCGGCCAGGCTCGCCGCGCGGGAGACCCTCGAGGCGGTCCGGCAGACCAGCGAGGCGGACAAGGCCGCCGCGCTGAAGGTTTACGAGGCGGCGCAGGAGACCTGTGGGGCGGACAAGGCTGCCGCGCTGAAGGTCTATGAGGCGGCGCAGGAGGCGGACGCGCAGGCCCGCGCAGGGGCGCTGGAGGTCTATGAGGCCGCCCAGCGGGAATACGAACGGGCCAAGCAGGCCGCGAAGGAAGCCTACGAGGCGCGTCTCTCGGAGGCGCGCCAAACGGATGAACGGGCGCGCGCCGACATCGAGGCCGCGCTCGACCAGGCGAAGGAAAACGCCCGCGCCGCGGCGGACGCCGCCCGGCAGGCGCAGGCCGCCTTCGAGGGGCGTCCGGTCACGGTGGTGCTCGGCGGGCGCGATCTCGACGGGCGGGAGGCCGCGGAGGAACCGCCCGCGCCGCAGGCGCCCGGGGAGACCGCGCCGGAACTTTCCGCGTCCGCCGAACCGGACGGTGCCGGGGACGCGCCCATCGAGGTGGAGCTGCTCGGGCCCGAACCGGAGCAGGCTCCCGAAAGCGCGCGGGAACCGGACGAACAGGCCGCCGCGCTGACGGCGGCGGGCGCTCAGGAGCCGGACCCGATGCACGGCTGGCGCAAAAATGATTCCACCGCAAAAGGGGGGGACGACCGTTGAAACTGAATCGCAGGGCGGCCCCCCACATCCGCTTTCCCGAAAGCAACCGGACGCTCATGTCCGATATGATCATCCTGCTGCTCGTGCTGTGCGTGCTGGCGTTCCTCTACTACGGCGGGCGCGCGCTGATCGTCTGCGCCGTGTCGGTCGTCACAGCGGTCGTCTGCGACGCGCTGTGCACCCTCATCCGCGGCAGGCGCCCCAATCCGCGCGACCTCTCTCCCGTGGTCACGGGGCTTATCATCGCGCTGACGATGCCTGCGACGATCCCCTACTATGTGGTCGCGGCCGCCGCCGTCTTCGCCATCGCGATCGTCAAGCACCCGTTCGGCGGCACCGGGCAGAACCTCTTCAATCCCGCGGCGGCGGGCTTCTCCTTCGCGGCGATCTGCTGGCCGGGGCTCGTGTTCATGTACCCGATGCCCTTTGACCGCATCCCCGCCTTCGGCGAGGTCACCGCGCTGCTCTACCAGAACCCCGCCTTCGTGCTCAAGGTCGGCGGCGTTCCCGCCAACAACCTCACCGATCTGCTCTTCGGCAACTACCCCGGCCCGATGGGCGCGACCAACATCCTCGTCATCCTCGCCTGCCTGGTCTACCTCATCTTCCGGCGCACGGTGCGCTGGCAGCTCCCGCTGCCCTTCCTCGCGGCCTGCGCCGTGGTGGCGCTCCTCTTCCCGCGCGCGGGAACCGGGCTGCAGGCGGTCTTTTACGAACTCATGTCCGGGACGCTGCTCTTCGGCGCGGTCTTCGTCCTCACCGACCCCGTCACCAGCCCCAAGCGGGATTCCTCGATGGCGGTGTACGGCGTCTTCGCGGGCGTGGTCGCCATGCTCTTCCGCTACTTCGGCGGATATGAGGAAAGTATGCCCTTCGCGGTGCTCATTGCAAACGCGTTCGTCCCGCTGATCGACCGCTACAACGAATCGCTGCACCGCGCCATAAGGAGGAAACACCTTGAAGCTAGAAAAGCTAAAACAAACCCGCAGGCGCGGACGCTGGTTTGACGGCATCTTCGGCAGGAACCCCGTGCTCTGCTGCGGGCTGGCGCTCCCCTTCGCGGTGATGGTTACCACCAGCCTGCGCAGCAGCGTGTCGATCTCCATCCTGCTCGCCTGCTCGCTCATCCCCACCGTGCTGCTCGCCTCGCTGGTCGGCAGGTTTTTGCCGAGGTGGTTTTCGCCCGTGGTCTACACCCTCTTTTCAATGGTGGTGGTCGTCGCGTGCGTGCCGCTCATCCTGCCCATCTCCCCCGAGGTCGCCGACTCGCTGGGCGTCTATGTGCCCATCCTCTCGGTCAACACCATCCTGCTGACCCTCTGCGCCCGCTATGAGCGCCCGGCCGACCGGCCCGTCATGGCGCTCGTCGACGCGGCGGCCTACAGCATCGGCTTCGCGCTGGCCATGTGCCTGATCGCCTTCTTCCGCGAGCTGCTCGGGGCGGGCTCCCTGTGGGGCGTCCCGGTCCCCCTCCCCTTCCGGGCGGAGGGCGTCCAGATCGCGTTCGCGGGCTTCATCGCCGTCGCGCTGCTCAGCGCGTTCGTGCGCTTTTTGCGGCGCGCCGTGCTCGTCTTCTCCTACCGGCGGCACAATCCCAAACCGGAATAACCGGCCCGCCGGTTTTCTATGGAGGTAACCCATGAACGTTCTGTCTGAATTTTTGATCATCGCCCTTTCCGCGGCCGTGCTGCAGAACGCGGTCTTTACCCGCGGGCTCGGGTCGAGCAGGGACACGCTGATGATGGGGGCCCCCCGCCGCATCTTCGTGTTCGGCGCGGCGCTCACCTTTATCACCGTCGTTTCCGCCGCGCTCGCGTGGCCGCTCAACCGGCTGCTGCGCGAACAGCAGCTCTCCACCCGGCTCGGCATCCGCTATCTGAGCTCGATCGCCACGCTGGCGTGCGTCTGCGCCGTCTTCACGCTGCTCTACCTCGTCACCCGCGCGTGGTTCCCGCGCATTCACTACCCGCTGCGCCGCGACGCCGCGAACGCGGCCTTCAGCTGCGCCGTGCTCGGCACCATCCTCATCGCCTTTTCGGGCGGCTACGGCTTTGTCAAAACCCTCGGCTTCGCGTTCGGCTCGGGCGTCGGCTATACCGCCGCCCTGCTGCTCGTGCGGGAGGGCCGCCGCCGCATCGCCCTGTCCGACGTGCCCCGCGCCTTCCGCGGGCTGCCCATCATGCTGCTCTATATCGGCATCCTCTCCCTGGCGATCTACGGGCTGATCGGCCACCAGCTCCCGACCTGACGGTTTTTCAAGGCGCCTATCCTGAAACGGTGGTGATATGATGGCAAAGAATTACAAGATCAAACGGTACAAACGCATCTACCGCGGCAAGCGCTCGGCAGGTTCTCTCATCCTGCGGGGGGCGCTGGCCGCCGCCGCCGTCTTTATCGTGGCGTTCGTGGGCTATAACGCCTACGGCCCCATCCGCGACTACTTCTCGGGCGCGCTCGCGGCCGCTTCCCACAGCGCGCAGAGCGAGGCCGAGCCCGCGCCCCCTCCCGCAGACACGCCCGAGGCGGAGCCCGAGCCCGAGCCGCCCGTCCCCGCCGACGTGCGCGCGCTCTACCTGACGAACGCGCAGGTCCGGGATTCCGCCGGGCTTGACCAGCTGCTCGACGAACTCACCCGTACCGAGATCAACGCGGTGCTCTTCGACCTCAAGGACCAGCAGGGCAACATCCTCTACCGGTCCGACCTCGACCTGGTGGCGCAGTCGGGCGCGCAGGCGGAAAACGCCTATGACCTCGCGGCCCTCTGCCAAAAGCTCAGGGAGAAGAACCTCATCCCCATCGGGCGGCTCAACGCCTTCCGGGACCCCATCGCGCCCTCCCGGATTCCCGACGCGGGCATCAAATACATGAACACCGAAATCCTCTGGCTCGACAACGCCGCCGACCAGGGCGGCATGCCCTGGCTCAACCCCTACTCCGACCTGGCCCGCGCCTACGTCATCGACATCGCCACCGAGAGCGTGTCGCTCGGGGTGGGGCGGATCCTGCTCGACAACGTCAGCTTCCCCACCGGCTACGGGCAGGAGTACGCCTCCTACGGCCCGACCGCCGACGGGGTGACCCGGTCGGACGCGCTCTCCGTCTTTCTCGACCAAATCGACCGGCAGGTGCGGGACAAGGGCGGCGACGTGAGCGTCTATATCTCCGGGCTCGCCGCGCTCGGCGGCAACAACACCTATTACGGCTCCAACCCCCTCGCGCTGGCCAACGACAATGTGACCATCGGCGTGATGCCCGCCCAGTTCGGCGACGGCTTCACCCTTGAGAGCTTTTCGCTCGAGGCGCCCGTGCTTGACCCGCGCGGCACCGTCGACAGCCTGCTCAAGTTCATCGCCCCCGACGTCGCGGGCAAAAACGTCACCGTGCTCGTGCAGGCGTATCCCGCCTCCTACACGATCGAGAATAATAAGATGTATACGGTCGATGATATTAACGCCCAGATCGGCGCCGCCTCCCAGAACGGCATCATCAGCTACATCATCTACAGCCCCGACGGCAGCTATCCCCAGCCCGACGTCTGATTACAGGAGGTTTTTACATGGCCTTTAAAGTCCGCCTCTTTCCCGGCGAGCCCGACTACGAGACGCTTCACGTCGCCAAGCTCACCACCTTCCCGCTTGAAAAGCGGGATTACAAGCCCTATTCCCAGGCGCGCGTCTGCTTTTCCCACGGAGGTCTCTCCCTCCAGCTGCTCGCTTTCGAGGCGGAACCGCTCCCGCAGAGCGAGCTGCGGGCGGTCTTCCGTTTTACCGGGGACGAGCCCGCCCTCACCCTCTCGATCCACGCCGATCGGAGCATGCGCATCCTGCGCGGCGAGGAGGAGGTCACCACCGTCCTTGTCGCGGCGGAGGCCGCGTCGCTCCACATGTTTACCGGCGAGGATTTGCAGGGCGTGTTCTGGGGCGGCAACCTCTTCCTCTCCGCCGCCGTCATGAAGACCTACTATCCCCGCTTCTCCCCCGTAAAGGACGCGGTCTTTACCGGGAACCTCTACAAGCTCTGCGAGGGGCCCGAAAAGCCCCACTCCGGATGCTTCTATCCGGCCGACTTTTCAAAACCCCTCGACGCCCCCGAAAACCTCGGGGAATTTGTCGTCATCGACTATTGACCGGCGCGCCTTCCGACGCGCGGAATAAAAAACAAAGCGGCCGCCCGGAAGGGCGGCCGCTTTCCTCTGCTTCACAAACCGCGCGGGACGGATGTGGGCAACGCCCCGCCTGCGCCAAACGCTTTGAGGGTTTCCAAAGGGAACTTTCCCGAAAGTTCCCTTTGGTCACAGGCGCTCCACGATCTTCCGGATGGCGCGGCAGGGATTGCCCGCCGCCAGCACGCCCGCGGGGATGTCCCGCGTCACGACGCTGCCCGAACCGATCACCGTGTTGTCGCCGATCGTCACGCCGGGGTTGATCACCGTATGCCCGCCGATCCAGACGTGATTGCCGATGCGCACCGGCTTTCCGAACTCGAGTCCCGTGGCGCGCGCCGCCGGATCGAGCGGATGGGTGGCTGTGTAAATATCCACATTGGGCCCGATCTGCACATGGTCGCCGATGACGACCGGCGCGCTGTCCAGCACGGTCAGACCGAAATTGGCGTAAAAATGCTCGCCCACCGAGATGTTGACGCCGTAATCGAACCACACGGGCGGCTCCATGTAGGCGTACTCCCTGTGCGCCCCGAACATCCGCAGGCGCAGGCGGTCGTGCCCCGCCTCGTCCTCGGGCGGCAAATTGTTGTAGGCCTGGCAGAGCTGCCGCATCGTCAGGCGCAGCCGCACCAGCTCGGGGTCGCCGGGGTCGTACAGCTCCCCGGCGAGCATCTTTTCTCGTTCCGTCATTTTGGTCCATCTTCCTTCCGTGCGCCGCCCTCCGGCGGCGCGTCTGTTTTCTGTCGGCGGGGCAGCGCCGCAAGCAGGGCAAGCAGCAGCTTCTGCGCGATTAGCGGCAGCAGCGCCCCCACCGCGTCGAGCTGCGGCAGAATCAGCGCCAGCGCGATCAGCGCGACCGTAAAGAACCAGCGCGCCGCAAACCCCAGCATGACAAGGGTTCCGGCGCGTTCGGGAGCTTTCGCCGCTTTTTTCGCGGCATAGCGCAGCAGCAGCGCGTCCGCCGCCGCCCATGCGCACCCGGCGGCCAGCCCCGCGGCAAACGGCGCGGTCATTCGCCGAAGTGGATGGCGTAGAGGCGGTCGCGCACCAGCTTCGCGATCTCGGCGTAGGCGCGGTTGAACCGGCACTCCCCCTCCTCAACGCGGGTGCACTGGAACTCCCCGTCGCCGCCGACGCACCGGCTGATCGTAATCGGCCCCTCCACCGTCTCGATGACCTCACCGAGCGGGATCTCCTGCGGCGCACGGGCGAGCTCGTAGCCGCCCTGCGTGCCCTTGTAGGACCGGACGATTCCCTGTGCGACCAGCTTGCGCAGGATTTTGAGGGAAAAGCGCAGGGTCACGCCCGTCGCGGCGGAGAGCGCCTTGGCATCCATCCGGCTCCCGTTCTTCGCCAGACAGTTGACAATACGCACCGCATAGTCGGCCTCGAGGGTGATATACATGAAATCCGCTCCTTTGTTTGCGCTTTTCCAGAAAGGATAAACTATACCGATTAAGTGTACAACATTCGGCGCGTTTTGTCAAGGGCAGGAGGATGGGATTTGCCGCTCGTCGAGCGGCGGAGCTTGCCGGCGACCGGCGGCGGTCTTGGATTTCCCGCCCAGCGGGCGGAGGGCTTGCCGGGTCCCGCCCCGGCGGGCGGGTCGACTTCTTGCTCGCCCAA
>NZ_CABUCJ010000049.1 GCF_902490045.1 uncultured Anaerotruncus sp.
CCGGTCCCGCCGTTTTCGGGCGAAAAAATCGAGAGCAGGTTCTTCACCCGGTCATAGACGGGCGCCTCCGCACTGTCGATACGCAGGTAGGCCCCGGCGTTTTTGCTGCGGGGCGCGGCGGGCCGGGCGGGTGCCTGCGGCGCACGGTCGCGGCGGGGCGCGCCCGAATAGCGGCCCGCCCCGGCCGGCGCGCCCTCGGGCAGCGGCTCCCCGGGCGAAGCGGCGGCCTCGCAGATCAGCTTGGCGTCCTCCTCCTCGCGCATCGACACCCTGCCGCGCACGATCACGACGCTGCCCTCCGCGAGCTTGTGGGAATACTGCGTAAGCACCTTCGGGAACACCAGCATCTCGATGCTGCCGCTCGTGTCCTCAAGCATGACGAACGCCATCATCTCACCGCCGCGGGTCGATTTGAGCCGCTTGGAGGAGACGATCGCCGCGACGCGGACCGACGCGCCGTCCGATACCTGGCTCCCCCGCTCCTCGGCGTTCGAGATGTCGGCGATCAGCGTGCAGCGCTCCTGCGCGATCATCTCGGCAAAGCGCGCCATCGGGTGGCCGCTGATATAGAGCCCCGTCGTCTCCTTCTCCATCGCGAGCAGCTCGGAGGGCTCGTATTCCTCCACCTGCGGAAGCTGGTGGACGGATTTGATTCCCACGTCGGGGTTGTCGAAGAGGTTGATCTGCCCGGAGATGTTGCGCTTGGCGGCCGCGTCGATGTCGTCGAGGACCGCCTCGACTCCCTCGAGCATGCTGTGGCGGTTTTTGCAGGCGCAGTCGAGCGCGCCCGATTTGATGAGGCTTTCGACCGCGCGCTTGTTCGTCTCCTTGCCGTACATCCGCTCGCAGAAGTCGGAGAAGTCGAGGAAGGGGCCGTTCTCCTCCCGCTCTGCGATCAGCTCGCGGATGCAGCCCCGGCCGATGTTCTTGACCGCGAGCAGCCCGAAGCGGATCGCGTCCCCGCTCACCGTGAAGCCCTCTCCGCTGATGTTGACGTCGGGGGGCAGCACCTTGATGCCCATGCGCCCGCACTCGCCGATATACTCGATGACCTTGTCGGTGTTGTCGAGCACGCTCGTGAGAAGCGCCGCCATGAATTCGCGCGGATAGTGGCATTTGAGGTAGGCCGTCTCGTAGGAGACGAAGGCGTAGGCCGCCGCGTGGGATTTGTTGAAGGCGTAGGAGGCGAACGAACTCATCTCGTCGAAGATCTCGTTCGCGGTCTCCCGGGGCACGCCGTTCGCCTGCGCGCCCGAAACGAAGACCTCCCGCTCCTTTTCCATCACGTCGTGCTTCTTCTTGGACATCGCGCGGCGCACGAGGTCGGCGCGCCCGTAGGAGTAGCCGCCGAGCGCGCGGCAGATCTGCATGACCTGCTCCTGGTAGACGATGCATCCGTAGGTGACGTCGAGGATCGGTTTCAAAAGCGGGTGCTTATAGGTGACGAGCTCGGGGTTGTGGCGGTTGCGGATGTAGGTGGGGATCGACTCCATCGGCCCCGGGCGGTAGAGGGAGATGACCGCGATCAAATCCTCGATCGATTCGGGGCCGAGCTGGGCGATCACGCTGCGCATGCCCGCGGACTCGAACTGGAAGACGCCGACGCACTGCCCCTTGGTGAGCATCGCGAAGGTGTCCGGGTCGTCGAGCGGGATGCCGTCGGCGCGAAAGCCGGGGGTGCGTTTGGCGGCCTCCTTTTCGGCGTAGCTGATGACGGTCAGCGTGCGCAGGCCGAGAAAGTCCATCTTGAGCAGCCCGAGCTCTTCGAGCGTCGTCATCGTGAACTGGGTGACCGGCATCGTCTCCTCCGCCTTGTAAAGCGGCACGTAGCTGTCCACCGGGTCGCGGGTGATGACGACGCCCGCCGCATGGGTGGAGGCGTGGCGGGGCATCCCCTCGATCTTGCGCGCCATGTCGAGCAGCTCGGCGACCTTGGGGTCGCTCTCACGCATCTGTTTGAGGTCCGCCGAGACCGAAAGCGCCCGGTCGAGCGTCATTTTCAGCTCGTTCGGCACGAGCTTGGCGATCGCGTCCACCTGCTGGTAGGGGACGCCAAGCACCCGACCGACGTCGCGGATGGCCGCGCGCGCGGCCATCGTCCCGAAGGTGATGATCTGCGCGACGTGGTCCGCGCCGTACTTGCGCACGACGTAGTCGATGACCTCCTGCCGCCGCTCGTAACAGAAGTCGATGTCGAAGTCGGGCATACTGACCCGCTCGGGGTTCAAGAACCGCTCGAAGAGCAGGTTGTAGCGGATGGGGTCGATGCCGGTGATGCCGATGCAGTAGGCGGCGAGGCTTCCCGCGCCCGAACCGCGCCCCGGCCCCACCGGGATGCCGACCGATTTGGCGTAGTTGATGAAGTCGAAGACGATGAGGTAGTAGTCGACGTACCCCATCTTGATGATGACGTCCAGCTCGTATTCCAGCCGTTCCGCGACGGCCGCGTCGGGCTCTTCGCCGTAGTGGCGGCGCAGCCCCTCATAGCAGAGGCGCTTGAAGTAGGAGAGGTTGTCCTCCCCGCCCGGCGCGACGAAGAGCGGGAGTTTGGTGTTGCCGAACTCGAACTCGACGTTGCACATGTCCGCGATTTTGAGGGTGTTGTCGAGCGCGCCGGGGTAGTTCTGGAAAAGCTCGGCCATCTCGTCGCGGCTCTTGACGTAGAATTCCTCCGTCTCGAATTCGAGGTCGCCCGGCTCGTCCACCGTGGTGTTCGTCTGGATGCAGATGAGCACGCTCTGCATCTTGGCGTCCGCCCGTTCGATGTAGTGGGCGTCGTTGGTGGCGACAAGCCCGATGCCCGTCTCCCTGGAGAGCCGCAGCAGGTCGGGCAGGATCTGTTCCTGCAGCCGGATGCCGTGGTTCTGGATTTCGATGTAGTAGTTCCCCTCGCCGAAGACGTTTTGGTACCAGAGCGCCGTCTCCCTGGCGCGGTCGTAGTCCCCCGCGGCGAGCATCCGGGGGATCTCCCCCGCGAGGCAGGCAGACAGGCAGACGAGCCCCTCGTGGTACTCCTCGAGCAGGTCATGGTCGACGCGCGGCTTGGAATAGAAGCCCTCGACAAACCCGGCGGACACCATCTTGATCAGGTTCTGGTAGCCGGTGTTGTCCTTGCAGAGCAGCACGAGGTGGTAGGGGGAGCTGTCGACCTTGTGCTGTTTATCGAAGCGGGTGCGCGGCGCGACATAGACCTCGCACCCGATAATCGGCTTGACGCCCGCCTTTTTGGCGGCCTTGTAAAAGTCGATCGCGCCGAACATCACGCCGTGGTCGGTGATCGCCACGGACGACTGCCCGAGCGCCTTGACCCGCTCGACCAGCCGTTCGATCCGGCAGGCGCCGTCGAGCAGGCTGTATTCGGTATGTACGTGCAGATGCGCAAAATCAGCCATTTTCCGTTCCCCCTTCGCCCGATTTTTTCCCGCCCTAACCGAGCCGCACGGCGGTGCCCGACGCGGTCACCATGAGCATGCCGTTGTTCGCGCCGAGCACCTCGTAGTCCACGTCGACGCCGACGACCGCGTCGGCTCCGAGCGCCCGCGCGCGCTCCTCCAGTTCCCGCATCGCTTCCTCGCGCGCCCGGAGCAGCTCCTCCTCGTAGGTCCCGGAGCGGCCTCCGAAAAAGTTGGAGAGCCCGGCGGTAAAGTCCTTGATGAAATCGACGCCCGCAATGACCTCGCCGAACACGATTCCCTGGTATTCCGTAATATTTTTCCCTTCCACCGAAGGGGTCGTCGTCAGAATCATTTCTCTTCCTCCCTGTGCTCCTTTTTGCGAAGCTCCGCGGCGTATTCGGAAATCCGACGCAGACGGTGGTTGACGCCCGAGCGTGAAATCGGGCTCGTAAGCGCCTGTCCCAGCTCCCGCAGGGACATGTCCGGATTTTGCAGCCGCAGGCGCGCGAGCTCCCGCAGCTCCTCGTCGAGCGCACCGACGCCCCCCGACGCTTCGATCAGCCGGATGTCCTCGATCTGGGCAAGCGCGGCGTTGACCGTCTTGGAGATGTTGGCCGTCTCGCAGTTGGTGGCGCGGTTGACGCGGTTGCGCAGCTCCTTGACGATCTTGACCTCCATCAGCTCGAGCGACGACTTGGGCGCGCCGAGATAGGTGAGCAGGTCCTCGATGTTTTCGCTCTCCTTGTAGTAGAGCAGGTAGTCGTTGCGGCGGACGGTGCGCTTGGGCGGCGCGAGAACTTCCGCGAGCAGCGCCGCCAAATCGTCCGCGAGCGGCTGGTGCTGGGTCGCAAATTCGACGCGGTACCCCTTTTCCGGGTCGGACACCGCGCCACACGCCAGAAACGCCCCGCTCAGGAAGGCGGCGGCCTCCTCCTCGGGGACCCACGCGAAGTCGATGCGGCGGGGGTCCTCCCCCGCCCTGCAGCCGAAGCGGGAGAGCACGGCGACCCGGTCGGAGAAGCTGTCCACCGTCACGAGGTAGACGCTCCGGCGGTCCTTGCGCTTGACCTCCCGCAGGGTGATGCTGCCCCCCAGCCCCACCAGGTCGGAGATGCTGTCCGCGTAGAGGCGCGCGACGAATTTGTGTTCGGTGTGGAGCGAGATCTCCTCCGGCCCGAACGCGCGTCCAAACAGCAAAAGGCCGTAGGCGAGCGCCCCCCTGCGGCGCTGGCGAAACGGCCTGTTATTGCAGATTTCACTTTTGATGCGGTAGGCAAACGACATGGCTACTCCTTGCGCTTGGCGATATCCCGGTGGGTCACGGTGCTGCGCACCTTCTGTTCCTGCATGTGCTCCTCCAGAAGCTGCGCGAAGACCACCGAACGGTGCTTTCCGCCCGTGCAGCCGACCGCGATGGTGAGCTGGGTCTTCCCCTCGTCCCGGTAGAGGGGAAGCAGGTAGTCGACGAGGTCGAACAGCTTGGGAATCAGCTTCTGCGCCTGCTCCCACTTGAGGACGTACTCCCGTACCGGCCCGTCGAGGCCGGTCAGGTTCTTGAGCTCGGGCACGTAGAAGGGGTTCGGCAGGCAGCGCACGTCGAAGACGAGGTCCGCCTCCTTGGGCAGGCCGAATTTAAAGCCGAAGGACATACAGTTGACGAGCATCGCCTGGTTTTTGTCGTCGAGGAAGATGCCGACCACCTTTTCCCGCAGCTGGTTGACCGAGAGGTAGGTGGTATCGATCACATAGTCGGCGCACTCCCGCAGCCGGGAGAGCAGCCGCCGTTCCTCCGCGATCGCCTCTTCGATCGAGGTGTTTTCGTCGTCCATCAGCGGGTGGGTGCGGCGGGTCTCCTTATAGCGCTGGATGAGCGTCGCGTCCTCGCAGTCGAGAAAAAGGGTCTCAAAGCCGCTTGACGCCTCCAAGAACTCCTCGATCCCCTCGAAGATGTCCCCGAAAATTTCCCGGCTGCGCGCGTCGATGACAAGCGCGACCTTATCCACCTTATCCCCCGCCTGGAGGCACAGGTCGGTAAAGGATTTGACCATCTTGGGCGGAAGATTGTCGACACAGTAGTAGCCGATATCCTCCATGGCCGCGATCGCGCGGGACTTTCCCGAACCGGACATGCCGGTGATGATTACAAATTCCATAGGCTTCCTTTTCCGCCCGCCAGGCGGGCGCTCTCAGAGCAGTTTGATTTCACATTCGAGCGTGTAGCCGGTCTGTTCCAGCACTTCCTTTTTGACCAGTTCGACGAGCGCGAGCACGTCGCGGCAGGTGGCGTTCTGGTAGTTGATGACGAAACCCGCGTGTTTTTCGCTCACCATCGCGCCGCCCACCCGGCGGCCCTTGAGCCCGCACCGGTCGATGAGCGCCGACGCGTAGGAACCCTCCGGGCGTTTGAAGGTGCTGCCGCCGCTCGGGTATTCGAGCGGCTGCTTCTGCTTCCTGCGCGCCATGAGGTCGTCCATTCTGGCGCGGATGGCGGCGGGGTCGCCCCTTTGGAGACGGAAGACCGCAGCGGTGACGAGATGCCCGGGGCGGCTCGTAAACCAGCTGTGCCGGTAGGAGAGCTCCAGCTCCGCGGCGTCTAAGACGCGCTCCCCTCCGTCGGGCGTGAGGCAGCGGACGCTTTCGAGCACATCCTTCATCTCGCCGCCGTAGGCGCCCGCGTTCATGCAGACCGCGCCCCCCACGCTGCCGGGGATGCCGTAGGCGAATTCCAGCCCCGACAGCCCCTGCTGCCACGCGAAGACGCAGAGCGCCGTCAGGCTCGAGCCCGCGGGACAGAAGATCGTCTCCGGGCCTTGCAGGCGGGGCTTTGCGGCCTGTTCGTCGAGGGAGAGCACCGCGCCCCGGACGCCCTCGTCCGAGACGAGCAGGTCGGACCCCCTGCCGATGATCGAGAGCGGAACGCCCAGCTCCCCCGCCCGCCGCAGGACCTTTGCGGCCGTCTCGGCGTCCTCCGGGCGGACCAGCAGATCCGCCGGTCCCCCGATTTTAAACGACGTGTGCCTGGACATCGGTTCGTCCGCAAGACAGGCGCACCCGATCGATTCGCAGTACGCCCGCAGCTCGTGTATCCCGCTCATGAAGCCTCCTGGAAAATCATTTGTATTGTTTGCCGAGCAGCGCCGCGCCGATGATGCCCGCGTCGTTGCCGAGCTTCGCCTTGATGATCTGCGAGCAGTTGTTGGGGTCGTAGTTGAAGGTCTGCGGATAGGCGCGCTCCCGCATCGGGCCGAAAAGGGTCTCCCCCTCCTTGCTGATGCCGCCGCCGATGACGACCGCCTGCGGCTGGAAGAGGTTGATGATGCCGCTCACCGCGTAGGCGAGGTAGTCGATATACTGGTCGACGACCGCCTTGCCTGCCTCGTCTCCCGCGCGCATCGCGTCGAACGCGGTGCGGCCGCTCACCTTGTCGAGGCTACCCTCCGCGAGCTCCCACATCTTGGATTTCGCGTTGAGCTGCATCGATTCGCGAGTGATGCGGATGAGCCCGGTCACCGCACAGTAGGACTCGATGCAGCCGCGGCGGCCGCAGGTGCAGGGCACGCCCTGGTAAACCATGCCGATGTGCCCGAGCTCCGCGCCCTTGTAGTTGAAGCCCGACTGGATTTTTCCGTCGATGACGATGCCGCCGCCCACCCCGGTGCCGAGCGTGATCAGGACGACCGAATCGAGCCCCTCGGCCGCGCCGGCCATCAGCTCGCCGTACGCCGCGGCGTTTGCGTCGTTTTCAACGTAAACCTTCTTGCCGAGCCGTTCGGCGACGAGCATCCCCAGCGGGGTGTCGTGGAAGCCGAGGTTCGCCGCGAGGCCCACCATGCCCGTTTCGGGGTTCACGGTGCCGGGCGTCCCGACGCCCACCCAAGCGACCTCGTCGAAGGTGACGCCCGCGTTCTCAACCGCCCGGCGCGCGGTCGCCGCCATGTCGTCGGCAATCTCCTCAGCCGGGTGGAACGCCTTGGTCTTTTCATTGGCACGGCCGACAATCTGGCGGTTTTCATCCACCACGCCGACGGCGATGTTGGTGCCGCCCAGATCGATTCCCACGTAATAACTCATCGTATGCTCTCCCTTTCCTCTTGATGTCCTCCTGATGGCTTTTATAAAAGCGGACGTCCGCTCTTTTCCCGCGCGAGCGCCAGAAACCGCTCGTAATCGGCGTTCATCACAAGCTCCTCCGGAAAGCCGATCTCCTCCAGCATTTCGACCGCCGCGCCGACATTGCCGATCTGGGTGAAGAAGTGCGCGTCCGAGCTGCACACCACCCGCACCCCATATTTTTTGCAGCTCTCCGCGATCTTCCGGCAGTTTTCCGCCGAGCCGGGCCTGCATTCAAAGGAGTGGGCGTTGATCTCGACGATCTTGCCGTTTTCGGCGAACGCCTTCACGACGGTGTCCACGTCGAACCAGTAGCGCTCATCCCCCGCGTGGCCGATCACGTCGACGAGGGGGTTCCTCGCGACCGCGAGCCAGCCGGCGGTGTGCTCCTCCTCGGCGGCGGGCGCGAGACAGTTGACATGGTAGGAGGCGATCACCCAGTCGAGCCGCGCGAGCTTGCGGTCGGGCAGGTCGAGCCCCCCTTCGTAATCGATGATATTCGTCTCCGCGCCCTTGAGGACGACGACCCCCTCCATCACGTCGGGGATCACCTTCGGCAGGTTGCTGAAAAACATCCCGCCCGGCGCGCCCTCCATCGCCGGGCAGTGCTCGGTGACGCAGAGAAACCGGAGTCCGGTGCGCGCGGCGTATTGCACGTTCTCCTGGACGGTGCTGAACGCGTGGTCGCACGCGACGGTGTGGCTGTGGGTTTCCGCGATGATCTGCATGCAGTCAGGTTCCTTTCCGGATTAGAAATCTCCCCAGTCGGTGGGGTTGCCGCCGTCCGGCTCGACCATGCCGAGCTTTTCGAGCAGCTCCTGGGCGGCGTTGTAGCCCATGCGCTTCTGACGGTTGTTCATCGCCGCGACCTCGATGATGATGGCGAGGTTGCGCCCCGGCTTCACCGGGATGGTCAGCGACGGAATCTGTACGCCGAGCACCTCGGTGTATTCGTCGTTCATGCCCATCCGGTCGTACACCTTGGCGGCGTCCCACTGTTCGAGCTGGACAATCATGTTGATCTTCTCGGTCATCTTGACCGCGCCGATGCCGAAGAGGCGGCGGGCGTTGATGATGCCCACGCCGCGCAGCTCCATAAAGTGGCGGATGTTTTCGGGCGACGAACCGACGAGGCTCTTGGCGGAGACGCGCCGGATCTCCACCGCGTCGTCCGCGATGAGGCGGTGGCCGCGCTTGACGAGCTCGATGGCCGTCTCGCTCTTGCCGACGCCGCTCTCGCCGAGCAGCAGGATGCCCTCGCCGTAGACCTCGACGAGCACGCCGTGGCGGGTAACGCGGGGGGCGAGTTCGACGTTGAGTTCCCCGATCAGCCCCGCCATGAAGGTTGAGGTGCCGTCGGCGGTGCGCAGCAGCGGGACCTTGTATTTCTGCGCGGCGGAACGCATCCGGTCGGTCACCTCGATGTTCCGGGTGATGACGACCGCGGAGGGCCGGCTCGAAAAATAGTCGTCCACGCGGCGGGTACGCTCCTCCTCGTCGAACTGGTCGAGGAAGGCAAACTCGCTCTTTCCGAGAATCTGCATCCGCTGGTGGTCGAAATAGTCAAAAAAACCGGACAGCTGCAGCCCGGGCCGGTTGACCTCGGGCGTGGAGATGGAGATTCCGGCAGCGTCTTCCGGCAGATAGACCACCTCAAGGTTGAAATCCTTGATCAGCTTCTGGAGGGGCACAATAAATTTTGTCGCCACATGAGCACCTTCTTTATTTGTTTTCCGTCGATATTCCTCTAGCTATTATACATGATGGACGCGCATCTTTCAAACCCTATTTTGGGCAAAAATGTATTTCCAAATGCAGTTGAAATCCACCCGGCAATGTATTATACTTTTATGAGCCACTGAAAGAAAGGGGAATTGCTGCTTGCAAAGACGGTTCGCGGCCCTCGCCGCCGGCGTGCTGCTCCTGTTTTCGGCCGTGACGGCCGGCGCCGAAACGCCCCCCGGCGACGCGTCCCCGGCCCCCGTCGCCGAACAGACCTGGCGGTATCTCGACGCCAATCCCCCTGGAGAAAACAGCATCCTCGCCTATTCACTCGGCGGACAGGCTGTGCGGGAGGACGCGGCCGACATGCTGGCCGGGGAGCTGCAAAGCGGCATTTTGGACGGATTTTCCTCCCCCCGCGCGCTTGAACGGGGCATCATCGGGCTGGTCAAGAGCGGCCGGGACCCGGCGTCCTTTGAAAAGACCGACCTCGTCTCCGCCCTCTACTCCCATGAAAACATCTACCAGGAGGGGCTGGGCGGCGCGCTTTTGGCGCTGGCCGCCTACAGCGCGGCGGACGCGCAGGCGCCCGTCTCTGCGCACAACTCCCCCACCGCGGTCATCGACTATATCGTATCCTCCCAGCTTCGCGAGGGCGGATTCGGTTCCGCCGCCGGGCGCGACCCCGATGTGCGCACCACCGCGCAGGCGGTCACCGTCCTCGCCGCGAGCCGGGACATCCCCTATGTGAACACCGCGGTCAACCGGGCGCTCTCCTGGCTGAGCACCCAGCAGGATGAGGACGGCGCTTTCCTGCGCGGCGGCCGTCCCGACTGCGAGAGCACCGCGGCGGTCCTGACGGCGGTGCGCACCTGCGGCATCGGCCTGGGTGACGCGCGGTTCACCAAAAACGGGCGGGACCTCCACGACGCGCTCCAATCCTTCCGGCAGCAGGACGGCGGCTACGCCGCCGCCATCGGCGGGCCTTCGGAGGTCGCGGCCACCGAGGCGGCGGTGATCGCCCTCTCGACCGATGCGACCGGCCTCTCGCCCTACCTGCCGCCCGAGCGGTATCCCGGCTATGTGGAGCCGCAGCCCGATTCCACCTACGTGTTCCTGCGGTTCCTCTTCGGATTCCTGCTCCTCTTCGGACTGCTCTACCTGGTCCTGATCCTCACCGGGAAGATCGGCAAACGCTGGGGCAAGTTCCCCCCCGCGGAACCGGAGGATCCCGGCGAAACTCCCGGCGCGGGCGCGGATACCCGCACGCTTGAGCTCAATATCCCGATGAAAGCGGAGATCCCCGACTTCGACGCCCCAGCCGGCGGCGACCCGCCCGAACCGCCGGAAGATTAATTAAAAAGACAGCCGCCCGCGGGCGGCTGTCTTTTTTCGCGTGTCAGCGGTTGAGAAAGGTGAAGTTCGAGTCCTGCGCGAAGTTCTCGAAATTGTACATGACGAGCACGTCGTCAAATTCCGTCCGCGCCATGACCTCGCTCATTGGCGCCGTCAGGTTGCGCAGGTCGACCATCCACACCTCGTCGTAGCTGTAGGTCAGGAAGGGTGCGAACGGGTTCCCGTAGCTGTCCTTGATGAGCAGGACGCGGGAGGTCCGCCCCTCCTTGTGGTTAAGGCTGTTTTCCGATTTGATGACGGTCAGGTCGCTGTTGCCCCACAGGAAGGCGGCGTGCTTGTCCCGTTCTCCCCACTTCTCCGCGTCGTAAAGGCCGGGCTTCTCCTCCCCGCCCACCGTGACGGAGGAGACGGGAATCTCGTACCACTCGATCGTGTCCGGGACCGCGGAAAAGAGCTTGCACTTGCTGAAGTAGGTGCCGTAGAAGCCGGGCGCCTCCCTGCGCAGCGGCTCCAGCGCGGAAAATTCCACCGCCCTGAGCCCCCGGGACTCGACGAACGCACGATAGGCGTTGTAGGCGCCCCAGGTCGTCCAATGGTGGTCGGTGCGGTAGTAGGCCTGCCGCTCCGACGCGGCGAGCCGCATCACCGGAAAGAGATCGAGCACGTTCGCGCCGCCGGGCAGCGCGCCATAGATTTCGGCGACGCGCGCGGCCTGATCGACGTTTTGCAGCCCCTCCGGGAGCTTGTCGGAAAGGATTTCGTAGGAATTCGGGATGACGGCCACAGTGATCGGCGCGGCGTCCCGGTAAGCGGCCAGATAGGTCCCGAGCAGCTCGATATTCATCGAAAGGCGGCGCTCGTCCACCGTCTCATACCGGTCGAACAGGTAGTGGTCCGCCCCGTAGACGATGCCGTTGTTTTCGATTTTGCCGAGCGCCGACTCGCTCACCGATTTGAGCGTGATCCACCCGTCCCGCCCGACGAACTGGTCGTTCAGATAGGTTTCAAACCGCTGGGTGTACTTGTTCTCCTGCTCCTTTGCCAGCAGTGCCGTCGCCGTCAGCTTGGGCCTCTGGGCGAGCGGGCGGTTCTCAAGCTCGCTCTTCTCCCGGTCGGGGGTCAGCAGGTTCGCCGCCGACACGACCAGCAGGAAGGCCGCGAAGAGGAAGACGAGCGGATATTTTTTAAAAGTCTGCATCATGCTTCCCCCTCAGAAGTTCCAGTAGAGGAACGGATTGTAGGTGGAGTCGACCAGATAGGCGACCGAGAGCACCAGTATAAGCCCCAAAAACGGCAACGCGAGCACGCGGCAGAGTTTTGGGCGGCGGTCACGGATGCGGTTCAGCACCGGCATGGAGAAGAGAATCCCCAGCGCCAGCACGACCGCGTAGTTGCGCAGGTAGAACATCCATTCCGTCCCACCTGTAAAGGAAAATAGCTTTCCAAAGAAAACACCGAGCGCGCCGAAGTTCCCCTCAATTGCAAAGAGTCCCCACCCGAGCATGACCGCCAGCAGAGAGTAGGCGTGGGAAAAGAACGGGTGCCTGTCCAGGAATCCGCGGAAGCCCATCCGCTCGATCATGAGCAGGACGAAGTAGTAAAGCCCCCACAGCACAAAGTTCCAGCTCGCGCCGTGCCACAGCCCGGTGAGCGCCCAGACGACCAGCAGGTTCAGGACGTTGCGCGCCGGGCCCCTGCGGCTGCCGCCGAGCGGGATATAGACATAGTCGCGGAACCACCCAGAAAGGGTCATATGCCACCGCCGCCAGAACTCGGTGACGCTGCGGGAGATATAGGGGTAGTTGAAGTTCTGCGGGAAGGTAAACCCGAGCGCCCGGCCCATGCCGATGGCCATGAGCGAATAGCCGGAAAAATCGAAGTAGATCTGGAGCGTGAAGGCCGCCAGCGCGAGCCACGCCGAAGCGGTCGAGACGTTCGCAAACCCGACCGCCGCCACGTCGCTCCACAGTGCGCCGATCGAATTGGCCAGCAGCACCTTGCTGCCCAGGCCGAGGATGAAGAGTCCGATGCCGTCCTGCACCGCGCCGAGGGTGATTTTGCGGCTGTGCAGCTCGCGGCTGATGTCGGAGTACTTGACGATCGGGCCGGCGATCAGCTGCGGGAAGAGGACGACGAAGGTGCCGAAATTGATGATGCTGCGTTCGGTCTCCACCCTGCCCGTGTAGACGTCGACCGTATAGGTCATGATCTGGAAGGTATAGAAGCTGATGCCGAGCGGAAGGGTCCTGGCAGCTTCGATGTAGGGGACCGCCATCCCCGTCAGCGTGTTCCAGTTATCGATCAAAAAGTTGCTGTACTTGAAGAAGACGAGCCATCCGATGCTGAAAATGAGCGATAGCAGCAGGATGGCGCGGCTGAGCGCGCGGTTTTTCCGCCAGCGGCCGATGGCCAGCCCCGCAAAGTAGTTGACGAGGATCACCGCGATCATCACCGGGAAAAAGCGGATTTCCCCCCATGAATAAAAGACGAGGCTCGCCACGAGCAGTACGGCGTTTTTCAGCCGCGCCGGCGCGATATAATAGGCCGCGAAGGCCACCGGCAAAAAACAGAACAGGAACAGCAGGCTGCTGAATACCACGGGTTTCTCCCCTTTTTGTCACAAAATGAAAGTGTACCGAATAGAAGCTATCCAGTACACTTTACCAAATCCTGCGGTTTTATGCAAGATTTACGCGGCAAATGCCTCGTCGATGATCTTGACCGCGCGGTCGAGATCGTCGTCAAAGGTTTCCGGGCTCTCCCCGAGGATCACGAGGAACACATAGTTCCCCCGGTCGACCACGCGGCCCTTCTGCGCCTTTTCCGACTGGTCGGGCAGGTAGTTCGCGAAGGATGCCTGCACATCCTTGAGGCGCTTGCCCATCGCCTCGATCACCGCGTCCCTCTGTTCCGGCTTCGCCTTGACGGCAAGCAGGTTGTCGGCGCTCACATTGACCATCGCGAACTGTCCGTAATACTCGTCCACGTCCTTTTCGGGGTCGATGTAGAAGACGTCCTTCATGAGGGTGTCGTCGATCTCGGCGGGCATCGCGATCCCCACCTCGTCGATGATCTGGTCGACCACCGTCTGGATCGTCTGCCCCTCCTTCATCTCGGCGGAACTGCCGGAGGCCGCGGGTTTCGAACCGCACCCGGCAAGCGCCCCGGCGCACAGGACGGCGGAAAGCAGGACGGCAAAAATCTTTTTCATGTTACATTCTCCTTTGGTCATTGCCCGCATCGGGCTTCATTCTTCCCTCATAGAGTATGCCCAAACGCGCGGATTACTTCAGGAAAATTGGAAAAATTTTTTAAGCGGCCTTAAAACGGGCGTTTTTCAGGACACGCTGCCGAAAAATTCCGCCATCCTCCGGTCCTTCGGATTGCCGAAGACCTCCTCCGGCGGGCCCGATTCGACGATCTCCCCGTCGCACATGAAGAGGATCTTGTTGGCCACGTCCCGCGCAAAGGACATCTCATGGGTGACGACGACCATTGTCATCCCCTCCTCCGCGAGCTTGCGCATGACGCCGAGCACCTCGGCGGTGAGCTGTGGGTCGAGCGCGGAGGTCGGCTCGTCGAAGAGCATGATGTCGGGGTTGAGCATGAGCGCGCGCGCGATCGCGACCCGCTGCTTCTGCCCGCCCGACAGCGTCGAGGGCATCGCGTCGATCTTGTCCTGAAGTCCCACCTTGCCGAGGATGGACGCCGCGCGCGCGTCCGCCTCCTCCCGGGCGACGCCCTGCGTCTTGATGAGCGGCATCGTCAGGTTTCTGCGCACCGACAGGTGCGGAAAAAGGTTGAAGGACTGGAAGACCATCCCCATCTTCGCGGTGATCGCCCGCACCTTCGCCGGCGGCGGATAGACCCCGTCGGTGACGAACGGCTCCCCCTCAACGACGATGCTGCCGCCGTCCACCTTCTCCAAGTCGATCAGGCAGCGCAGCATCGTGCTCTTGCCCGCGCCCGACGGCCCGATGACCGCGATCACGTCGCCCCGCTTCACGGTGAAGCTCACGTCGGTGAGCACGTCCTGCCCGGAAAAGCCCTTTTTGAGGCCGCTTACTTCGATCAGATTCATGTCCCCGCCCTCCTTAATAGGCCGTTTTCTTTTCCAGCCAGTTGAAAACCAACTGGAGGACGGTGTTCATCGCCAGGTAGATGACGAAGGCGATCACATAGGGGAAGATGCTCCCGGTGCGGCTGACCGCCACCTTGGCATAGTGGAGGATTTCCGGGATCGCAATCGCGAAAACGAGCGCGGTGTCCTTGACGAGCGTGATTGACTCGTTGGTGATGCTCGGCAGCGCGACGCGGATCATCTGCGGCAGGATGACGTGGAAGGTGGTCTGCACCTTGTTAAGCCCGAGGACTTGACAGGCCTCATACTGCCCGCGGTCGATCGACAGGAGGCCCCCGCGGAAGATTTCAGCAAAATAGGCGGCATAGTTGAGGGAAAATCCCACCAGCGCGCAGGTCATCGCGCTGAAAAAGAGGGTGCGGAAGGGCTCCCCCAGCAGAGGCAGGCCAAAATAGATGAAGAAGAGCTGCAGCATCAACGGCGTGCCGCGCATGACATAGATGTAGGCGTTTACCAGCCAGCGCAGCGGCGCTATGCGGCTGCGGGTGCACAGGGTCAGCAGAAAGCCCAGCGGGATGGAGGCCGCCAGCACCACCACAAACAAAAGCAGCACGGCGCCCAGGCCCTGCATCAGCGCGGAAGTTGTTACAACAATTTCGTTCCAGTCCATTGAGGCACGCTCCCATTCATTTTCCCAGACTGTTTTCCGGGGCGAAGCGCCCTTCGCCCCGGAAAACAGTCTGCACTCCCGCCCAAAAGGGGGCGGGAGTGCAACATTTTCACTTGCGGAATCCGATTCAGGCGGCGTCCATCACGACGATAACCTGCTCGTTCTTCATGTAGGGACGGCTCATCTCATAGTTTTCCTGCCGCTCGGACGTGATGGTCAGGCCGTTCCAGATGCAGGTGATCTTGCCGGTTTCCAGCTCCATATCCTTGGCGTCCCAGTCAATCGGCTTCGCCTCGAACTTCATTCCCAGCTTTTCGCAGACCGCCTTGGCCAGGTCGATGTCCGCGCCCACGATCTCGTTCTTTTCATCGGTGAAGCCCATCGGCGGGAAGGAGGCGTCCAGCCCGACCACAAACGTCTCCGGAAGAGCGGACGTGTCGGCCTCGCCCTCGGGCGCATAGGTGACGATCATGTCGTCTTTTCCAAACCATTTCTGGGAGATCTCAGCGACCTTACCCTCCTGAGCCAATTCGTAGAGGGCGTTTTCCACGGCGTTCTTCAGGGCGGTTTCGCCCTTTTTGAAGCCGATGCCGTATTCTTCGGCGGCCATCGTCTCATCCAGAACCTTCATGGCCTTCTGGTTCGCGGTGATGTAATACTCCGCGACCACCGAGTCCATCACAATGGCGTCGCAGCGGCCGAGCTCCAGGTCGCCCATGGCGGTGACATAGTCGGCGTACTCCTTGGCGGCGCCGTCTTTGATCGAGGAATAAATCTCGTCCTTCTGGAGGGCCTCAAGCCCCGAGGAATCTTTCTGCGCGGCGACGACCTTTCCGGCCAGGTCCGCTTTCGCGTTGATCGCGGCCGGCGCCGCGGAGGACTCGGGAGCGGCCTGGTTGCCGCAGGCGGTAAAGAGGGTCGCGCAGAGCAGCGCGGCGAGAAGGACGGTTAAAATCTTCTTCATATGCTTTCTCCCAATTCATCGTTGATTTTTGCCTCAAGGGCGGCGGCGCGGCAAAATCCGGACCGCTTTTGAATATTTTATACTTTATCAAGGTAAATTGCTACCCTTGTAGCAGGCTGTTATGCCGATTTTCCCCAACCTTTCGCCGGTTTTCTCCGGATTTCTCGCCCATTCTCACGATCGCGCCGCAATCGGCGCACACGATCAGGCGAAATCTCCCCGCAGGCTGATCTCCCCCGCGCCGATCGTTTCCATTTTTCCGCCGGACAGCCTTACAAGCAGGCGCGCCTCGTCGTCGATGCCGACGGCGTAGGCCTCCCGGCGTTCCTCCCCCCGCACCAGCATCACCGGCCGGTCGAGCACACAGGAGCGCGCGCGGTATTCCTCAAGGAAGGTCCGTTCCCCGAGTTCGCCGCAGAGGGCGAGCATCTCCGTGATGATCGCCGCCGCCAGCGCGGCCCGGTCGGTCCCCCGCGCGCCCGCCGACTCGAGGGAAGTCGCCACGCCGGAAAGCGCGGGCGGGAAGCTCGCGTCCAGCACGTTGACGCCGATGCCGATCACGACGAATTCCGGCCTGCCGTCCGCGCCGAGCGGCGCCTCCGCCAGGATTCCGCAGAGTTTTTTCCCCGCGTAATAGAGGTCGTTCACCCATTTGACGCCCACCTCCACCCCCGCGGCGCGGGAGATGGCGCGCGCGGTCGCGACCGCCGCCGCCGGGGTGACGAGCGCCGTATCCGCGGCGGAGAGTCCGGGGCGCAGCACCATCGAGAGATAGACCCCCGCCCCGCCCGGCGAAAAGAAGCTGCGGCCCAGCCGGCCGCGGCCCGCCGTCTGGCGCTCGGCAATCA